>CAIPTQ010000119.1 GCA_903868035.1 uncultured Phycisphaerales bacterium
ACACCTCACCCCCGCCCAAGACCAGGCACAAGCCTCCACCGCCACGCTCAACCACGCACATCCTTGAACCCGCAAATCCCTTCACATGTTCCGCGCCGTCACAAACCGCGCCGCCTCCACCAGCGCCTCCCGCGCGGCGCCCTCCGGCAGCGCCCCCAGCGCCGCCACCGCCTCCCCCACCAGCCGCTCGGCCTCTCCCCGCGCATACCCGATCGACGCGCTGGGCGCCACCAGTTGCCTCACATGCGATACCCGGTCCTGTTCCTGACTTTCCAGAAGTTCAATTAACAGCTCCCTATGCGGCGGCGCCGCATGCCGCAGAAAATGAATCAGCGGCAAGGTCAGCTTGCCCTTCTCGATATCCGTCCCCAGGCTCTTCCCCACCGTTTTCTGCTGCCCGCAAATATCCAAAATGTCGTCCACGATCTGAAACGCCATCCCCACCTGCCGGCCGTACAGCGCCAGCGCCTCGATCCACTCGCGCCGCTCGGTGGCCAGCATCGCGCCCATGCGGCAGCAGACTTCCGTGAGTGCCGCGGTCTTGCGATAAATGATCAGGTAATAGGTCTGCTCATCGAGCGCCCAGTTCCGCCGGTGATAATTCTGCGTCAGTTCCCCCTCGCAGATGATGTTCGTCGTGTGCGCCAGCAGCCGGCTGGCATCCCCGCTCCACCGGCCCCGCGCGCCGAGGCTGCCGCACAGGTGATACGCGTGCGAAATCAGATAATCCCCCAGCAGCACCGCCGCCTCATTGCCATGCAGATGATTGATCGTCGCGCCCCGGCGCCGGATTTCCGCCCCGTCGAGGATATCATCATGCACCAGCGTCGCCATATGCACCATCTCCGCCACCGTCGCCAGCGTCACGTGATCTTCGCTCAAGCGCCCCTCCTGGCCCCAGCCCCCTCCCGCCGCCAGGCCCGACAGCAGCACCAGCATGGGCCGCAGCATCTTCCCCCGGAATTTCCCCACGTGCGTGACCAGTTCATTCACATTGGGCAAATCCGACTCCAACTCCCGCGCAAAAAGCTCATCCACGGCACGCAACTGCGGCGCCACCAAATCCGCCAGCGCCAACCGCGCCGGACGCGACGCGGAGGCGGCAAGCGTGGCCGGCGGGGTGGTTTGCGTGAGAGCCGCAACTCGCGTCATGGTCGTTCCTTACTTAGTCACCCAAAGGCCCCGCCGCCCGCAAGCCGGGCATATCCACAGGCAGCCTCCGTGCATCAGGGCGCGGGTAACGATCCTTCAATATTTATTGAAAGTATAGAAACGAGAGTTGACCTTGTCCAGCGACATGTCCAATTTCACGCATTCGCGCATTCGGATGTGCGTTGAAACACCGTTATGGGAGCGGCGCTGGCATGGAACTGGCCGTGCCGCGCAACTGAATCTGCCGGCGTAACGCCATGCGGGCGGCGAGGTCGTCGGTCGTGCCGGGAGGCAATGGGGGATTGAGCGCGGGATTGATCAGCGTCGTGGCCAAACCGCTGGCGGTGTTGCCCCGCGCGCCCGTGCCGGGTGTAAACCCGCCGCGCAAGCCGCGGAGGCCACCGACTCCTGCGCCCGGCTGCGGGACGGTGGAGGCGCCAATGACGTCATTGGATACAAAAGAGGGCGCGGTTGGCAGGGTGCCGACTGGGACACGATAGAGGTTGGAGCCGATGGGGATGTCAATCCCGGTGCCCGATGTGTCGGAGAGCCGCAGGGTGTCCAACGTGATGCGCAGGACCGTGGCATGATTCCAGGAAACGAGCTGGCCCTCGCGCAGGTATTGGTAAGAGATGGCGCCATTGGCCTCCTGAATTTCCAGCATGGCCAGGGGACCAACGTCGTCCACGATGGAACCCCGGAAGACGGGCGCGCCCAGATTATATTTATCGGGCTGGAGTGGCGGCGGGGGCGGGGGCGGAGGCGGAGGCGTCACATTGCGATTGAGATCAAATATGCTCACCGTGTTGAAGATGGCGTAACTGTCGCCGAGTTGCATCTGGCGGCCGCTCCCGCCCACGCCATTTCCCGCGCCACCGGCAATGCTTCGCACCCCGCCCAGGCCGCCGCCGCCGCCACGGGCGAAAGCGGGAAGGGCCAGGGCCAGAACCCATACGGTCGCGATGATGGTGGTCTTATGCATTGCATTCCTCCCGTAACAGTGGCCGTTGATCACCGGGGTGCCTATGAATCCTTAACGGCCATCAGCACCCACTAGCAAGCACGCCCGTCAGGTGCCGCAGTTACACGATTCGCGGGAAAATAATGGAAAGGCAGCGCCTTTTTACACAAAACCCCCATGACCACGGCCCATGAACTGCATTTTATGTTCGGACGCCAGCCGGTGGGCACTCCGGGCAATTGCCGTAGTACCTAATTTAGTACCTAATTAATTAGGTAGTACCTATTTCCCGGACGCTACGCCCTTTTTGGCTTTCCGGCCGCCAATCTTCGTCCAGGCGGCATTTCGGCCACGCCCCGTGCATTTCACGTGGCCCGCTTCGCGCTGACGATTGAGAATCTTGCGAATCAGGTCGAGACTGACACCAGGACACTGGCGCTGGAGGTCGGCGACGGTGAAGAGCTCAGGCAGGTGACTCAACGCGGAGATCACAAACTCCGTTTTTGCGCCCTTGGGTTCCGCAGTTTCACCGACCCGTTTCTCAAACTCGGCGTAAGCCGTCTTGAGGATGAACAGGAGGTGGTTGATGAACGGCCACGGGTCGTGTTTGCCCTGATGCCAGCCCCGCGAGCAATGCTCCAACACCTCGTAGTAGCGCTCCTTGTTTTCCTCAATCAGACGCTCCAGGCTGATATAGCGGCCGACTTCCATCCCCGCATGATAGCTCTGGAGCAGCAGAAGCAAGCGCGAAGTGCGGCCATTACCGTCACGGAAGGGGTGAATGCAGAGAAAGTCGAGATTGAACGCGGCCAGCGCCAGCAGCGGATGGACCCGGCGCTCTTTCACGCTCGTGGACCAAAGTTGCATCAATTCCTGCATGGCCGCGGGGGTGGCCTTGGCGCCCAGCGGCTTGAAACGCACGCGGCTGCGGCCATCGGCATAGGTCTCGATGATGTCGCCATCCTTCTCCTTGTAAACACCGGCGTCCCATATCTTGCCGCGGGACAACTTGTGCAACTGGCGGATCGTATCCTCCGAGACGGGCAGTTTCGCACCCTTGGTGTGGATGAGATTGAGCGCATCGCGGTAGCCGCGGACTTCCTCCTCGTCGCGGTCTTTCAAAAGTGGCCGGCCGAAAATGATCGTGCCGATGCGCTTTTGCGCGACCTCCACGCCCTCAATGCGGTTGGAGGAGACGGCACTTTCAATCAACGCGTGCTCGCGGAGCACTTTCAGACGCTGCGGCGATTGCCGCGTGAAGAGCTGCTGCTTGCCCAAGGCTTCGCCCAGGTCCGCCAGATACCAGCTTGTGGCGGCGGGGATGGAACGAAGGGATTCGGAGAATTGGCGAAGGGTCATCATACTACACCGCATTCCGCCGCTTCTGCGCCTCGTTCATCTCCCCCGCCGTCGGCGCTTTGCCCGTCTTGATCATCTGCGTGAAGCAATCAAACAAATACGTCGCATCGTGCGGCCCCGGGCTGGCCTCCGGGTGATACTGCACGGCAAACACCGGCTCGCTCGTATGCCGGAAGCCTTCCAGCGTCTCATCGTTGAGGTTGATGTGCGTCGGCTCGCCGCCATGCTTACGCAGGCTCTCCGGGTCCACGGCAAATCCATGATTCTGGCTGGTGATTTCGACCTTGCCCGTGCCGGTGTTGCGGACCGGCTGGTTGCCGCCGCGGTGGCCGAATTTGAGTTTGAAGGTGGTCGCGCCCATGGCCAGGCCCAAAAGCTGGTGACCCAGGCAGATGCCGAAGATCGGTTTCTTGCCGATGAGTTTTTTCAGGGCGGCCTGCACGTAGTGGACAGGCTCCGGGTCGCCCGGGCCGTTGGAGACAAAGACCCCGTCGGGATTCAGGGCGAGGATTTCCTCGGCACTGGCCGCGGCGGGGACGACGGTGACGCGGGCGCCGCCCTGCGCCAGGTTGCGAAGGATGTTGCGCTTCAGGCCGCAGTCGATCGCCACGATGTGGGGCGAGTGGTCAGTGGTCAGTGGTCGGTGGTCAGTGGAGGGCGTGTCCTTGGGCAGCGCCCAAACCCCCTTGTCCGTGGACCAGGGATACGATGCACGCGGGGAGACGACCTTCACCAGGTCCATCCCCACCATGCCCGCCCAGGCGTTGGCGCGACGCACCAGCTCGGCATCGTCCCCCACCAGCGCGGGGTCCGTGCAGAGGATGCCCTTGAGCGCCCCCTGAATCCGCAGTTTGCGCACCAGCGCTCGCGTATCGATCCCCGCGATGCCGGGGATGTTGTGGCGCTCCAGATATTTCTGCAGCGTCTCGACCGACCGGAAGTTGGAAGCGACGGGCGAGAGTTCCTTGATGATGAACCCCTCCACCTGCGGGCGGGCCGATTCATAATCGCTTTCGTCGGCAATGCCGTAGTTGCCGATCTGCGGATACGTCATGGTGACGATCTGCCCCTTGTAGGAGGGGTCGGTGAGGATTTCCTGATAGCCTGAGAGCGAGGTGTTGAAGACCACTTCGCCGCTGTTGGCGCCCACAGCGCCAAAGGCGGTGCCGGTGAAAAGGGTGCCGTCTTCCAGGGCGAGCTTGGCGATGGGTTGGGGCATGGGGACTCCATTGGGGAGGGATAAGTTGGCGGGATTATAGCAGAATAGCGGGGGTTTTGGAGCGCCAGGGCGGGGCATGGTTTTCCATGGCCATGCACCTTTTCACGCCCGCCGCCGCGCTGTATCGTAAACGCCATGCAACGCTTCATCGGACTCATCATCCTGCTGGCCGCCGGGATCGGCGCGTATTTTTGCGTCACCAACGTGCTGTGGCAGGACCGGGCGATCCGCCATTTTGTGGCCGTGCCGGCGCAGATTAGCAGCACCGAGGTGCGCGGGCACCGCGGCAGCAAGGGGGGCATGACCTACTCGCCGGAAGCCACGTATTCGTACACCTATGAAGGACGGGCGCATTCATCGTCGCGCGTGCTGGCCATCAGCTATAGTTCCAGCAGCTACGCGTGGGCTCAGGGCGTGCTGACGCGCATCGACGGTGCCGCCAACGGCCCGGTGCGCAGCGGCATGCGCACCACGGCCTACGTCGATCCCCAAAACCCCGATGACGCCATCCTCGTCCGCGATTACTCCTTCCTGCCCTACGGCTTTGGCATGGGAACGCTATTTGCCGCGATGGTGGGCGCAGGCATGCTCGCCGGCGTCGTCGGCGCGGGTCGCACCCGGATGGCCGCCCTCGCCCTGGATGACTCCGGCTGGCAATTGCTCCTTCCGCGGATTCAGTTGCGCAAACAGTTCCGCAACGCCGTGCTCTGGCTGATTGGCGGCAGCGCGGCCATTGTGGCCATGCCGGCGCATTGGGTCCTGGTCGCCGGGCAGAGCGGGCTGGCCACGAGCATCTCGGGTGCCATCGCCCTGGCCGTGATCGCCGGCCTGGCCATCGTCGCCTACCGCCGCTGGAGCGTCTCCCGGCATCTGAGCGACGCGCGCCTGCGCATCCGGCCCGCCCCCGTGCCCCGGGGTGAGCCTTTCGCCCTCGAGGTCGGCATCGACGCATACACCCCGCTCCGCGTCGCCGGCATGAACGCCCGCCTCGTCTGCACCGAACACTACAAGGAAAAACAGGGCAGCAAAACGACCGTGGGCACGCGCACCCGAACCGAGCAAACCGTGGTCCTCTGCGGGCCGTCGGAAACACCCGCCGGGGGAGAGGTGGCCGGCCAGGCGGAAGTGACGCTGGACTGCAGCCTGCCCCCGACGACGGACCTGACGGTCAAGGTGTATCCGTATTACACCTGGGAGATACGCCTGGCGCTGGCGCTGGAGGGAATGGTCGATTACGCGGCGGTATTTCCGCTGGAAGTGGATTGAAGGAACAGGCTGAAGCCTGTACTACGAACTGACGCGTGCGACCCGTGTGCGCGTCATTCCTCGTCAAACCGCGCATTGATAAGCTTCTCCAGCGCCTCCAGCGCCTGGGCCGCGTCCTCCCCCTCGGCCACGATCTTCAGCACCGTCCCCGCCGTCGCCGCCAGCATCATCATCTGCATGATCGACTTGCCGTCCACGGCTTGGTCCCCCTTGCAGACCTTGACCCCCGCCTGAAACTGGTTGGCAACATCCACGAACTGCATGGCCGGGCGGGCATGCAGTCCGAGCTTATTCTGGATGGTCACTTGACGGTCCATGGGTTCTCAAATCAACAATGAGCGGTCAACAGCACACGCGTGAGGGCGGGGCTAGCGTACGGCCCCCGCCTGGTCGGCTTCCTCGAGCAGATCCACAATTTTCTGCCGGGTATCGGATTGGCGCAGGAACCGCCGGAACATGTCCTCGTTCAGCGCCTTGAAGATCTTTTCCATGGCCTGCAAGTGGCCGTCGGGATTGGCCGGCGGCGACAGCAGCATGATGACCGAATAGACCGGCGCCTGATCCAGGGCCGCGAAATCGACGCCCACCGTCGAGCGCCCCACGACGCAGACGCGCTTCTTGACGCAGGTGTGCTTGACGTGCGGGATCGCCACCCCCTTGCCCACGCCCGTCGAGCCGTTGCGCTCGCGTTCGATGATCGCCTTCACCAGCACCTCGACATCGGAGGCGGCGATGGCCTTGGCGGCGGCCAGGGATTGGATCAGTTCACGGATCACGCCGTCGCGGTCCGTGGCCTTGAGTTCGGGAATGATGGCGTCCTTGACGACAAAATCAACCAGCTTCATGGAATCCTCATAAAGAACCCGCTTGCCGTGGGCGCAAGCACCCGCGCACCCGGGAGTATAGTCGATATCCGGTTCCAGCGATATCGCGGGCGTCTGCCAACGCACCCGTCGCCATCACCCCCATTCAGGTGGAATGTTTGCGATTGCGGAAACGTTCTTTATGGCTGGTCAACTGCATCTGCACCTTATGCAGGGCCTGATCGATGCAGCCGTAGAGGTCTTCCCCCTCATGGGTGGCCACGAACTTGTTCTTGTGTTCGGCCAGGACGACCACTTCCGCCCGCATCAGCTTGGGCTGGACGCAGTCGAGGATCACGTCGATGGCCTGGACCAAGTCGTAGAATTTGGGAAGCTTCCCCGCTTTTTCCTCCGTATACTGCCGAATGGCGTCCGTAATCTCCAGGTGGCGTCCGGAAATGGTGATGTTCACAAATGAACTCCTATGAACAGTCCCCGCGAAATCTCCCCATGCAAAGGTAGCCTGCGCGCCGGGCATCGTCAAGGACGACTTGAAAAGATAGTGGCCACTGCCCACTGGCCTCCGCCTCACAGCCCCTTCGACCGCGGCGCGACAAACACATTGTCATGCCCCGGCACGATCACATCCGCCACCTCAAACAACTCCACCATCGATTCCTTCGCCTTCTCCAAATCCCAGCAGTCCGGAAATACCTGCCCGGCGGAAAAATGTGCCGCCGTCGGCACCGCATCCCCCGCGATCACCGTCGTCAGCGCCGGCTCGGTCACGATCAGCCCGCACTGCCCCGGCGTATACCCCGGCAGCGGAAATAGCTGAATCCCCTCCGCCAGATCATCAGGCGCGGGCCGGATTTTCTCCAGCAGCATCCGCTCCTTCTTCACCAGCGCGTCGAGTTCCCTCGCCCCCTGATGCGCCGCCTGCTCCTCGGCACGGTCCAGGGCTTCCCGCACCGCCTCGATTTCCGCCTCCTGCATCCACCACACGGCCTTGCCGAAACGCTCCAGCCCGCGCCGATGCACCGGCCGCCAGTTGGTCAGAAACACATGCCCCACCTGGTCCGCCCCCAACCCCGCGCGTTCCTGCAAACGCCCCTCCAGAATGTCCCCCGGCAGCGACGGATCGACCAGCACCGCCGCCGTCCCGGATTTCAGCAGCGTCGTCGTGGCGTGGCTGGTCCGCACCGGCACACGCTCGCCCCACAGCGGATTCTTCGACAACGCGCCGATGCTGACGATGATCAGTTCCATGGGTCAGGAGTGGCCAGTGGCCAGGGATCAGTGGTCAGAGCCGTTTCCGCCTGACCACTGGCCACTGGCCACTGACCACTCATCCTTACTTGGGCTGCGGCATCAGCGTGGCGTTGTTCACCTGGATCACCATGATGTCCGAGTTTTCCATCCGCTTGCTCATGCCCCGCACGCCGATGTACTTGCCGACCAGGGAGCCAATGTCCACCGACGCCGTCGCCGGATCGACATAGGCCACCACCCGGGCGGTCTGCGGATTCACCAACGCATACTTGCCCGTCACCACCGTCGAGGTTTGCAGCACGCCCTCGGCGGCATACGGGCCGGCCTCCCGCGCCGCGGCAATCGCCCGTTCGGCGGCGGCGAATTGCTCGCGCAGGGCGTCGGTCTGCTGCTTGGTCGCATCGTTGGCCGCCGCCTGCTCCACGATCAACCGCTGCACGGTGATCGTCCGCTCGATGGCCGCGATGGTCGCCTGCGTGCCGGCCTTGACCGACGGCGAAAGGTTCTCCAGCGTCAGGAGGTCCTGGAATTCCTTGAGCAGCCCCTCGACTTTCTGGTCGGCGACGGGTTTCTTCGCCTCCGCCTGATACCGCGCGTTGACGTCCCGGAACTTCGCCGTCGCCGTCTCCGAGAAGGTCACCCGCGGCTCCACCGGGGGCAACGGCGGGGGCGCCGCGCCGCCGCCGGCAACCGTCGTCCCACCACCGGCGGGATTCGTCGCCGGCAAGGTCGCCGTCGGCACCACCACCACCGGCACGCTCACTACCGCCGTCGGCAGCGTCGTCGGCGCTTCCACCGTGATCCCGCTGGGCCCCGTCACCCCCGCCGGCAGCTTCAATTGCGCCACCTTGTAATCCGTGCCCGGCGCCGCCTTCCCAACATACATCGCACTGACATAAAAATACGCCTTCTCCGGCGGGGCGATCTCGTAATATTTATCGGTCGAACCCAACACCTTCACCTTCGTCCCCTTCCGCAGCGACGGCGGCAAAATCGCATACGGATCCGCCTTGTAACTGGCCGAGCCCGCATGTACGTTCACGTAATCCCCCGTCAGCGTCCCCGTCGCGCCGCCAGCATCCAGCGCCACGTACTGCTTGTCCAGCATGCAGAACGCCCCATTGGGCGGCAGAATCTGATACCACCCCTTGTTCTGCCCCACCACGTACACCAGGTCGCCTTTGACGAGCTGCCCGATTTCATAATTCTTCTGATCCGGGCCGGATCGGATGTACACCTTGTCGCCCGTGATCGCCCCGACGAACGGCTGCGTTACGGCGGCCACCGTCGGCAATGTCGCCGCGCCGGCCGCCGGCGCAGTCGCCGGGGTCGGGGTCGTCATGGTTCCCGGCAGGATGCGAACCATCGGCACCTCGGCGGGAGCCGTGGCCGGTGCCGTGGCGGGCGTACCCGGGAGAATCAACGACGGCATCGTCGCCGCGGTTTGCGTCCATGCCGGCGAAACCCAGACCGCCGCCGCCAGCACGGCGGCAACTAGAATCTTCGGGGAGTGCAGATAGGGTCGTGAAGGACGTAGGGACATCGCCATCTCCTTATGACAAGCCCGGACCGGGCGGAGGGTAACTGGGGGAGCGTATCATCCGATAAAAACAGCGTCAAGAAACCCGCCCCTGCGGTTTTGACCCGGAAACCCGCCGCGCGCACCCGCAGCACCGTGATTTCCCACTTGGCTTCATCGGCCAGCAACGCCTAAAAGGTCCAATAATACACGTGTACGCAAAGTTCCATGCATCAACGACCAATACACAATAATGCGAATTTCGCCCCCCGTCCTTGTTCCTTGGTCCTTGGCCATTGTTCATTTTTCCTGGCCCCTGGCTCCATTTTCCACGCTTCGCGGATCGTGCTATAGTGTCACTCCCGCCGCGGGGCGTAGCTCAGCCTGGTTAGAGCGCCTGGTTTGGGACCAGGAAGTCGGAGGTTCGAATCCTCTCGCCCCGAATGGGTGAATCAACGACCGTCCGAGAGGACAGTCGCTGTGTTTCCAGAAAGCTTTTTTCAGAAAACCTATGGAAGGGTTGAACGGCGCGTTATCATGCCCCATCAGACGGTTGGAGGATTTTTCATGGCAAAACGCATCATCACTCTCTGCACCGGCGTCCTGTTTCTCCTCCTCTCCACCCCCGCCTTCGCCCAGGCCCGGCCCGCCACCATCCAACTCACCATCTATGACGAAACCAACCACCCCCTCCCCAACGTCAAGATCGCCCCCAACCCCATCTCCGCCGACACACCCGCCACCACCACGGACGCCTCCGGCCACGCCACCTTCACCATCCCCTTCGACAACTTCAACCTCGCCTACCGCTCCTTCTCCATCACCCGCGAAGGTGCCGCCCCCTACCACGTCTTTTTCTCCCTCTGGGAAGGTGCCGCCCTCGAGCATGCCTACTCCCTGCATCCCCCGCACACCACGATTCTGCACCTCCGCGGCCCCAAGGGCGAAATCATCCCCGACCAATCCCTCTTCCTGGAGCAATCCGTCTCTCCTGTCTCCCTCCCACATGATCCCCTCTTCACCCAGGACGCCACCTACTGGGGCTCCACGCTCGCTTTCGATCATCACGGCGATTTCTCCTGGACCCACTCCCCCTTCGCCTCCGCGCTCCACATCACCGTCGGCAACACCCTCCGCGAGGACGGCCACCTGCTGGCCTCGCTCTCATCCAAGGACGTCCCCGAACTCACCATCACCCTCTCCGAACAAGCCTTCGCCAGAGTCTCCCCCACACGCATTCTCCAGGGCAAACTCCTCCATGCCGACGGCACCCCCGCCACCGACTGGTATCTCGCCTCCCGCATCCAGCGCCACACCGGCGGCGGTTTCTCCGGAGGCATTGTCCAAATGATTGACTCCTACAAAGCCGACACCATCGACCACCCCGCCGCCGACGGCACATTCTCGATTACCAACCCCGGCAGCTACTTCGGCCTCATCTCCCCCGAGGGCTTCCCCTTCCTCTACACCCTCTCTCCGGAAGACTGGCCCGATTCCCCCCATCATCTCAATTTCACCGTCCCCGAAATCCGCCGCGCCGCCAAAATTCAATTCCTCGACCTCTCTGGCAAACCCGCCCCTGCCGTTCCCATCCGCCCCACTTGGATGATCTCCGGCAGCTTCCAGTGGACCCTCGACCAAACATCCGTCAATGGCAACGGCGTCCCAAGTGCCGAACCTTGGCACGCCCTCACCGATGACAACGGCTTCCTCACCCTCCCCACCTCCTGGGGCGCACTGGTCCACAACTACCAAGTCGGCAAAGCCCTGCCCGACGGCACCTCCTTCACCGCCGAGTACTACAATGCTATCTTCTCCGATGAAACTCGCATCACCCTCAAACCCTGGCCCGGCAAAGGCCCCGGCGAAACCCCTCCCACCCCGCCTGTCATGTCCCACGTCATCCTCAACTGCGTCGATCAAAACGGCAAGCCCGCCAACGACGTCCAAGTCGAATCCTTCTACGCCCCCGAAGCCGGCGGCTTCTCCGAAGGTGCCCATAACCGCGACTCCGCCGGCCTCCACTTCTTCGTCCGCCAATCCGACCGCACCGCCAAACTCAAAACCGTCACCGGCATCTACCAACCCGTCGAACAAATCCTCAACCTCACCGGCGCGCCCCGCCAGGAACTACGCGTCACCCTCCAGCGCAATCCCCCGCTCTCCGGCCGCGTCCTCAATACCGCCGGCCAACCGCTCCCCGGCGCACAAATCGCCCTCTCCCTCAACGGCAAAATCACCGGCGGCCTCGGCGAAATGCGCCTCTACGCCACTGCCGACGACCAGGGCAACTTCCAGTTCCCCGGCGCGCCTGCCGCCGGCAGCGCCCTCGCCTACCACACCAATCCCATAACCGGCGACTTCGGCGATTACGACACCGAAAGCGCCAGACTCCCGTTCGATGCCGCCACCCGCACGCTCGAATTCCGCCTCATCCCCACCACCTCGCTCACCCTCATCCTCCCTCCCCACTACCCGCCCTTACCCACCAACCGATCCCTCACCTTCCACTCCCTCGCCGACGCCAGCGGCACCTACGACTCCTTCGCCAACGCCCTCCACATGCAAGTCAAGCCCGGCACCTACCGCCTGGACCCCAAGGAACTCCCCGCCTTCGCCGATAGCGCCGACCTCTCCCTCACCGTCAAACCCAACCAGGAAAACACCGTCGATTTCCGCAACCGCCCCCTCGCCCCCTGGGCCGCCGCACCTCTCATCACCACCGCCTTGCGCATCACCGAGAGCGGCAAACCCTTCAGCGGTGCCGAAGTCGCCATCTTCGCCGACCCCGTCCCCGACACCGATACCGAAGCGCTCCCCACCGCCCTCGCCTTCGACCTTTCCGACGCCAACGGCATCGTCCACTTCTCCGCCCGCGAAGGCCAACCCTGCGTCGCCATCGCCCGCCTCCGCGGCCGCTTCCTCGCCTACCAACAATTCTCCCCCGCGCGCAACCCCGCACCCCTCGAACTCCCACTCCAACCCACCCGCACCCTCACCATTCCCCCGCGCCCCCCCTCTGACAAGTCCGCCCAGCTTTCCCTCGAAAACCTCTCCAGCCTCGAACGCCGCGCCCTCACCCGCGCCCTCAACATCGACCACCTCTGGAACGCCGGCCCCGGCGGCACATCTTCCGCCACCCTCCACTTCACCTCCACTCCCACCGCCCAAACCTTCGACTCCCTCCCCCCAGGCCTCGCGATCACCATCCGCCCCGACCGCTCCCCACCCTTCCGCCTCACCATTCCCGCCGGCACCACCCCCCTTGACATCACCCCCCCATAAACCCAAAGCACACCCCTATTTCAGCGTGAAGTGCAATGCCGCCGGTTTATGTGCGGTCAGCGTGATGGGGCGGACCAGCGGTGCCTGGGCGCTCGGGGGCAGATGGAGCGAAATGGTTTGGTCGATGCTGCTGGTGAGTTCGACGTCGATGGCGGTGCGGGACCATTTCAGGGAATTGACCGTGATCTGGCCCCCGCCGGTTTCCGGCTGCGCGCTGCGGGCCGCCAAGCCGCGAATCTCGCCGGCCGGCAGCCCCGGCGGCAACGCCGGCAGCAGGTCGATGCGCCCGGGCCGGGAATCCAGCAAGGCGGCGTTGAGCATTTCCGGCAAAGCCCCGGCGGCATCCGCGACGAACGTCTTGCCGTCCTCATAGCGCTGCGTCATCATCGACGGATACGTGTTGCGGGCGGCGATCCGCGTGAGAATCTCGCCCACCTGGACCCCGTCGCCGAAGCGCGCGGCACACAGGCCCATCTGCAGGCGGTCCTGGATGGGCTGGGGATTGGTGTCATTGGCGCTGGTCAGCGGGCGAAACCACTGGTTCAGGCGGGTCTCATACGCCGCGCGGGCGGCTTGCCAGAGTTCGGGCGTGGTTTGCGGGTCGAGCTGGCGGCCGGGGTATACGCCGTAGAGGTGCGGGATGTGGCGCTGGTTGGCCTTGTTCATCACGCCCGGGAGGGCCCATTCCTGGAGTTCGCCGCTGGGGGCGATGAGCAGCGTGGGCATGCGTGGGAGCATGACCTGCCAGCGGGCCACGGACTCGGGTTCGATGTGCAGATCGCGGCAGGCGGCGCTCAGGTTGGTCAGCAGCTCCGTGGCGGCCATGATGTCCAGCGCGGCGTTGTCCCCGGCGGCATTGTCGGTCGAGTAGGACGGGCTGAAGCGGTACTTGCCGGTGGCATCGACGAAGAGGAAATCCTCATAGAAGGTGGCGACCTGCCGCATAAAGGGAACCGCCGTCTGGGCGAGGAACTGGCGGTCGCCGGTGAAGAGGTAGTAGTCGTAATACCAGTGGGCCAGAAGGGCGCCGCCGGCGGTCCAGCAGAGGCCGCCGGGCTGGCGGTCGGACCACAAAAGCATTTTGCCCGAGGCGGACTGGTGCAGGGGCACGAGGATGCCGCGGGCGTTGAAGAGGTTCTTGGCGTTGAGCTGCCAGTCGGCAAGATTGTCATCGGCGAAGTGGAAGGTGCTGGTGAGCAGTTCGGGCATATTGCCCGAGAGCGTGGACGCCAGTGCCAGGTGGAAGGACGAATTAAAGCCGTAGTCGCCGGCGAGGGAGGCGGGCGGCGCCCAGGAGGCGGCCCAGAGGCCCTGGAGGTTGGGCGGGCGCGTGCCGGTGGCGCAGAGCAGTTCATAGCGCGCGCCATCGTAGAGTTTTTCGAGCAGCGCCGGGGGCAGCGTGAGTTTTTTGCCGTTGGCGCGGGCGAGGAGGGCGTCGGTGGTGCGTTTACGGTCGGCGCCGGCGGCCAAATCCAGCCCGACGCGGTTGAAGAGTTCCCCGTGGATTTTGACATGGGCCGCCAGGAGCTGGTCGTAGCGCGGGGCGATTTCATCGAGCGACTGGCGCAACTGACGGTCGGAATTGGAGGTGATCTCGCCGAAGGGCTCCAGGCGCAGGAACACGAGAATGCCCGCGGCGTCCTTGACGCTGATGTGGCCCTCCGCGGTATCGGCTGTGCCGCCGTCGGCGATGATGCGGACCGCCGCGTCGTAGCCGGCGCCCTGCCCTTCGCGGTATTGGCTGTGGAGCGTGATGCCGCTGGCGTCCACGTCGGCGCTGGCCTGGATCAGGGTGTTGGCCGCGCCGTCCGCAGGGGCGGCGGCGGGGTTGTTGAGCTGGAAGGTGCGGACCGGAATGCCGGGGATCGGCGGTATCCACAGCTCGCAGGAGATTTTCGGCGGCTTGCCGGCGGGGGCTGTATTGGCCGGCGTGGCATCGGGGCCGATCCAGAGCACCGCCAGATTGTCGGCACGGGAGATGAACAGCTTGCGGATATAGCTGCCGGCGTCATCGGCCCAGCGGATGGCGACTTCGCCGGTCGAGAAGTCCTCGGTGCGCAGATAGTCCCGGGGCGTGCCGGCGGCGGGCATCTTGAGTTTGAATTCAAACGCGGGGAGGAAGGGGTCGGCATACATCAGGCCGGGATAACCCTGCTGCTGGGCGGCGGCGTAAGTGGCGGTGAACGCCGGGCCGTAGCCGCGCGTGCGGATGAGCTGGCGGAGTTGGGCCAGCGCGTCGCCGAGTTTCGGAACCACTTCGCGGGTGCCCACCGGCAGGAACAGGCGGCTGTGGGAGAAAAATAGCGTGTCCTCCTGCGGACGCGGCGGCGTGGCGGCGGTGTTGGCCCCCATGACCATGGCGCCCATCGTGCCGTTGCCGGTGATAAAGGCGCCGGGCCAGTCGCGGGCGAAGGAGGTCGAGGCCGCGCCGTGGTCGGGGATGAGTGCGGCGGGCGGTGCCGGGGGCATGGCAGGCGGGAATGAGGTATTCGCAGCGCGGGCGCCCAACGTCATGGTGGCCAGGAGCAGTGCGAGCAAATATGGATGACGCCGCATGTTTTTATTCTCGGCGAAGCACGAAACGCCACTATGGCGGTTTGTAAAATCGCTCCGATAGGGCAACGGACAGTGCTGGAAGGTATTGCGGTGGGACGGGTGCGAACTTGCGGATTTACTTGGGCCATTCCGCCAGCGGCGTGAACTTGCTCAGGTCTTCCACGGGGCCCGAGCCATAGCCGCTCACGCCCACGGTCCCGGGGTTGCGGACGACAATCACCGGCGGCCTGACCGGCGGCATCGGCGGCATGGGCGGGGGATCCAGGCGGACCAGCTCCCAGTGGCCGTCGGAGACCAGCACCCGGCGCATCGTGGTGACCCAGTGGCCGGGGATCACAATCTGGCGCCAGACCTGCTCATAACGGCCGGGCGCGATCTCCCTCCATTCGGAGACCATCTGCACCGCCTCGGGAACCCAACTGCGCTCGGTGATGTTCTGATAAACCGGAGCCACCCAGATGCACGTCCAACCCGGCGGCGGCATGGGTCGCGGACTGGGAATCGGAAGCGGAACCATGCCCCTGCCCCCCCCGCCCGCTTCCTGCGCCAGGACGGCCGGCGCGAATATGCCGGCGCCGAAAACCAACAAGGCACACGTGAATAAACGGGCGAATGTCATCGGTCACCTCCCTGATTGACGCATAGATAGTATAACATGCGTCGGGTGTGGGTAAAAGCACATGGGCTTAGACGCACGAGCCGCCAAAAGGTTCCCGAAAATATTTTCGCATCGGCGGACGTTATTGCCTTTGAGGCGGTCGCGGGAGCAGGGTGTCCCAGTTGTTGGCGAAGCGGGTGATGTCTTGGTCGGGCCATCCAATATTGGCGAGACCTTCAACCAGGCGCGGAAGATCCTGCGGGCCTTGCAAATCAACGGGAAGGAGTTCCCCCGTGAAGCCCGAGTCAAAGTCCGAACCCAGCGCCAGCAGGTCGCGCCGCCCGGTCAGTTGTTCGATGTGCGTCATGTGCCCCATGAGGTCGGCAATCGTGGCGCGGCGGCAGGCGAGCTGCCCGGGCGGAAGAATGAAGCGGGCGAAAAGATTAATACCCACGCGCGAATCGGGCCGGGTGGCCAAGGCGCGCAGTTGCTCGTCGGAGAGGTGGCGCTCGGGGTGCTTTGCCCCCGGCAGCAGCGACCGGCAGTTGGAATGCGATGCCACCACCGGCCCGCGCGCGATCTCCAGCAGCGTCCAAAAAGCCCGCTCGCTCAGATGCGACACGTCATGGATGATGCCCAACTCATCCAGCCGGGCGGCCAGCACGCGGCCGTCCGCCGTGATGTCGCCCACCCCCGCTTCCCCGCCTTGGTCGCCCCCCGACCACCGCGAACCTTCCGCCCACGCCAGTGACACCATCCGCACTCCGGCGGCATAAAAAACGTCGGCATCATCGACCGTGCGGATGGGTGCCGCGCCTTCGAGGGCGAGAGTGACAAGCAATTTTTGATTTTCGATTTTTGATTTTTGATTGAGGGAATGGGCGAATTCGATCCAGCCGTTCTCCTGCCATGCGTGGTGCATGGCGAGTTGACGCAAGGCGGCGGCATGGGCCTCGTCGGGCGTCGTGAAGCAATAGTCCCCGCGGACATCCGCGGTCTGCTTCCGCACAAACAGCGTGGAAAAAGCACGCGTCACCCCCGCGGCCCGCAGCGCGGGAAACGTGACCGCCGCCGGCTGCAGCGTGCCGCCGCATTCCGCCGGGCGGCGCGCCAGGTCGCGGCCGTGCAGGGCGATGTAGCTCAGGTCGAGATGGCCGTCAAACCAATGCAGAAAGCCTCCCGCTATTCCCGGATATATTTGCCCGTGCGCTGGGAATTACTTGATCAGCGTCCAGTGTCCGATGCCCGGCAGCGGCTTGGTCACGCCGTTGGCCGCCTGGATGATGCCATAGATCATCAGTGCCACCCAGGTCACCAGGAGTGCGAACTGGATCAGATGTAAACCGCCCGCGAAGAAATAGTCCAGAATGGTGATGTTCCTGAAGAAATAATCCACCATCCACAGGCCGCCTTGCAGCAGCACGATCAGGATGACATTGACCATCAGCAGGATGAACAACAGCAGGCCCTGATTGGCGTGATAGCGGGCGAATTTGGAGCTGGGCGCGGCGACCAGTGGTATCAGAAAGCAGATGTAGCCCAGCAGCGCCATCCCCTTGTTCGTCTCTATGTCGGGATCGACCGGCGCTTCGGCGGCATCGGCGTCGGCTTTCTCAATGATCGGCACCGGCGGCACCCACCCCGGCTCCCCGGGCTTGGGCGGCCCGGGCGGAGGTGCCGGTTTGTCCTCCGGGGTGATGTCGTAGCCGCCGTCCTGTGTCATCGTAAAACCCTCTTCATTCTGCTCCATGAGCCTACCGTGCCGAACGCCGCTTCGCAACGCGCCGCGCCCCGCCCCTCCCCCGCCTGCTCCTGGCTTTCACCCCAAAAAACATTCTGCGCAGAATCCACCCCGCTCACGCGTATATATGGTCAACTTGACATCATCGGGCATCCGCACACACAACAGGGCCGGGGCCGCCATCGGTCTGCTCGGGAAAAGGTCAGATCCATGGAGGCTCCGGCCCCCAGTGTACCAACGCCGAAGCCTGGCTCCACGATGTCGCACGGTATCCGTCGCACGGTTTTCTCCGGCCGCCCTGGAAAACGCCTCGCCATGACCCCGCGCCTCCGACCCCTTGCCCCCCGCCGCCCATCCGCTAGATTGTGGCGCATGTCTTCCCTCCACTACCAGCCCTTCCCCCATACCCACTGGTCCCTCGTCCGCCGCGCCGGCGCGCCGGACGCCGCCGCCCGCCATGACGCCCTCGCCACGCTCCTCGCCCGCTATCAGCCCGCCCTCCGCTCCTACCTGCGCGTCGTCCGGAAAATCCCGCCCGACGAAGCCGACGAACTGCTCCAGTCCTTCATCGCCGACCAGCTCCTCGAGCACGACTTGCTGCGCCGCGCCGATCAGGCGCGCGGCCGCTTCCGCACCCTGCTCCTCACCAGCCTCAACAACTTCGTCGTCAGCCGCGGCCGCCACGCGCGCCGCCGGGCCGCCGAACCCCTCGCGCCCGAGGCGCACGCCGCCGCCGATCCCGCGCCCGACCTGGCCGTCCAGGCCGCCTGGGCCCGCGCCCTGGTCCATGAGGTGCTCCACGCCCTCGAGCGCCAATGCGCCCTCGCCCGCCGCCCGGATATCTGGCTCGTCTTCCAGGGCCGCATCCTCGCCGAAGTCTTCGGCACCGGCCGCGTCGTCCCCTATGAGGAACTCGCCGCGCAACTCCAGCTCTCAAGCCCCGCCCAGGCAGCCAACCTCCTGGTCACCGCCAAACGCATGTACGCCCGCCTCCTGCGCCTGGCCGTCGGCGAATACGAATGCCGCCCCGAGGATGTCGATGCCGAAATCGCCGACCTGCGCCAAACCCTGGCCGACGGCGCGGGCGCTTGTTCGGAGACGCTCCATGAATGACCCGGCCGACCCGGCACCTGACTCCTCCCACGACGCGCTCACCCCCGCGCGCCTGGCCCAGTTGCTCGATCTCGACGCCCCCGCGTCCTGGTCCCAGGCCGACGCCCTCGCCGCGCTCCGCCATCAACTCGCCGCGCCCCTCCTGCCGGACCTCGCCCTGGCGCCCGGCGCCGAACTCGACCGCCTCTGCCCCCGCGCCTTCGCCCATCCCACGTTCCTCGACGCCCTCACCGCCCCCGCCCCCAATCTGGAACTGCTCCACGCGATCAAACATTGGGCCCGCCACCTCCGCACTGATCCCGCCAGCCCCCTCGCCGGCACCCCGGCCACCGTCCTCTACTACGCCGCCATCGCCGCCGCCCGGTTGCGCCTGGGCCAGTCCATCACCACCCTCTCCGATGCGCAACTGCGCGCCGGCCTGCTCTGGGCCGCCGCAATCCCCGGCACGCAACCCCTGGCAGAACTATTTGCCGCGGCGCTGCGCGTCCTGGCTGCACACTAAATCAAGGTGACTTGGCCGGTCCGAAAGTGACTTCGCCGATGGGGACGGTTTCTTTTTGGTCGGTGAGGCGCAGGGTCAGGGATTGGCGTTTTTCGTCGGGACGGCCGAAGTTGGTGATGACGGTGGCCTGCACGGTGACGGGGCCTTGGATCGTTTGTTGCTGAGTGCCGTAGAAGACGGCGGAGATTTTGTACGTGCCGGGGACGGCACGGTGAATCAGGTACTCTTCGGGGCCGTAGCCTTGGGTGAAATCGCGGGAGACCAGGCCGCCGGCGAGCGTGCGGTTGTAGGCGTAGTAGGCTTCCTGGCCGGTGGGCTCAAGGACGTGGAGGTCGATGTCGGTGTCGTCGGCGTCCCAGGTCATGACGATGCGGACGTCGCAGTCGAGGTTTTTCACCAGCCGCGCATCGAGAGGATTGATGATGTGTTCCACCTGCGGGCCAAGGGTCCCTTCGCGGAAGCGGGCCGCATCAATCCTGGCCCACAGCGCATTGGCTTCCATCAACGAAAGCAGTTCGATTTCGTCAAAGCGCTCCCACTGGTTCATGACGACATGGTTGTAAAGTTCCATCGCGCGGCGCCAGTCGGAATATGCCATTGAAACCGTCTCGGGCAAGACGACGTTGGTGAAGTAGGCTTTCTGCACCGCGAGGTTTCCACGCTGTGTGAGCGCCAGGGCGAGGTCGCGCCAGGATTGGGGTTCGTCTGGGCGGAGGGCTTTGGCTTTTTCGAAGAGGTCGATGGCGAGGTCGTACTGGCCGATTTGGAGGAGGCGGTAGGCGGCGACACGGAGGAGTGGGGCGTTTTCGAGGCGGAGCTGTGCGATGTTGGAAAGAATGCGGACACCGAGGTCGCGCTGGTTGTGGTCGAGGAACCAGTTGGCGCAGTCGAGGTAGAAGGAGGGTGAGGCGAGGAAGTCCTTGCGCTGGGCGAGGTAGGCAGCGTAAGCGGCATCGGGCTGCGCGGCGGTGAGGGCGCGGAGATAGGGGGTGTCGGGGGACCAGGGTTTGATGGTGATGGCGGCGGTGGGGGTGCCGCCGGGGGAAGCTATATCGAAGCCGCTTAGCTCGCGTAACTGATGGGTACTGGCGCTATTGATATTGATACTTGGAGGGAAGGTGCTCGCGGGTCGTGTGGCGGGCGCAGGGGGGGGAGGGGCTGGCCGTGCCGCCGAGTCCGCCGCCAGCGCCGTAACCGCCGCCGCCATAACCACCACCGTAACCGCCGGTGCTTACTCCTCCGATGCCGCCGCTGGCGTCGGCAGGGCGACCCTCGATGACTGCCGGCAAATTCCGGGCCTCTTCTTGGCGCTGGGCCAAAGCGATGGCTTCCTTCGTGGGGACATCGAATTTGGTGTTCCACCAATCGACGCGTTGTTTCCACAGGGCGAGGATGTGGTCGATCTTCTCCTGCTTCACCTTGTTGGCGTCCTTGCCTTCCTGTTCGATGCGCTGGGCGAACTGCTGATAGATTTCCGTCCGCGATTTCGGCGGCACTATGCGATAACGCAGATATTGATCCACCGTCTCCAGCACCATCAGGCTGGTGCGCGAAGTGACGAGATTGAAGTCCTTGGCGAGGGTGAGGAGTTGGTCGGCGTTTTTTTCGTCGGCAGAGAGGTAGGCGGCTTTTTGCTGTGCCCAGAAGCGCGGGATGATGCCGGCGGCGGGCTCGCGGGTTGCCGCGGGCGGCAGTGTGAGCATGATTTCCTGGGTGCTCACGGGACCGCCGGCGATGCGGGTGGAGAGGAATACCTTCTTCTCATTGGCGTGAAGTTCGCCAGTGAAGGTGACGCGCTGGCCGGGGCGGACGCGGACTTCGCCAGCGGGATAGACCTGTTGGAGCACCACTTTGGTGGTGTCGCCTTCACTGAGGGATACGAGGAGGGCGGGTTCGGTGATGGCGCTGACGGCGTCGGCGGGCTTCATGCGTTGGAGATTGAGGTAGATGCCGCCGGTCTCCTCGGCGAGGCGCTGGAGCAGCGCGTGATCGGCCTGGGCATCGGCGGAGAGTGTGTAGACGGGGGCGTGGGAGCCGACGAAGTTGGCGAAGCGGTTTTCGCCGAGGGAGACGAGGCCGTTGGTGATGAAGAGGGCGAGGTCGGTGCGGGCGGTGCGGGGTTGGGTGTCGCTCTTGTCATCGGCGAGCCCGGCGAGGAGGGTTTGGTCAATGCGGAGGGCGCCGTCGTAGGTCAATGCGTCGATAGCTTTAAGGAGGGCATCGCTATTGCCGGCGGTGATGGGGAATTCACGGGGCGTAGGATCGGTGGTGGTGAGGAGGAGGACTTTGACGGTTTTAAGCTGGGCGAGGAGGGATTTGACGGCGGCGATTTCGGCGGATTTGTCCGTGCCGGCGCGGGAGAGGTTGGTATCCCAGAGGAGGGCGATGGTGCCGGGGCGGGCGACTTCGGCATTGATGGGGGGTTTGATGAGGGCGGAGATGAAGAAGTAGTTGTGGGTGACGGGTGATGGGTTGTCGAGGGAGGGGGTATGGGTGCGGGATTCGACGGCGGCATAGACGGCATCGCCCAGCGGTTGGGTGATGGCGAGGGTGCCGGTGAGGGCGATGTTGGCGAAGGTCTTTTCGGCGACGAGGCGGCCGTTCTGGGGGGCGAAGGTGAGGTTGGGGAGGCCATCGACGTGGAGGTCGTCCGGCTTAGCCACGCCCAGGGCCTCGATGCGGATTTTGGCGGACTTGAGGTTGCCGGTAAAATCGAGGGGGAGCTTGTAGGTGGCGGTTTTGGCGTCGGCGGCGAGGTCGGCGGTAAAGGTGAGCTGGATGGTGCGGGTGCCGGCGGCGGGGATGGGGTGGACGCGGGTGCGGTAGTTGTTGCCGCGGGTTTGTTCAACGATGCCCGGGTCGATGCCCCGGCGGACTTCGGACTCGAAGATTTGGCGGGCGCGCTCTTTTTCGACGGCAACGCCCTCGACAAGGAGGCCCGAGCCGGCGGGGACATCCAGCGCATAGCCGACGATGGCGGCACCCTGAGGAAGGGGGAATTCAAGTTCGCCTTCCAGTGGGCGGTTGAGGTTGTTGCGGAAGGTCATCGTAACGGTGGTCTGGGAGAGCGGGCCGGAGAGGACAATGGCTAGGTCGAGCGATTCGAGGGCGACAGCCTTGGCGGCGGCAGGGTCGGTATCGTCGATTTTAAGGAGCGGGCCGGGGGCGGCGGGGGCGGGGGGGGCGGAGGCGGTTTGGGGCAGGGGCAGACGCGGCGTGCCGACGGGGATGGGGGCGGCCTGGGCGGGGAAGATGAGGGCGGCGGAGACGAGGGTGAGTGCAAGCAGGAGTTTGCGGGGGATCATGAGGCGGCTCCTTACAAGGATGGAGGGTTCCTATGCCGGGATATTAGACGCGTGAGGGGGCGGAACGTTCAAGGAAAATCCGACGTGGAGCGCGGTTTTTCTGGTGGGTATCACGGCGTCCGCCACTGCCGGACCTTGCCCCCGCCACGTTTCTAGTATTGGAGAATGAGAAAGTAAGCCGTGGCATACGAAAGAAAGATCGCCGCGCCGGTGAGGAGCGCGAGCAAAAGCGGCGCCAGGCGGGAAGGGCGGCGGATTTTCGGCGCCAGGCCGGCGATGGCGAAAATAATGCAGCATTCACCAATCATGATGGCCAGCGGGATGTGCGTCCCCGGGAGCAACGGCGTGTTGTGGTAGCGCCACCATTGGGCGTGGAACGCCATCTCCTCATAGAACAGGAGCGCCGCCGAGCCGATCAGCGTGGTCAGGAAAATGCCGCGCCGCGGAAAACGCTCGGCCAGAACGATGCCCAGATAGCCGAACTGCACGACGACCATCTCCCAGGCCAGCGGCATCCAAATGGGGGAACGCCAGATCATCGGCCCCCCGCCCGGCGAGTAATCCAGCGAGTGCGTGCAGGTGACGATCCACGCGTCGGCGGCAAGTTCCAAGGTGCCCACGAGCAGGCCGAAGGTGATGAGCCGCAGGATCAGCCCGTCGCGGCGGGCGCACGCGTAGGCAATGAGAATCACGTTATCCAGAAGCAACAGGGCCAGCCCGGAGCGCCAGTCCGACCACGGCGCAAAAGCCAGCGCGATGAGGATGGCCAGGTTTAGAAGGAGGACCAAACCCGCGAGTTTGAGGCGGGGAAGGTGGAGCGGCGAATGGGAAATGGCGTGCATGGTGGTATTGGCAAGTATCGGCCAGAGGGCCTGACTTTTTGGTCGGAATTACGGTTTTGGGGACGCATCGCCCAATTAGGTGAATTAGTTAAACAAACAAAAGTTAGCGTAAATTAACGCCAAAATAAGCGATTTTTAGCAGTAATTAGGCGAAGTTGGCGTTGGGCCGGGGGGTGGTATAATTGGCGGGTTGTTATTCGTGGATGCGGGTGTGCATGAGCAAAGTGTTGCTGGCAGTGTCGGATCGATGGGTGCCGGATATCCGGGTAGATGCCATTGGGGATTTTGCGCAACGGCTGGGGGGCGGACTGCTGGCGGTGCATGTGGCCTATGGTTCGGAAGCCAGCGGCGCGGGGGTGCAGCCGGGGGAAAAGGTGCTCGAACAAATCGCTAAACAGTTGCGGGACAAGGGGTTAAAGGTGGACACTTTATTTCTGTTTTCGGATGATGTGGGGGCGGCGATATTGAAAACGGCGGAGGAGCATCGGGCGACGATGATTGTTTTGGGGCTGTCGAGCAAGGGGGTTTTTACGCGGTTGATTGAGGGGAATTTGGCACAGGAGGTGATCAAGGGGTCGCGGATGCCGGTGCTGCTGCTGCCGGCGGAGTGGGCGAGCGCGCTATAAACGACGTTTTTGAACGCGCGATGCGCGTATGCCGGGAGTGTGCCGCGCGGGTAATCGCGTGCGCCGGGAGGGCGCCGGGCGGAGATGCGCGGGCGCCGCACGCTGTCGGAAGCATGTTTCGGTGTATTGGTGCGCATCGTGCCGGGCATTGCCACGCCGGGCTAGCGGGGGCTAGCGGTACATGTCTACCCATTCAATTTGTATGCGCGCCGCGCGGGAGAACCCGGGGATGGCGACTTGGGCTTGGGCGGTTTCTTTGTCGGAGGTGGTCTTCAGTGGAACCTTACCGCCGGCGGCGGTGAGTTCGGCGGCGGAGAAGCCTTCGAGGCGGGAGAATTCCTTGTTGGGGTCGTAGCGGAGGTGGACGCGGATGAGGGCGGGCCAGTTGTCGGCGGCGCGTTCGAGGGTGACGGTGCCGATGCCGGTGGGGCAGAGAATCCAGAGGTCGAGGTTGGCCTCGTTGTCGCGGGTGAGGCGGAACTGGTCGGCGGGGCGCTGCTGGGCGCTGATTTTGATTTCATCATTGACGGCGGCGGGGGCGGATTGCGACGCGGCGGGCTGGGAGGCGGCGGGGCGCGGGGTGGTGAAAGTATCGGCGATGGTGTGGACGACGGGCTGCTCGTTTTTGTTGTTGGGGATGTCGATGGTGAGCAGGGGCGTGGCGCCGGAGGGGGAGACCATGACTTCGTGGTTGGGGTCGGACATGCCGTAGGGGCTTTCGAGGGCGCGGGCGGGGCGCGGGCGGTCGGGGTCGGTGACGAAGTCGGATTCGCAGGCGGAGAGGAGGGCGAGAGAGGCAACCACGAAGACGCGAAGACACGAAGGACGAAGAAATTGAACCACGGAGGCACGGAGACCCGGAGGTGACGACGGTAATTGGTAATTGGTAATTGGTAATTTGGATTTTAGATATTGCAATTGGGACATGTGGGGGCACCTTGGGTCAGGGGCGGGGGATTGACTGAGGGGGTGATTATCCGGCGGGGGCGGGGGGGAGACAAGGGGGAGGATGGGGCATTGAATCATTTAATCATTGAATCATTGAATCATGGAGACATTATGGGGGGGGGAGCCTTCTTGCAGGGCCACGAAGATGCGCAGGCGGCATGCCGTACACTCACCTGCGGGCAGCGACAGTTCCTGGGTCAAGCCGCAGCGTGGGCAGGTGATCCCCATATTTTTGGGCGCATTTGCGGGCGGCCGATTTATGGGCATCTGACGAAACGCCACGGCCCAGGCCGCGGCGGCCAGGGCCAGGATCACGGCGGTGAGCAGGACGGTTTCCGCCACGGTTGCCGTGCGATAGAGCCAGGGGGTCGTCCAGCCGAAAGCCACAATTCCATCACTGGCCACAAGGCCACCGATCCCCAGCAGGCAGCCGAGGCGCAGCCACGCGAGCCGGCCCGGGAAACGAACGCTCAGCAACACCAGCACGGGCACCACGGTGCTCATCCGGGCGAGATTCCTCCCCAGTTGCAATAATCCATCGAAGAATGTCCAGTCGCTCGTTGACAGCGGCGGCGGAGAGTGCAGCGCCAGCAATTCCACGACGAGAGAAAGCCCGGTGCAGACCAGCGTCAGAAGCAAGATGCGTTTACTCCGCGTATAGGCATAACAGAGCGCCCCCGTGAGCAGAACAACCGCCACCGACACATGAATATGAATCCCCACCCGCAGGACAGACCATTGGAAATCCCACAGGTTGGCCCAAGGCCGCACGCCCGACGACCATGCCAGCGCGCAGCCGATCACCACCACCAGCACGGCCAGGGCCAGCACGGGCGACTTTGTACGATTCAGCATGCGACTCCTTCGGATTGGCAGGGGCACTATAACTCCGCGCTGCAGGGGCGAACAGCGGAGGGATGAGGGATGAGGGATTGAATCATTTAATCATTTATTCATTTAATCAATGAATGCTGGCGGCCATAAGCCCGCGATCTCCCGATATATCTTTGCGTTTGCAGACGCCAGGATCAGAGGTATACTGCGCCTGCACTGCCCAAGGGCGGTCCCTGGGCTCCTGAAGTGCCGCGAAATGGACCAAGCATTAGCGACTGGTGACGGAAATGAAGCTCATGGAGTGCCAACA
>CAIPTQ010000120.1 GCA_903868035.1 uncultured Phycisphaerales bacterium
CCCCCTGAACCCTAAACCCTATCCCCTCGCCCCCCCAACCATTGATGCCCCCGCACCCTTCCCGCCGATACATCTTTCATATGTCCGAATCCCTCAAGCAAAACGACGTCGACGCCATCCTCAACCAGTTGCAGGACGGCAACAAGGCCCTCGCCGCCGACACCCAGGCGCTCGAGCAGGCCGCGCAGACCGCCTCCGAAATCGCCGGCGACATTCACACCCACGGCACCGCCGCCACCCCCGCACCCCAGGAACCCGACCCATCCGCGCCCACCGCCGCCCCCCCCATATACTCCCGCGAAATTCAGAGCCTCCTGGCCATCGAAGTTCCCGTCATCGTCCAGCTCGGCGTCCGCCGCATGAACGTCGGGGAGGTCATTCGCCTCGCCGTCGGCGCCATCATCGAATTCTCCAAGGCCGCCGACGAGGAACTCGAACTCCTCGCCAACAATAAATCCATCGGCAAGGGCCACGCCGTCAAAGTCGGCGAAAACTTCGGCATCAAACTCACCGGCATCAGCCCCGTCAAAGACACCATCCGCAAACTCGGCGCCGCGTAACCTCATTTCCCCAGCCGGATTGTGACATCTTTCTTCCCGGTGTCTTTGGGCACATCCACACCCCCCACAAACCCTTCCTGCAGACTCGAATAGTCCCCCTGATCACACGCCTTTCTGATCGCCTCATGACCCCCGCCTAACGCCCCCAGCGCATACGTGGTCCAATCCAAATTCCGTGCGTCACGGGGACGCCCCGTGCCATCCTCCCGCACCGTGAACATCCGCCAGCGCCCATCCGCACCCGTCCCCGCGCTCCCCAAAATCAAATCCGGGGGCCCCTCCTTCAACCGCTGCCCCTTCCGATCGAACAGCGTCATGGTACTCAGCCAACTCTCGGCCTTCGCCTCGCCGGTCAGCAAGATAACCATCGCATCCGCCACCGGCTGGCCCTGGGCATCCAGTAAAATCCCGCTGAATTCCAGCAACTGGGTTGGTGCCATGATCACCTTCAGTTCCACCGCCGCGCCGGCCGCGCCCTTCACCGCCACAAGCTGATGTTGATAGAACTTCGGTGCGTCTTCCCTGTTGGTAAACACCGCCAGCGGTTTACGCGTGTCGTGGTGATCGTAGGTGTTGGATCGGACCTCGTAGCGCTCCCCTGTTGTCCGCGCGCTGCGCGGCGCCAGACACAAGACCGCCGGCATGCTCTTGCCATTCTCCTCCAGCGGCACCTGCCCGAGGTCGAACCGCCCGTCCGCCCCCGGCAGCAGCGCCGACTCCGGCACCCCATTGACCAGACACGCCACCTCGCTCAGCGGACGCCCCTGGTCATCGGTGATGGTGCCCCGGATGCGGATCGATCCGGCCAATACGAAATCCTTCCGCATCAGGTCGCCTGATTCGAATGCCCCCAGGGCGATCCGGGTACGTCCTTCCTTCGACGAATAGGCCACGAGTTCCGCTTCTTTGGAGGATGCTTGTAACTCCAGCATATCCCGTCCCTGCGCATCCTTCCCCACCACCGTCATATACGGGTACTGGATGGTGCTGGGCACCGCCTGTACATACCACCCCTGCGCGTCAGTCTCCACATGCGGCCACGGATTGCGCGGATAGTCGGGAAACGGCAGCCGCGTCTTTGGTTCCACGCCCACCAGCGCCCCGGCTACCGGCTTGCCCTTGGCATCCAGCACCCGGCCCAGGACAACTGCCGCCCGCACCATCGGGACGTCCACCGTGGCGTTCTCCCCTGGTTGCAGCGCCATCACCTTCTGCCCGATCGAGTTCCACCCGGGATAATCAGTGTTCACGAAATAATTCATCCGCGACATGGACGCCGCCGGCGGTACGCCGGTGATCTGGTAATGTCCGTCATCATCGCTCATGGCCTCTTGGTAAAAGTGGCTCCCGCCTAAGGAATGTCCCGTCAGTACATGCACATGGGCCATGGGTTTATTTGTGCGCAGATCCCGGACCACACCCTGAATAGTGGCTGTCTTGACGAGGTTTAATGTGATCGGATTACCGGCGCGACCCTGCTCCATCAGCGGTGCCGCCAGATCCCCATGCCGCACGACAATCAGCGGACTCAAGACACCCTGTCGCCCCGGCACTTCGCCGTTAAACGTGCCATCCGCGCCGGTCTTCACCGTCACCGGGCGATCCCGACGCCAATATTCCATGGGGTCTTGATAGATCGTCACTTCCTGATCGGCCACCGGCTTCCCCCCATCCAGAACGATGCCCCGGTATGTCGTACCTTCCCAAGACGGCCGCGACAGATCGCCAATGGCCCCGCCCGCCTCCGGCAAGACCACCCGCGACGTCAATCCCTCCGATGACACACCCACGCGATACACAATGTCCGCAAACGGCACCCCCGCGTCAAAACGCCCCTGTCCATCCGTCCACAGCCCCGTCAACTCCTCCCCCACCATCGGCAGGCCCACTGTGATCGGAAAATCCACCAACGGCTTCCCCGCCGTATCCACCACCCGCCCCCGCAGATGTGCCGCCACCGTCGGCTGGGCCGCGGCTTGCTGCGCGCTGCGTTCCCTCGCCATGTCCGCCAGCCGCTGCCACAGACGTGCCGTTACTTCCGGATCCTTCTGGGCATCGGCCAGTTCGACCACCGCCAGCCACTCCGACGCGGGCACCTTCTCCAACTCCCGCTGGGCTCCTTCCCTCGTCGCAAAATTAGCATTCGCCAAGCCGCGTAAAATCGGCCCCCAATCCCGTACCTCTGCTGCCAGCGCGGACATCGCCAGTACGCCCGGCAAGAATAAGACAGCCAGCGCCGTCCGCCATTTCATGTTCATCACATGACTCCCAATTGCATGGGTCTCTGTGCTCAACGCAGTACCGCGACCCGGGTTGCATCAGTCTTTGCACGCATCATTTTGCCGCCCGCTCATCCCGCCCCGCACCACTCCCGCCACAGCGCCCGATACGCCCCCTCTATCCCCCGCGTGAACCCCGCCCCATCCATCAGCGGCGAAGCCTCCATCCGCCCGCGCAACCCCGCCCGCAGCTTCGCCAGCCGCGCCAGATCCCCCGCCAATTCCCGCGCAGTCTCCACATATTCCCCCTCCGTCCGCCCCACCAGTTCCGGCAGCCCCAGATTCATCAACTGGCTCAGCCCCGCCCGACCCACCACCGTCCGACCCACCAGCGTCACCACCGGCACGCCCATGTAAAAACTGTCCAAACTCGTCGTATGCCCGTTGTACGGCAAGGTGTCCAACCCGATGTCGATTTGCTGATACAGTTCCAGATACTCCCGCCGCGGACGCTTGACGAAAAAACCCACCCGCTCCCGCGCCACCCCCAGGCCCTCCAGCGCCTGGAGCGTCCGCTCCCGATGCGCTCCCTCATCCGCGAGCATCACCAGCCGCGACCCCGGCACCCCCGCCAGCACCCGTTCCCACAACGCCAGCACCCCCGCGTTCACCTTGCAAAAGTTATTCAGGCATCCAAACGTCACATACCCCTTCGCCAGTGCCGGCAGCGGGCCGACCGCCGGCGGGCTCTCGTCCAGTGGGTCGTAACACCAGAACGATGCCGGCAGAGGCACGGATTTTTCCGCATAAAATCCCGCATGGTCCACGCTCTCCGGCGGATCCAGGAACGGATCCGTCAGCCGATACCCGATCGTCTCCAGCCCCGTCGATCCCGGATACCCCGCAAACGTCACCTGCACCGGCGCGGGTTGGCGCGCAAACACCGGCAGCCTGGTCCCCAGATGCAGCGCCAAATCCACCAGAATGTCGATCCCATCCGCACGTATCCGCTCCGCCAATTCCCCATGGCTCATCCCCGTGACCACCCGAAACACCTTGGCACGCCGCCGAAACTCCTCCGTCAGCCCATCCGGCACCCCCACATCCGCATAGCAATACACTTCAAACCGCTCCCGATCCCCATGCTTGAACACCGGCATCAGGTTCCGCCCCACCACGTGATCCCGAAAATCCGGCGACACATACCCGATCCGCAGCCGCCGCTCCGGCGCGCGGTCATTGGCATGCGGCCGGATTTCCCCCTTCAGGGGATCGGCAAACTTCTCCCGCCAGTCCTGCAATTTCCTGCGCAATTGCCCCGCCGAATAAGCTGGGTGATACAGCAGCCAGACCAGATAATTGCTCCCCATCGTCGGATTCCCCGGGGCCAGTTCCATCGCCCGCCCCGCGCACTCCAAAGCCTCGTCCAACCGCCCGGTTAAAAAGCACGCATCCGCCAGATTACTCCACGCTTCCGCAAACCCCGGCACCAGCCGCAGCGCCGCGCGATAACAACCCAGCGCCTCGTCCATCCGCCCCGTCCCCTTCAGCACATTCCCCAGGTTGTTGTGCGCCACCGCGTCCCCGGGTTCGCGCCGCAGACCTTCGCGATACGCCGCCGCCGCTTCCTCGCCGCGGCCCTGCGCCTGCAGCACGTTTCCGAGGTTGTTGTACGCCTGCACCAGCCCCGGTGAAAGCTCCAGCGCCCGGCGATAACTCGCCTCCGCCGCCGCCCACGTGCCGCGCGCCCGCAGCGCCATGCCCAGGTTGTAGTGTAGTGCCGCCACCTGCGGCGCGGCGCGAAGCGCCTGCTCGTAGGCCGCGATCCCCTCCTCCACCCGCCCCTGATCCGCCAGCAGCTTCCCCAGATTCCCCAGGCACGCCGGATCATTGGGCCGTTCCGCCAGCACCGCACGATACAACCGCTCCGCCTCCGCCAGCGCCCCGCGCCGTTGACACTCCATCGCCTGCTGAAACATTTGCGCGCTCAAAGTCTCACTCCATCTGCCTGCAACCTTCGAGTATATCCCCAAACCGGCTGCGCGACCGCCCCACACGACCGCCCCACTCCCGTTCACGCCGCGTCAATTCCCTGATATGCTGCCCCCCCTGTGTTCGCGAAAGGAATCCCCATGCACATCCCCACCCAATCCTCCACCCCCAACCTCGTCCCCGTCCGCCGCGCGCTGCTCTCCGTCTCCGACAAGACCGGCATCGCCGACTTCGCTACCGCCCTCCAGCGCGAATTCAACGTCGAACTCGTCTCCACCGGCGGCACCGCCAAAACCCTCCGCGATGCCGGTCTCAAGGTGAGCGACATCTCCGACCTCACCGGCTTCCCCGAAATGATGGACGGCCGCGTCAAAACCCTCCACCCCAAAGTCCACGGCGGCTTCCTCGCCCTCCGCGACAATCCCGAACACCTTGCCGCCATGGCCGCCCACGGCATCCAGCCCATCGACCTGATCTGCGTCAACCTCTATCCCTTCGAAGCCACCATCGCCAAACCTAACTGCTCCTTTGCCGAGGCCATCGAAAACATCGACATCGGCGGCCCGGCCATGATCCGCTCGGCGGCCAAGAACCACCGCTCCATCGTCGTCGTCACCGACCCCCTCCAGTACGAAAAAGTCCTCAAGCACATGCGCGCCAACAAAACCGCCGCCGGCGAAGGCCAAACCCCCTACCGCTTCCGCCTCGACCTCGCCATGTGGGCCTACACCCGCACCGCCCAATATGACGCCGCCATCTACCCCTACCTCGCCGAAACCTACTTCAAGGACAACCCCGAAAAAACCGCCGAACAGGCCGGCCTCCTCCCCGCCCTCACCCCGCGTCTCAAAAAAATCCAAGACCTCCGCTACGGCGAAAATCCCCACCAACTCGCCGCCTTCTACGCCTTTCAGACTTCAGACTTCAACCTTCATCCTTCCGTAGCCACCGCCCAACAGTTGCACGGCAAACCCCTCTCTTACATCAACCTCCTCGATGCCGACGCCGCCATCGAGCTCGTCCGCGAATTCCAGCAACCCGCCGCCGCCGTCATCAAGCACACCAACCCCTGCGGCTGCGCCACCGGCACGACCCTCCCCGAGGCCTTCGATCGCGCCTACGCCGGCGACCCCGTCGCCGCTTACGGCGGCATCGTCGCCCTCAACCATAATGTCGATCTGAAAACCGCCGAAGCCATCGTCACCGGCAAACGCTTCCTCGAAGTCGTCATCGCCCCCGCCTATGATCCCGCCGCCCTCGAACTCCTCAAAAACCGTTGGAAAGACTGCCGCATCCTCGCCACCGGCCCCTTAAGTGGTGCCGACGCCCTCGTCGGCCGTCCGCAATTGCATTTCCGCTCCCTCACCGGCGGCATCCTCGTCCAACAACCCGACACCGCCGGCTTCGACCGCGCCACCTGCACCGTCACCTCCACGCGCCAACCCACCGCCACCGAATGGGCCGACCTCGCCTTCATCTGGCTGGTCACCAAGCACGTCAAATCCAACGCCATCGCCATCGGCAAAAACGGCCAGCTCCTCGCCGCCGGCGCCGGCCAGATGTCCCGCCCCATGTCCGCCCAAATCGCCCTCGACCTCGCCCGTAAAAACGGCCACGCCGACCAACTCCCCGGCTCTGCCGCCGGCTCCGACGCCTTCTTCCCCTTCCCCGACGCCCCCCAGCTCCTCATCGACGCCGGCATCACCGCCATCATCCACCCCGGCGGCTCCAAAAAAGACCAGGAAACTATCGACCTCTGCAACCGCCACAACGTCGCCCTGGTCGCCACCCGCACGCGGCATTTCGCCCATTGAAATCCGGTAATTTCACTTGCTCCCGCCATGGGATCATGGCATACTGATGGGGACGAACATGAGAATTATCTCACGCAAAGCCCTGCGGCAGTTCTGGGAACATCGGGAATACGCCGATGCCGAGCAGCCGCTCAAAGCTTGGTTTCGCGAGGCTTCCAAGGCTGACTGGAACAGCCCCGCCACCATCAAGGCGATGTATCGTAATGCCAGCATCGTCGGCAACAGCCGCGCCGTTTTCAACATCGCCGGCAACAAATACCATCTGGTCGTGAAGGTGAATTACCCTTATCGGATGATCTATATTCACTTTCTGGGAACCCATCGGCAATATGATGCGATTGACGTAACAGAGGTATGACCATGGAAATCAAGCCCATCCGCAGTGAGCGCGACTATCGCCAAGTCCTTAAGGAAATCGACCAACTTATGGATGCCAAACCGCACACGCCTGACGGCGACCGGCTCGATATCCTCGGAACCTTGGCTGAGGCCTGGGAGGAAAAACATCACGCCCTCGAGGCCCCGGACCCGATTGAAGCCATCCGCTTCGCCATGGAACAGCGCGGCCTCAGCCGGCGCGATCTGGAAACTTACATCGGCAGCCGCGCCCGCGTGGCGGAAGTCCTGAACCACACTCGTACGCTTACCCTGCCCATGATCCGCAGATTGCACAACGGTTTGGGCATTCCCGCCGAAGTCCTTATTTTGGAGAATGATTCTCGTCAGGTGGCATGAACACCACGTCTCTTTATTTAACCACTTCACCACTCACCCCACCTCCCCCCTCAATACACCACCGCCACCGCGTCCTCAATCGCCTGGATCACCTGCTGAATCGTAAACGGCTTCTTGATGAACCCCTCGAACCCCTGCGTCAGCAGCGCCTTGGCCTCATCATCCGTAAGCTGCCCGCTCATCGCCACCACCTTGGTCATCTGCAGCTCCGGATTCATCCGCACAATCTTGCAGACTTCCTTCCCGTTGATGTCCCCCAGATTGATGTCCAGCAGAATCACGTGCGGTTTGATCCGCTCTGCCGCCAGCCCCGCCTCAAAACCATTCCGCGCCGTCTGCACGTCGTACGTCGTCTGCTGCGACAGCAAATCCCGCAGCATTTCGACGATCTCCGATTCGTCGTCCACGATTAGGATGCGCGTTTTGGTAAAGTGCAGCATGCCGTCCAGGGGCATGTTATTTTGCCGCATGAAGCGCACGAGTTGCGTCACCGGTATGCGCCGGTCCTTCGACCCCGGTATCCGATACCCGTGCAACTGCCCGGAATCAAACCACTTGGTCACCGTGCGCGGCGCCACCTTGCAGATTCGCGCCACTTCGCCCGTTGTCAACACATCTTTATTTCGCGCCATGAGATCACCGTTGAAGGCTATTGGGTACAAACCATCATCGGCCCAAATCGCCCATAGGATGAGTCATAAATCCGCGAAATTCACCGTAAAATGCGGCTATTTAGGGGACTTGGATAATCTGGATAACTTCCCCGGCCTCGCGCCATTTTACCACCCTATAAGATGGATAAACTGCCCCGCTCCCGCCACTATAGGTGGTACAACGCCCGATAATGTGGCACACGGAGCCTTCAATCGAAAATCGAAAATCACAAATCGAAAATCCCCTCACCGCCCCGACGGCAGTTTATCCATCACCGCCAGCAGAATGCGCGGCTTGTCCAGATTGTACGCTTGGTCGTACCGCACCGGCGTGAGCTTTTCCAGCTTCCCGTCCTCCTTGATGTGGTACACCCACGGCGGCATCACCATGCACCGCCGTTGGGCCAGCGTCTCCAGAAATTCCATGTCGTCCAGGGTGTCGTTCGCCGCCGCCATGGCGTGTAATTGCCGCCTGCCCAAACCCGCTGGGTGTGTTGCCATTTGCATGTGAATACCCCTTTTCAGCCTCAAGACGTGCCGCCACACTCCCCATTTTCTTATGGCTTACCCGATCACCGCCCAAATTTCCAGTATTTTTTGCAAAATTCTTCTCCCCGCCATCAACCCCCAAGCCTATGATTCGGCATCCGCAATACCCGTTTTCTGGTGAAAGGAACCTCCCATGACCGTCAATGACCTCCTCGCCGGCGCCCTCCAGTCGAGCCTGGGCATGCTCAAAATGCACCTCGCCGACTTCTCCGATGCCGAACTGCTCACCCGCCCCGTCCCCGGCGCCAATCACGCCAACTGGCAGATCGGCCACCTGATCACCTCCGAGACCCAGATGCTCTCCGCCTGCGGCGCGGCCATGCCGGAGCTTCCGGTTGGCTTCGCCCAGCGTTACACCAAGGAAACCTCCACCTTTGACGATCCGGGTCTCTTCGCCCCCAAGGCGGTCCTCCTGGCGCAGCTTGAAAAAACCCGCGCCGCGTCCGTTGCCTTCGCCAAATCCGCCACCCCCGAAAAGCTCGCCGCCCCCAGCCCCGTCATGCCCGAAATGTTCCCCAGCATCGCCGCCGTACTGGGCATGAGCACCTCCCACGACGCGATGCACATGGGCCAGGTCCAGGTTCTCCGGCGCAAACTCGGCAAACCCATCCTGTTCTAGCGGATCATTTCATGTGAAATTGCGGGCAAAACGGTAGCGCCCTTACGGTCGCGGCTCTGATTTAAGTTCGAGACGCGCGTACAAGTAGCGCACGCATTCCTCCGCCGTCGCCTCGTTCGCCTCTTCCAGCAAGATGCTGATCCCCGGCTTGCGCTCCATCAACCACCGCAGCAGCACCGCATCATGCAACTCCCCGCGCCCGCCGCCGCCGGCACGCACCTGCAACATTTTCCCGTCCGCCACTACGAAATCCTTAGCATGGATCACCGCGATTCGTTCCCCAAACAGGTCCAGCGACTCCTTCATCACCCGATCCTGTTCCTTATAGTTCTCGAGCGACAGCAGGTTCACCGGATCAAACACCACCTGCAAGTTGTTCGACCCCACCTCATCCAGCAGCCGCCGGATGCGTGCCGGCGAGTGCAGCACGTGGGAGGTCACGCCTTCAATCCCCAGCACCACGCCGAAGCGCTCCGCCTCCGCCACGAGGTCCGCGACCACCGGCACCAGCGCCTTAAACGCCTCCTCCCCCCGGTTCCCCGGATGAAAACTCTGGTCCGCATTGAGCGACCCGGTTTCCGTCGCGACGATGCCACACCCAAAATCCCGCGCATACCGCAGATGCTCCTTGAAATAGGCCAGCAGCGGCGCCTTGGCCGCCGGGTCCGGATGGCTCAAATTGATATAACACCCCAGCACCGCGATCTGCACCCCCTGCGCGGCAAACGTCCGGCCAATCTCCCACGCCAGTCCCGGATTCAAATCCCCCCGCCCCGGCACCAGATTCATGCCCGCAAGCGCCTTGTTCACGGCCAATTGCACGCAGCACAGCCCCTGGGCCGCGATCCGCGCCGCCAATTCCCCCGCCGGCAACTTCCCAAAATCATGGGCCCTGATTCCAATCCGCATCCTGACCTCCGCACATTGACTCGTCGACCGCCATCTCACATCCCCCTCGCGTCACGCACCCCCCCCCTCATTTCAGCCGTTCCATCTGAATCACAAACTGCTTGAAGGCCGTGCGCATCTCGTCATCGGTCAGCGTGTCATATTTGCCGCTCTTGACCTGCTCGAGGAGGCGCGGGGGCTGCCATTGTTCGATGCGGCCCTGCTGCTCGTCCCAGGCGTCCAGGGCGAGGTGGAGTTTCATCCAGGCCTTCGAGGCGCTGCCGCGGTCGCCGGCGGATTCGAGGCGCCAGGCGTCGTTGAGGAGCGCGGGAATGTCCCGGGGAATGACGTTGCGTTCGAGCTCATACTGGGTGAATTGCTGGAAGGCGCGGTACGTGCCCACCTGGTCCCGGATGTCGGTCGTGGTGAAAAAGTCGCCTATCACCACCACCAGCGCCACCACCAGCATCGCGACCACCCCCAGCAGCAGCCAGCGCCGTTTGGCCCCCGCCGCCGCCGCCGCCGGGAGTCGCTCGACCCGCAGGACGGCATCCGGGCTCAGGCGAATCTGGTCGCGGATGCGCAAGCGCGTCTTGGCCAGCAGCCGCTCGTTGTTGAGCAGCGTGCCGTTGGCCGAGAGGTTTTCGACAAAATAGTCATCGGCCGCGCGGGTGATCAGGGCATGCTCGAAGGAAATGGCCGGGCTACCCAGGCGCACGAGGCACCGCTGCGAGCGCCCGATGTACGTCTCCGCCCCGGTGCAGATGTACTCCTGGCCGGATTCGGGTCCCGCGATGAGCTTGAGCGTGCAATCCATGGTTTACCTAAAATTTTTGCCACAAATAAACACAAATGAACACAAATAAATGCGATGTATCGCGGCATCCCTTTGTTCGCGGCTGGCATTTGTGTTTTTGGTGTTCATTCGCGGCTCATTTATTCCCAAATCAGACGATGTTACCGGTCACCAGATACGTCACGATAAACGGCGCAAACAGCAGCAGCACCGCCGCCAGCAGCACCAGCGTGGACGGCAGCATCACGTAGACGCCCGCCGCGCCCGCCGTGGCCTGCGCCCGGAGGATGCGCTCCGAATTGATGCGGTCGGCCAGCCGCTCCAGCGTGTCGGCCAGCGGCCAGCCCAGCTCCTCGGACTGCACGATCGCGTCCACCAGCGACGTGATGTCCGGTATCTTCAGCCGCTCGGCCATCTTCTTGAACGCCTCGGCGCGATGCGCCCCGACATCAATTTCCGCCACCACCTGGCCGAGTTCCATCCCCAGCGGGTGCTTGGTGTAATCCTCAATGACGCGGGCCAGGGCGATCCGCATGGAGGTGCCCGAGCGCAGCATGAGGACCAGCAGGTCCAGGGAATACGGCAGCGCCCGCATAATCAGGACCTGGCGTTCATCGGCCTTGTTCTGCAGGTGCGCGACGAGGGCGACGAAGCCCAGGGGGATGCCGATGAGGGCGATCCACGCGAAGGCGAGGCCGAAGAGCGCCATGATGATGAAGGCCAGGGCCAGGGTGAAAGCCCCCGCCAGGAGCACCCCGGTGGCGACCACCTCGTCGTCATCCAGCCCCCCGGGGTAGCCGGCGCGGACGTACGGGTCATGGATGTACTGGCGGAGCGGTTCCAATCCCACGCGTGTGACGGTGACGCCAATGCTGGAGATCAGCGGCAGCAGGAAGCCGAACAGGGCGCTCTCGCTGAGCGCGATCTGGCGCATTTCCGCCCGGCGCATCGACGTGAGCGTCGAGCCGCTGCGGATGGCGCGGTGGCGCTGGATCAGATACCAGGCCGCCAGGGCCATCAGGATGACCGCGCCGCCGAACAGCCCGGCGGCGGCCCATTGCAGGATGATGGCGGTGGAACCGGACATGGGTGATGGGTCTCCTTAAACGTCGGACCTGGTGATGCGATTGGCGAAATAGACGCCCGAGCCGGCCAGCGTCGCGGCCACGCCCAGGATCGCCCAGCCGGGCGTGGTCGAAAAGAGCAGGCCCACGCCCTTGGGCATGATGACGGCCATCATCAGCAGCATGCCGATGGGCGCCACGAGCAGCACCTTGATGTTGGTGCGGCCCTCGGAGGTGTGGGCTTCGACGGTTTTCTTCATTTCGCGCAGCTTGTCGAGGGATTTGGAGATGCGCGTCAGCGTTTCCGAAATGTCGCCGCCCATCTCGCGGTTGAGGATCAGCGCCGAGGCGAAGAGCGTGAAGTTGGGCAGGTTCAGCCGGGCCTTGGCGTTGCGGATGACCGTCTCCATGTCGGCGCCGTAGCCGTATTGGTTGGCCATGATTTTGAATTCCATGCGGATGGGTTCGGGGCCCTGCTCGGAAATGCGGGTGACGGCCTGGACGAGGGTGAGGCCGGCACGCATGGAATTGGCCAGGGTGGAGACGGTCTGCGGAATCTGCAGGTCGATCTGCTTGACGCGTTTCCTCCACAGGTAGGCCACGAAAGCCCGCGGCAGCAGCATCGAGGCGAACCAGATGACAAAAACCGCCGGCAGGGAGGGAATGAACAGCAGCATGACAAACAGAAATGCCGCAAAGCCGGCATAGTAGACCAAAACGTACACGGGGGCGTTGATGGGTTCGGGCTGGAACCGCATATATGTGTCGCGCATCCACGCCTGGTCGTGCTTGAATTTCCACGCGATCAATTCCCGCCCCACCCACGCGGCAATGCCGACGGCCAAGCCCATGAGCAGCGCGGCGGCGATAAGGATCAGGGTGAAGTTCATCCGCGCACCTGCTCAAACCAGCTTTCCAGTTTCAGGTGTCCTTTCTCGACCATCTCGCCCAGGAACCGGGGCATATATCCCGTCGGCTTGAGCACGCGCTGGCCGTTGGGCAGGTCCACCAGATGCATGATGTCGCGCGTCTCCACTTCGCCCGTGGTCGGGTGCAGGCCGAGGACTTCGGAAATCTGCGACACCAGCCGGTGCCCGCTGGGCAGGCGTTCCTGCTGCACGATGACCTGGATGGCCGAGGCGATCTGCCGGCGGACGGCGGCGAGCGGAATCTCCGCGCCCATCAGCACCATCGTCTCCAGCCGCGCGATGGCGTCGGCCGTCGTATTGGCGTGGATCGTCGTCATCGAGCCGGCATGCCCCGTGTTCATCGCCTGGAGCATATCGATCGCCTCGTCGCCGCGGCATTCGCCCACGATGATCCGGTCGGGCCGCATGCGCAGCGCGTTGCGCACCAGGTCGCGCGTCGTGTACGCGCCCGTGCCCTCGGCATTGGCGGGCTTGGTCTCCAGCGAGACCACGTGATCCTGCTGCAACTTTAGCTCCGCGGAATCCTCGATCGAGACCAGCCGTTCGGTGCCCGGGATGAAGCCCGACAGCACGTTCAGCAGCGTCGTCTTGCCCGAACCCGTGCCCCCCGAGACCAGGATGCTCACGCGGAACAGCACGCACGCGCGCAGCAGCGCCACGGCCGCGGGCGTCAGCGAGCGCCACCGCATCAGGTCGTCCACCGACACGCGGTACTGCGGGAATTTGCGGATCGTGATGCACGCCCCCTTGATCGCCAGCGGCTCGATGATCGCGTTGACGCGCGAGCCGTCGCGCAGGCGGGCGTCCACCAGCGGCTGCGAGCGGTCGATGCGCCGCCCCAGCGGGGCCACGATCCGCTCGATGATCGACAGGCACGACTCCTCGGAGGGAAACGTCTGCGGAATCTTGACCACCCGGCCCAGCCGTTCGATGTAGATGTTCCGCGGATTGACCACCATGATTTCCGTGATCGACGGCGAACGCAGCAAATCCTCCAGCGGCCCGAGCCCGAAAATGATGTCGTAGAGCGTCTTCTTGATGTGCGAGATGATCAGGTACGCCCGGACGTTCTCCAGCACCTCCGCCAGCACCCCGTCGGCCGACTTCCCGAAGCTGGCGTCCACCAGTTCGTCGGCATTGGCCGGGATGGCCTTGCCCGTGTAGATGCCGGCCTTGTTGGCCATTCGGATGACCGCCTGCTCGATGGGGCCTTCCAGCTCCGTGTTTTCCCCCAGGCCGTGCCATTCGGAGGCCACGGAGGCCTCGCGCGACATCTTGCGGATGAGCCAGTCGTTGATCCGCGCCCGCAGGGCGATGCGGCTGAGCACCGGCGTGAGCTCCGATTCAAACACCTCGCGCCGAAAGTCCGTCAGCAGCAGGTCGTCGATGATCTTGTTGAGCTGGTCGGTCCGGTTCTGCGAGATGTCCGTGGCCGTGATCGCCCCCAGGCGCAGGTCCAGCCGGCGGAGCACATTCGAGTGCAGCACGTTGAGCAGGTCGGTGATCTGCTCGTTGACGCCCGTCCCGGCGGCGGCTTCCTGCGCCTCCTCCAGCGTGAGCACAAACTCCATGATCTTGATGACCGCCTGGTCGCGGAACTGCACTTTCTGGCCGGCCTTGATTTCGTTGCCGTTGACGTCGATGGGGTTGACGTTCGGCAGCACCTCGACTTCCCAGCCCACTTCCGAGCGCTCCACCTTGAAGTGGGTGCCCGAAACATAGCGCGAGTCGAGCTTGACGGCGCACGTCTCGTCCCGCCCCACGGTGAAGCCCGCGGGGGAATCCGCGGCCACCCACTGGCGATTGGTCAAGGTGTTTTGTACGACTACTCGCATGGTGTCTCTATGCTAGGGTTATCGGCGGCGAACGGGTCAAAGTCTGTCCCCGGACCCCCTGGCGGGTGTGGACGCCGGGGATGCCGTTTCGCCGGGCGCCGCCGGGGCGGCGGTGTTGGCCGAGGGGCACAGGAGCAAATACGCGTTGTTGGACGACGTGGACGCCCAAAAGGCGCCGATGATTTCCTTCGCCTGCGCCTCGGTGACCTGCAGCGTCACGTTTTGATTCGCGTTGCCCGCCCCCGTTTGATCCGACGCCAGCGCCTGCGGGCGCGTCCTACGCAGCATCCCGCTGACCGCCAGCACCTTGAAGCCCTCATCCCGGCCGATGATCTGCGCGTCGTTGGACAGCACCCCCGGATTCAGCAGCGTCGGTTCGGTGGTGGCGCTCGAGTACCCGGGCTTGGGCGGCAGCACGATTTTCACGTAGTCGCCCGGAATCACCATCCCGATGTTCTTCAGCGGTATCGTCAGGGCCCGGTACGGTTTTTCCAGGATCAGCTCGCCCATGCTGATGTTGGCGATGTCGCCCAGAAATACCGGCGTGTCGGCCATGATTTCCCGGTTGATGCGCTCCCCCTTGTACAACGACAGCGACTTGTAATCCAGGCATTTGACCGCCAGCTTCGAAAACTGCAGCGGGATCTTGTCCACCCGCAAATCCCGCGCCGGGTCCAGCACCGTGTTCGGCGACAGGTCGCGATTCGCCACCACGATCCAGCCTTGCGGCCCCGTGTTGCTGGCGCCGGCATTGTTGATGAAGTAGAACGCCAGCATCGTCGCCAGCACCCCCAACAGCACCGCCACCATGAGAAATACCTTCGATGCCGCCGCCGAGCCCGAAGCGCCCGGAGTGGGGGGGGGAGAAGCACTCGTCGCCACGGTAGACCTCCTGCCTAAAAAAACTACCAGCCTGCCGATCAATCGTAGTGAGAAGTGTAATCCCGCCTTGTGGAAAACTCAAAGAGTGGTGCCGACGCCCGACGCCCTCGTCGGCTTCGCACATGCCAAGCGCCTCCCTCACTCCCGTATCGTAATGCTCGGCCGGTACAGCTTCGTCCCAAACGCCTTGTGGAACTCCGTCCACGTGTTGTCCTCCGCCGGCGCCGCCACCGCATCCACCGCCATCTGCGTCTTGGCGTCCAAATTATCAATCAAATTCACCAATATCGCCTCCGGCGTCTTGGGCAGCACCGCCGCGCCGAACTCCGGCACCCCATGGTGCGACAACACAATATGCGTCAGCACCATCACCAAATCCCGCCGCAGCGGCGTGCCCAGCTTCACCCCCGCCGCCGCCGCCTTCTGGTCCACCCACATCGCACCCCGGCTCACGTGCCCGATCAGCCGCCCCTCATCGGTGTAATCAAATCCGGCGGCATACGACAGCTCCACCGTCTTGGCGATGTCATGCAGAAACAGCCCCGCCAGCACGATGTCCTGGTCGATGTCCGGGTACTTCGGACAGATCACCAGCGCCAGCTCCAGCACCGCCACCGTGTGCTCCAGCAGCCCCCCGATCCACGCGTGATGCATCCCCATCGCCGCCGGGGCCGCGATGAACTTCTTCATGATCTCGGCATCGTTCAAAAACTCCTCCACGATCGCCTTGAGCTGCTGGTCCTCAATCCGCCCCATGATTTCCCGCACCCGCGTGTGCATCTCGGGGATGTTCTTCTTCGTGTGCTTGATCAGCTCCGAAAGGTCCAGCTTTGAGCGGTCCTCCACCGGCAGAATCGTCTCGGCCACCAGTTGCAGATGCCCCTGGTACAGCTCCACCCGCCCGCGCAGGGTCACAAACCCCGCCGCCGGCAGCCGGTCGTACATCTCCCGCGCCGCGTTCCACACCCGGCAGTGAATCTGCCCCGTGGCGTCCCCGCACTCCGCCTTGATGAACATCTTGTTGTTGGCCGTCTGCCCCAACTGCTTGGAGACCAACACGAACACCTGGTCGATCAAATCCCCGTCCCGCAACTGGGCAATCGCAATCCGCGCCATGTGCAACTCCTGTACGCGTTCAACCCGCGCAGACTACGCGATTCATCCGTCAATCGCAATGGAGCTCCAAGTTCCGCGTTAAGAGTTGTTTGGAGCACCGCCTTAAGGCGGGCGTCCACCGTCGCCCCCCGCTGTTGACTCGTAGCCAACGGTGTTTGTAACATGGTGAATAGGCATTTCTTGAATGGGACGAAATGAGTTTTTCCAACCAAGCGCCGCGAGATTGAACACCCTCGTGCCTGCTTGACTCTGATCGTGTGTTGGGAGGTATTTAACAATGGCTGTTGGCGCACAATCCATTCCTCTGCGATGGGCGGCAGGCCCCCTGGACATCGCCCGGCGGCAGAAGGATAAAACCTTCACGCCGGAGATGGCCGACGTCCTCCGCAAGTGGCTCGATCCCGCCCTGCTCTCCCTGGTCCAGGGCACGCCCATCAACTGCCTGGTGGTCGGGTGGTCCTCCGGCGTCCCCGCCGACGCCGAACAGCAAACGGCGCTCAAGCCCCTGCTCGACCAGGCCCGCCAGGCCAAACTGGATGTCGTGGGCTTGATCGATGGCCCCGGCGACCGGGCCCCCGCCCTTGCCGCCGCCCGCGCGGCCGGCCTCGCCGCCGTCGCCATGGATGGCGCACCGCCGGCCAACGCCGGCATCCCCGTCATCAACTGGGGCGGCTCCAGCGAGGCCCTCTGGGCCGGTACTGGTCCCGCCCTCGCCGTGGCCGACGCCTCCTGGCCCGGCACCTCGCAGGCCAATGACCCCCAGGGCGGCCCGACGAACCTGCCCTGGGTCGATTCCAACGGCGCGCTCGCCGTCATGGCCCAGGCGCTCGCGCCCAACAAAGCCGTGTGGATCGTCATTAATCCCCCCGCCACGGTCAAGGGCGTGGCCGAGCAATACCTGCTGACGGTGGCCGACGCCCAGGCCCACGGCGCCCACTGGTTGATCGCGCTGGATGATACGATGCTCGCCGGTCTGGCCGCCAAGACCCCCGCCCCGCTCGCCGCCTGGAAGCGCCTCACCGATCTGCTGGCATTTTTCGAGCAAAACAAGGCGTTCCGCGCCTATAACCGGATGGGCCGCCTGGCCATCATGTCAAACTTCACCGACCCGATGGATCGGATTATCGGCGAGCAGGCGCTGAACCTGCTTCCCCGCTCGCGCGAACCTTATCGCGTGATCGCCCGTTCCCAGGCCCTCACCGCCTCCTTCGACGGCCTCCAGGGAATTTTCTACGTCGATCGCGAGCCCCCCGCCGACCCCCTGCGGGCCAAGCTGATCGCCTTTGCCCAAGCCGGCGGCACCTTGTTCGTGCGCGCCAAATGGCCCAACCCCGAAGGCACGCCCATCACACTCTCCACCGAAGAAACATACCTGCTGTTCAACGAGCGCACCGTGGGCAAGGGCCGTCTGGCCGTCGCCAAGAGCGATGACATTGACCCGTACTTCACCTGCGCCGATATCCAGGCCATCCTGAGCCACCGCAACGATCCCATCCGGCTCTATAACGGCTCCACCATGAATTTCGCGTGCCAGGTCTCCGCTGACGGCCGCCAGTCGGTCATCCATATGCTCAACTACTCCCGGCGGGCGGGGGGCGATGGCGTCGTGCTCTATCTCAAGAACCCCTTCAAGACCGCCCGCTTTGTCAGCCCGGAAATCGCCGCTCCCGCGCCACTCGCGTTTGCCCCCCAGGCGGCCGGTGGGGCGGAACTGCCTCTGCCTAATTTTGTCATATACGGCGCGGTCCAATTGGAGTCCTAAGGAGTCCTAATAGATAGGCTTTGTCGATCCCGAAACGCGACCGCAAGGTGGCGCGAATTCTTTAGCGCATGTACGCGGTGCAGTTTTTTTCGCACGCAGGAGACTATCCCATGAAAAACGATCTCAGCAGAAGAGAATGGCTCGCGGGTTCGGCCCTCGCCGCCGGTTATTTGCTCGCCCGCACCACCCCCGGTTTCGGTGCCGCCCCCGCCCCCGCCCCCGGCACGCCGCCCCATCTGCCGCCCGCCAAGTCCGGGCGCGTCACCATCGGCAAGTGCAAGAACTATGACAATGCCGCACTGCTCGCCACCCTCACCACGATGTTCGATCAAATCGGCGGGCTGGGCGGACTCATGAAGGGCAAGACCGTATGTATGAAGGTCAACTTCATTGGCGTGCGCTCGGCGCGCCTGGGCAACAACCCGATGGAGGACACCTACTGGTCCCACCCGGCCATGATGGGCGCCCTTGTACACCTGTTTGGCCAGGCCGGCGCCACCCGCATCCGCGTGGTCGAAGGCCCCTGGGCGTCGGCCGAAACCCTCGAAGAAGTCATGTTGTCCCAGAACTGGCGGCCCGAGGACATCCTCAACGCCGCGCCCAACGTCGAGTTTGAAAACACCAATTACCTCGGCCGCGGCAAGAAATACTCGCGCTTCATGGTCCCCGGCGGCGGCTGGGTCTTCCCCGGCTACGACCTCAACCATTCCTACGAAGACTGTGATGTGTTTGTCTCCTGCGCCAAACTCAAGGAGCACTCCGCCACCGGCGTTACCCTCTCCATGAAGAACATCTATGGCACCACGCCCGTCACCATCTATGGCGGCCAGGCCGGGATCAGCGAACCGGCCCTTCGCCCGCAAGGCGGACGCGGCGAAGTCTTCCACTTCGCCCGCCGCGCCCCGTCCAAGAGCGCGCCCCAGCAGATCGACCCCAACTATTCCAAGGATGCCGGCGTGCGCCTGCCCCACATCATCGCCGAACTCAACGCCGCCCGGCCCGCCCACCTGGCGATCATCGACGGCATCAAGACCGCGACGGGCGGCGAGACCGCCGGTGGCGGCGCCAAGGCCGCCGTCAACCCGGGCGTGATCATCGCCGGCACCAATACCGTCGCCACCGACGGCGTGGCCATGGCCGTCATGGGATTTGACCCCCTGGCCGAGCGCGGCAAAGCCCCCTTCGCCCGCAGCGACAGCACCCTGCAACTCGGCGAGGAAATTGGCGTCGGCCTGCGCGATCCCAAGAAGAACGATCTCGTGGGCGTCTCCATCGCCGACGCGCTCTTCGACTTCAACGCGGTGCGTGCGCGCCTGGGCGGTGCCGGCGCGCCCCGTGGGGGTTGATCCCCCGCCCCCTGTTCCCCAATAAGTGGTGCC
>CAIPTQ010000121.1 GCA_903868035.1 uncultured Phycisphaerales bacterium
CCCCTCACCCCGCTGACTGCCAAAGACAAGGCCCTGATCCGCATCCTCCAGCAGGACCTGCCCATCGTACACGAACCCTTCGCCATCTGGGCCACACAGGCCGGCATTAGCGTGGACGCCCTGCTGGCCGCCGCGCAAGCTTTTCTCGACCGCCGCCTCATGCGCCGCTTCTCGGCCGTCCTCCGCCACCGCGAGGCCGGCATCTCCGCCAACGCCATGGGCGTCTGGGCCGTACCCGATCACCTCACCGAATCCTTCGGCACGATGGCGTCCTCATTTGCCGCCGTCTCCCACTGCTACCTCCGCAAGTCCCACCCTGACTGGCCCTACACCCTCTTCACCATGGTCCACGCCCCCACCCCGGCCCAGTGCGAAGCCGTCCTGGCCGACATTTCCGCCGCCACCGGCATCAAGGACTATTCCGCCCTCTATTCCACCAAGGAATACAAAAAAGTCCGCGTGCGCTATTTCACGCCCGAGGCTGGGGAATGGGAGCAAGCGAATGGGTAATCAATGTTGCTCTTCCCCCCCGTCTTCCGCGTAACCCCGCCGCACCGCCGCCTGCATGCGCGCCACCTCGTCATCCGAGAGCTTCTCGAAGAAGCCGCGACGCTTCTTGCCCGAAAGCACCCCCTGGTTCTGCAGACACAGCCGGATAAACAGGTCGATCAGCCGGTCCGGCATGTCCACGATCTCCTGCAGCGCCGCCTTGGTCGCATCATAGTTCCGCAGGAACCGCAGTTCCGCCGCCAGGTCCGTCCCGACCACCCGTTCGATGAACCCAAACAGCGCTTCCGCCTGCGCGGTCAGGTCGATGTACCGGTAGTGTAGCGCCGTGTCGTTCCGCACCGTCAGCCGGCCCCCGTCATCCAACTCATACTCCACCAGCGCCATGAGCCCTTTGGAGAAGGCTTCCAGCGCCGCGTCGTATGCCGCACTGTCGTTGAGCATCACCGCCGACACCGGAAAGATCACCCCCGCGGGCGTGAACTTCCGGCACGCCAGAATATTGTGCATCAAAAACCGATGGATGCGCCCGTTCCCATCCTCAAATGGATGCAGGTACACAAACCCAAACGCCACTGCCGCCGCATGCACCACCGGCTGCACCCCTCCCGACACACCGCCACCCATCCGCGCATGGGCGGCGTACAGGCCCTCCATCAACTCCTCCAAATCGCCGGGCTTGGGGGCCACAAAATGCACCCGCTCGGTCGTCCAGCCGACGGTCTGGCCCACATAATTCTGCGTCTGCCGGTAATCCGCGTCGCGGAAGCGTTCATCCACAATCCGGTTCTGCAACTCCACCAAATCCTTCTGGTTGCAAAAGTCCCGCTTCTCCGCCAGCACGAGCAGGGCCGCGAAACGCTCCACACGCGACGCCTCCAGCCGCACCCGCTCAATCTCAAATGACGACTTGGTCTCCTTGGTGTACATGTAACTCAACGCCCGCTTGAGCAGTTCGCGCGGATACGCCGCCAGCACCTCCCGGCACTTCCCCGGAAGATCCTTCTTCTCCAACGCCGCCAACACCGCCGTCCGCCGCACCAGCGGGCAAAACCGCGCCTCCCCCAGCAGGTTGTCGTTCACGCGCTGCCGCCGCACCGGCACTTGTGCCGCCGTGTAATACAAATCCTCCTCCAGCATGTCCACATAATTCCCGCGCGTCACATCCTCCAGCGGCAAGCGCCGACCGGTGAGCAGCTCATACAAATACCAGATGCGCCGCGTGTACTTGCCCGTGGGTTTGGTGCGGATGTACGCCGCGACATCCTCCGGCAGCACCCGCGCAAAGAGTGCCGCCAGTATCTCCAGATTGACCCCGTCATACTTCAACGCAAATTCCAGCTCCCCGCCCAGCGTTTCCTCCGGCTCCTGTACCCGCGCATACTCTTCAAACACGCACGCACCCTCATGGTGCGTCTTATGGATGTTGGACCCCGAAATAGATGAGTGATGCCAGTGGGGTATGACCTGCAAACCGTACTGGGCGATCAGTGCGTCATAGCCGGCAGGGCGGGTGGTATTGGCGGAATTTGCGGAATCGATACTCACTGGCTACTCATCGAAAAAAACCGTTACGTAGGCAATATTATCATTACAAATCGGCAAAAGTAATATAAAACTGTTACAAATACATTAAAACGATGAATAAACTCGAATAATTTTCATTATAAGGCATTAAAAATCATTATAATTTATCATATTATAAAATTAATCGTTATAAGAGAAATTTTCACTCGCGCCCGTGATTGCCCGAGTTGGCCGCCCTGCTCCACGTCGCCGGATCACTTCGGGGTTTTCCCGTGCCTGCCAGAGGTGCCATGTCCGCAATCAACGGCAGCCACCCGTCCATCGAACTCTTCCACCAGTCGCCGTAACCCTCCCTGCAACCACCACTTTGGCCCCGGTTGGGCGTGGTTTGGCGCCGCGTTCAAGATCTGCTTCCGGCCACTGGGATGGCGGGTTATACTGCTGCGCCGTTGGTTGTTCGTGGCGGTCACGGGCAGAGAGCCTCAGGGGAAATCCCGGTCTAAAGAGCAGGACAAACATGAAAACGAGAATCGGTCTTTTGACAATGCTCGTAATGGCGTTCACGCTGCCGGTCGCCACATTGCTGATTGCCCAACAGGCCGGGAGGGGGGCCAATGGTACACCGTCCAGGCCGGAAGGCCCATGTGACATCTATGCCGCCGGCGGCGCCCCGTGCGCGGCGGCCCACAGCAGCACGCGCGCGCTGTACGCCTCGTACAACGGCCCGCTGTACCAGGTGATGCGGCAGTCGGACGGCAAGACCCTGAACATCGGCGTCGTCCAACCCTCCGCGTTGGATGGGGGCGGATATGCCGACGCGGCCGCGCAGGACGCGTTCTGCGCCAACACGTACTGCTGGATCACGACGCTCTACGACCAGTCCGGCAAGGGCAACAACCTGGTCCAGGCACCCCGCGGCGGCACAGGCAGCCCCACGGCCATGGGCGGGTTTAACAGCGTGCCGATCGCGGACATGGCGCCGATTACGATCCTGGGCCACAAGGCCTACGGCATCTTCATCCAGCCAGGCATGGGCCTCCGCTGGAATGACGCCAAGGGCACCGCGGTCGACGACCAGGCGGAAGGGCAGTACTGGGTCATTAACGGCCAGCACTATAACAACGGCTGCTGCTTCGACTACGGCAATGCCGAGACCGACAGCCGCGACGACGGCAACGGCACGATGGAAACCACGTACTACGGCAACGCCACCGCCTGGTATCGCGGGAGCGGCCAGGGTCCGTGGATCATGACCGACCAGGAGAACAACCTGGTGGGTTGCGTCAACCCGGATGGATCCAAGAACTGCGCCAGCCTGCCGAGCATCAACTGGCGCTTCGTGACCGCCACGGCCGACGGCGAACCGCATCACTGGAGATCGATGGGCGGCGACGCGCAGAATGGCGAACTGAAGATCATGTTCGACGGGCCGCGCATCAACAACACTTATGACCCGATGCGCAAGCAGGGAGCCATCCTCCTGGGCAATGGCGGCGACAACAGCAACGGCTCGCAGGGCACCTTCTATGAAGGCGCGATGACGGCCGCAGGCACGTTCCCCACGTCCGAGACCAACCAGAAGTTGCAGGCCAACGTCGTGGCCGCCAAGTACGCCGTGCCGCGGCTGAGCGTCGCGCCGGCGTCGGCAGTCGCCACGCCGCCGGGACTCCAGACGTTCTCTCCGGGCTCTTCGCAGGACACCACTGTGACGTTCACCAATACCACGGGGGCGCCCGCGATGGGCGTCAAGTTGAGCATCGCCACCCCGGATGGATGGATCTCCGTCGCTAACGGCCCCGGCGTGGGGCTCGGAGTGGCCGCCTCAAATACCAAGACGTTCAACGACCCCGTCGCGCCGGGTGCGAGCGTGAGCGCGACTTTCAAGGTCACCTCGGGGCTGGCGGCCTTCAATGGGGACCTGGTAGCCAACGCCTCGTGGATGACTTCGACGGGCCAGACGCAATCCGAGAAAATGGCCGAGAAAGTGCGTAACGTCAGCCCGATCAAGATCAACGAGTTCGCCAGCTCGTTCATCGAGCTCTACAACGCCGGCACCCGTGAAGTCGACATCTCCAACTGGACCCTGACCGAGCACCCGACCCAGCAGGCCATCTTTTCGTCGGTGAAAATCCCGGCCGGGACGAGGCTCGCGGCGAAAGGTTTCTACCTGCTGGGCCTCTCCAACTCCGGGTTGGCGGTCCCCGCGATAAAGGGTGATACCACCATCCACGTCAGGAACATTGCCGGCATGAACGTTGGCGATACGATTGAAATCGACACCGGTTCGGGCGTGGAAACCCGCAAGATCGCAAGCCTCGGGACGGCGGCCGGCAACAATACGACGTTGTGGCAACCTTTGCCCGACGGGCCGGTGATCACCATTCCGATCGGCTCGACCAGCGTGCCGGTGGCGAGTGTGGGCGGTTTCGCGGTGGGCGAGAAGATCGGCCTGGGCTACGGCGCGACCTACCCGGTGGTCGGAAAAGACGTGGAACGCTACGAGGTGGTCACAGTCACCGCGGTCGGCAAGGCCAGCGCACAAACTTACCTGGCGGCGGACGCGAAAGCCGGCGAGACCAGTATCAGATTGAGGAGCGCCGCCAACGTCTCGGTCGGTGACAAGATCCGGTTGGACATCGACAGCGTCGGCCATGGGATCGAGACCGTCACGGTCACGGGCCTTGGCACGCCGGCGGGCACGGCCCCTGGCACCGGCCCCGGTGGCGCTGGCCGCGGTGGCGGCCCGGGCGGCCGCGGCGGCGGCGGGGGCACGGTCGAACTGGCCGCCCCGTTGAAGTTCAACCATGCGTCCAACATGCCCATCAGCATCATAGGAACGGGCCTCAGCTTCCAGCCGGCGACGGCCTTTGCCCACTCGAGCAACGAGCCCGTTCTGCCGCTGGGCACCGGCATCACGCTCGACAAACCCCTGGACAGCGACCACGCGCTCAACGCGGTGGTGCTTGACGCCACGGCCACGACCGCGGGCTACCAGGGAACGCCCAAGCCCAACCAGTGGTTCGGGGGCCCCGCCATCGCCAATGCCGGCAATATGGTGTTGCGTGACGCCGCCGGCCTGGTCGCCGACAGCCTCAACTACGGCAGCCACGTCGATCCCTGGGCCGGCGAGGGTTACCAAGCCGCATCCGGCACAGGGCGGGGCGGCTGCAGCGCGCCTTCGCCCAATGGGGGAGGCGGTGGCCGCGGGCGGGGCGCTCCGGTCGGAACCGCGCCCGCCGCAGGCGCGAGGAGCGCGGGCCGGGTCACGGACGGCGCCGACACCGACAGCAACTGCACCGATTTCGCGGGGCAGACCGCCACGCCGGGAGCGCCCAACCAGAGATAGCCAGGACGCCTATGGAGCAGCAATCCCATGAACAGAATGAATCCCAAGGTTGATGGATACTTAAGAAAATCCAAGCAGTGGCGGGAAGAATTGGAAGCCTTGCGGACGATCATTCTGGACTGTCAACTGACCGAAGAAGTGAAGTGGCGTGTTCCTTGTTATACGTTTCAGGGAAGGAACGTGGTTTTCATAGGCAGATTCAAAGAATCCTGTGTGCTGAGTTTTGTGAAAGGCGCCTTGTTAAAGGACGCCAAGGGCATGCTCGTCAAACCGGGGGAGAATACGCAGGCGGTGCGCGTGATTCGGTTCAATCATATTCAACAGATAGTGGCGCTGGAACCGGACTTGAAAGCCTACATTCAGGAAGCCATGGCCGTGGAAAAAGCCGGTGTGAAAGTGCATTTTAAGAAGACGGCGGAATTCAGCATTCCGGAAGAACTGCGAAAGAAATTGGATGTAAACCCCGCCTGGAAAACAGCTTTTGGCGCCTTGACGCCAGGACGGCAAAGAGCCTACATCCTCTATTTTTCGGCAGCCAAACAAGCCAAGACACGAGAGTCAAGGGTTGACAAATGTATGCCGCGAATTCTCCAGGGGAAGGGATTGGATGATCAGTAGCGGAGCCTTCTATTTCCCCGCCAAGGTAACGCGCAAGAGGATCGAACATTGGTTCCCGCAAAAAAATTGCCGTGTCTTGGCCGATCCTGGCCCTGGTGGCGCTGGGTCGTGACGGGTTTGAGCGCGCTGGCCTTGGCGCTCAGCGCCTACCTGGGCTGGCATTATCTGAGGGGCGGGTCGGTGATCGGCTGCGGCGGCGGGAACCCGTGCGAGCAGGTGCTCAGCAGCCGGTGGTCGGCGGTGGGGGGCGTGGTGCCCGTCAGCGGTCTGGCGATGGGGGCGTACCTGGCGATGCTGGTGGCGAGTTTCTTCATTGGTCCGGGCGCAGCGGCGGCGGATCGGCGGCTGGCCTGGGGCGCGATGCTGGTGCTGGCCGGGGCGGCCGCCGGCAGCGCCGTGTGGTTCACCATCGTGCAGAAGTGGTTCATTGGGGCTTTTTGCCCCTATTGCATGGCCACGCACATCACCGGCATGTTGCTGGCGGTTTTGGTGATCTGGCGCGCGCCCCTGCAATTCGACGACGCGGCAACCGCGGTCGCACTGCCGAAGCCCGCGCCGGCGCCGGACATCGGGGGGGCTGCGGCACCGGCTATGCCGCAGGCCATCACGGGTGCGGTGATGGCAGCGCCGGAGCAAGATGTTTTCCCCGCCGCCCCACGGCGCGTGATTGGCCCTTGGCCCGCCATCGGCCTAGCCCTGGTCGGTCTGGCCCTGGCCGGCCTCCTGGCGGCCTCCCAAAGCGTCTTTACCCCCAAGGCTATCTATCGCGCCGGCGAGGCGCAGGTGAACCTGCCCGCCCTCGACGCCCACGCCGTGCCGCTGGTCGGTTCGCCGGACGCCCCCTATGTCGTCACCCTGCTCTTTGATTATAAATGCTCCCATTGCCAGCAATTGCATGCGCTGCTCGAGGCGGCGATTGGCCGCTACGGCGGCAAGCTGGCTTTTGCCCTGGGGCCGGTGCCGTTGAACACCCAGTGCAACCCTTACATCGCCCGCGACGTGGATGAATTCAAGGACTCCTGCGAACTGGCCAAGGTTGGCCTGGCGGTGTGGGTGGCCCAGCGCGAGGCATTTTTGGCTTTCGACCAATGGATGTTCGCGCCGGAGCCCGGCGAACTCTGGCACCCGCGCAGCCTCGACGCGGCCCGGGCGAAAGCCGTCGCATTGGTCGGCCAGGCGAAGTTCGATGCCGCCCGGGCCGACCCCTGGATCGACCGGTATCTGCAAACCTCCGTTCGAATTTACGGCGACACCGGCGGCAACGCCGTCCCCAAACTGGTCTTCGGCACGCGCTGGGTCACTCCCGAACCGAATGACGCAGACGACCTGGTTTCGATTCTGCATGCCCGCCTGGCCGTGCCCAGGCCCTGACCCGGCGGTGCCAGACCAACCTGCTCCCCGGCAAGCGCCGCCCGTTTCATTTCGCCGAAAACGTATAGCTCGTCGTACTCTTGAACGTCTCCCCCGCCTTGAGAATCGTCGTCGGGAAATTGTCGTGGTGGATCGAATCCGGATGGTGCTGGCTCTCCAGCGCCACGCCCGTGGGCTGGCCGGTATAAAGTTGCAGCCCCGGCTGATCCGTCCGCACTTCCATTTCGCGCCCGCTCTTGGGATCGCGCAGCCGCGCCACCAGCGCCACCTTGCCCCCGCCGCTGTTGAGCGCATACCCGTGATCGTAGTTCCGCGCCGGCGCCAACTGCGCCGCCCGCGCGCCCACCGCCGTTGGCTTGGTGAAATCCAATGCCGTCCCCGCCACCGGCGCGAATTGCCCCGTTGGAATCAGCCCCGCCCCGGTCAACAAATACTTGTCGGCATCAATCCACACCTCGTGCTCGGCAATCGGCCCGCCCGCCGCGTTGCCCCAGCCCGCCGCGCCGGCCAGGTTGAAGTACGCGTGATTGGTGACATTGATGATGGTGGTTTTGTCGGTGGTCGCCTCGTAGTCCAGGCGGAACTCGTTGTCGTCCGTCAGCGTGTACGTCACCTTGAGCGTCAGCGTTCCCGGAAACCCGCCCTCGCCGTCCTTGCTCACGTATGTAAGCTGTGCCGCGCCTTCATGGTCCTTGGGCGTCAGGGCCTTGCCCTCCCACACCTTGGTGCCGAAGTTGGCGTCGCCGGCATGCAGCGTGTTGCCCCCGAGGTTCGCCTGCGTCGCGTAGTCCTTGCCGTCGAGCGTGAACTTCGCCCCGGCGATCCGGTTGGCCACCCGCCCGATCGTCTGCGCCTGCATGTTGAAGCGCTGGGTGAGCGCCAACGTGTCGGCACACGCGACGACGTTGGTGACGCTGGCGGTTTTGTCGGGCACCTTGATTCCCGCGATGATGCCGCCGTAGGTGAGGACGCGTGCCTGCATGCCGCGGGCGTTGGCCAGGGTGTATAGCTTGACGACGGTCCCGTCGGCCATGGTGCCAAAGGTGGATTCCTCAACGCGTTTGGGATTAAGGACGGTGATGCCGGCAGTTGGCTGGGCGAGGCCGTTGCCGCCGGTGATCATATTCGGCCCCGTGGTCGCAACGGGTGGTGTCGCCTGTCCCATGCCCAGTGCCCACGCCAGCGCGACCAGACCGATATGCAGTTTTGTAAGCATGGGGGGATTATCCCCCCGGGCAAGGAAGTAGGCAAGATACGACAAACCACCAAAAACTCCCGAGTCGTCTGTATATCGCCCCCGGGGTACAATTCGTACATGTTACGTCTCCTCGCCATTTTGTCCCTCATTCTGCTCCTCGCGACCTTGATACTCTGCGTCTGGTCCTACGCCCACCCGTGTGCGTACGCTTACACGCAAATCATCCAGGTTCATGCCAACAACGATCCAAAGGCCGAAATAATTTGGGGCGCCATCCGCCCAACATTTACCGCAGGAGTTGATTCTGGCAACCTGATCATATCCTGGGCTCCGGTTCTCGAACCCGCAACAAACGCTCAGGAAACTTTTGCTAACACCTGGGGATGGGGAGAGCCGGAACGTTATGGCGATTGTCAGTTTTATTTCGCGGGTTTTGCCTATTATTCGTTACTGGTACTGCACAACCCGCACTTTGACGCCTACACCATCTCCACCATTTCTGTTCCATTTTGGTTTCTCTTGAGCGTATTCATGATCCCCCCATTATTCGTTGCACGCCACTGGTTGCGCCGGCGCACACGTGAGCGCCGGCACGCATGTGGGCAATGCCTCAAATGTGGCTACGACCTACGGGCCAGCAAGGAGCGCTGCCCTGAATGCGGAACTCCCATCCCGCCAGGAATGATAAGTAACCCGACTGCCTGATTAATCGGCATCCTCACGCACGCGGATCACCCGCGTTTCAGGCTTCTTCATGAATGATCACTCCCCAGCGGGCACTGGTCCGCCCACGTTTCGGCTTGCGGGGAATCCAGGCTATGGGGCTGCGCGACGCGGTCATGGCGCCTTCCAGTAACCGCAACGCCTTTTTTGATGCGCCTTCCTGTTCCAGCAACACGCCCATCCGGCGGATCGTTCCCTGATTGCCGTAGCGTACGGTCGTCCGAGCCAGTTCCACCGCCTCGACGCGCCCGGCCGCCAATTCACTGCGAATCCATTCGTAGGCGCGGGGAATGCCGTCAAAGCGGGACCAGTCATAGACCGCATCCACCAAGGTCCGGACACGTGACGAATAGACCGCCACGCGCCCTTCCCGCGTACGCGTTTTCGTAGTCTGGCCCAGTCGCTTGTCTCCCACTTTGATCAGTTGGAGATAGACCGAACCGATCCTTCGCTCGCCGGAGAAGCGATTGTTGTAAAGGTAAGTCCAGACTGGCATTTGATTGTCGAAGCCGTAGCGATTGAAGGCATTGGGGCCGCAGATCTGATAGCGTCCGCCGCGCGATTCCATGAGCACATCAATGGCCGCTATTTCGCTGGGGCTCCAGATTCCGCCCAAGGGTAAGCGGGGCGGAACCAGGTACAGGCCGCGCGTCACGCGCACCAGGAGTTTCTTTCGGGCCATCTGGCTCAACAGGCGGAGTTCCTGTCGTGTATTCAAGTGCAACGGGAGGCGCAACTCCCCCACGCGAAATTTTTCCAACTGCCGTAACTGGGCGTAGGCCAGTAACTGCGCTTCCAAGGCTCCAAGCGGCTTTTGCATGCCGATATTCTATTTTCTATTAATCCGTTCGCAAGGGATTAGCGAGAAATAAAATATCGTCACATTGGCGAATCTCATTCGCACGCAGACATTCTATTTCTCGTAAATCGCCTGGCAAGCAAGGTATGAGAAATAGAATGACTGGCAATTTCATGCACAAACACGCTGTTTTACGGGGAAATATGCAGGTTTCACGCCTGCGCCAGCCACGTGATCCCCATGTCCCCATACCGCAACTCCCGCACGATCTTCACCCCCAACGCCCCGGCATCCACGGAGACCCGCGTGGGATGCCGCAGCGAGATGATCCCCCCATCCACCATGCAGCCCGCCGCCAGCGCCCGCAGCAGGTCGTCGAGCTTGTGCCGCAGGTGCCCCGTGTCCGTATGACTGTATGGCGGATCGACAAAGGCGACCGTGAGCTTCGCGTGCGGCATAAGTATGGCGGGGCTGGCCGCCAGCAGGTACGCGTCAATGGGCAGAATCGTCGCCCGCTCCGTCATGCCCAAGGCCGCCAGATTCTCCTTGAGCCCCCGCACCGCCCCCCGGTCGCGCTCGATGAAAACCGCCCGCGCCGCCCCGCGCGACAAACATTCCAAACCCATCGAACCCGTCCCCGCAAAACAATCCAGCACCGTCCCCGCCGCCCCGTCCTCCCCCGCCACCGCAAAACAATCCTGCAGCGCGTCAAACAGCGACTGCTTCGCCCGATCCGTGATCGGCCGCGTCACCGCCTCCCCCCCCGGCGGCGAAACCAGCGGATGCCCCTTGAACTTGCCCGAAATAATCCGCATAAAGACCTAAATGATTCAATGACTAAATGATTAAATTATCTCGTGCTCCCACGCCAGCGCCGCCCCCTGCAAAACCAAATCCGGCACAAACGAATCCACAATCTCCGCCGGCACCACCTGCGCATCGCCCCCCGTCGCCACCACGTGCGGCCACGACCCCAACGCCGTCGCATACCGCTCCAGCAGCTCCCGCACCGTCCCCCGCAGCCCCGCGAACAGCCCCAGATTGATCGCCCCCTCCGTATTGCGGCCGAAGGGCTCCTCATCGGCGGGCGGGCGCAGTGACACGCAGGGCAGTTGCGCGGTGAATTCCGAGAGTGCCTTGGCGCTCATGGCCACGCCCGGCGCAATCGCCCCGCCTTGGAACACGCCCTCCCCATCCACACAGTCCACCACCAGCGCCGTCCCCGCATGAATGATCACGCACGCTCCCGCCACAGTCACATACGCCGCCAGCGCCCCCAGCAGCCGGTCCTGCCCCACCGTCGTTTCATCCGTCAACCCCGTCTTCAGCGGCACCTTTAGGTCGCGCCCGATGATCCGCGGCGTCACCTCCAAAACCTCCCGCACGCCCTCCGCCACCCGCTCCGTCACCGCCGGCACCACCGAGGCAATCACCACTCCGCACTCCTCATCCTCCTGCCTGGCCGTCTCCTTCCGGGCCTTTTCCCACAAACTCCGCAGCGTCCCCGCCAATTCCGCTTCCAACTCCTCCTGCGTCAGCCGCACCGCCGCATCCTGCGCCTTGCCGCGCGTAAAAACATTAAATCCCACGCGGGTGTTGCCAATATCAATCGCCAATACGCTCATGCCAAAAATCCGTAGTCAGTGGTCCATAATCCATGGTCAATTTCCGCCACCCATCTTCAACCCCTTCGCCCCGACAATCAAGCCAATCACCTCACTCATCACTCATCCCCACACCTCCCGCACCGCCGCCATCACCATCTCCACGCTCACCCCCGTCATGCACCGATGATCGATCGGGCACTTCTTCAACTGGCACGGCCCGCACGGCACATCCACCCGCACCACCCGCTCCACCGCCGAAAACGTCTCCGCCCACACCGGATTCGTCGGCCCGAACAACGTCACCGTCGGCACCCCAAACGCCGCCGCCATGTGCCGCGGCCCCGTGTCATTGCACACCATCAGCCGCGCCCGCCGCACCACTTCCTTCAGCCCCCCCACCGAAATTCCCTGCCCTCCGTTCACGCTCCCCAGCACCGCCACGCGGTCCCTCTGCCCGCGCACCCCCGCCACAATCGCCTCGCAGATCGCCCTCTCCCCCGGACTCCCCGCCAATACCGCCTTCACTCCAAATGCGCCCCCGGGATCGGCAAGCTGCTCCGCCACCGCCGCAAACCGCTCCG
>CAIPTQ010000122.1 GCA_903868035.1 uncultured Phycisphaerales bacterium
GCCGGTGTTGGGGTGGCTGGGGGATTTGCCGGAGGGGGTGGTGGTGTCGGTGGATACGCGGTCAGCGGTAGTGGCGCGGGAGGTGATCGGGGCGGGGGCGGGGATCATCAACGACATTTCGGCGGGGGAGCACGATCCGGCGATGCTGGAGGCGGTGGCGGCGGGTGGGGCGGGGGTGGTGCTGATGCATATGGGGGCGGGGTTTCCGGCGACGCCGGGGGCGGATGATCCGGATATTGTGGGGACGGTGCGCAGGTATTTGGAGGGGCGGGTGCGGGCGGCGGTGGCGGCGGGGATTGAGCCGGGGCGGATCGCGGTGGACCCGGGGCTGGGGTTTGGCAAGACGATGGCGGACAACTGGCGGCTGGCGTTGCGGGCAGGGGAGATCGGGGGAGGGTTTTCGGTGGTGGTGGGGGCGTCGCGGAAGCGGTTTTTGGATACGCCGGTGCCGGGGGATGTGTCTTTGCCTGCGGGGTGGGCGGAATGCGTCGAGCGGTTGCGGCCGCGTGGCAATCACCCGCGCGATGCCGCCAGCGGGGCGTTGGCACTGCTTACCGGCACTTGTGCGATCCATCGCGTACACAATGTGGGGCTGGTGACGGCAGAGGGATAGTTGAGCAGAATGTACACAAAAGCAAATAACAGGCATGGATAATGCAATTAATGCAACCACACTATACATTTAGTATGATTATATGTATAGTTCACTAGCATGATCGCAAGACTTTATTGGCAAAAGCGAATTGAAGCGGTATGGCGCGAAGCGCCAATCGCCTGGCTTTGCGGCGTACGGCGCAGTGGCAAGACCACGCTGACGGAACATTTTGACGCGGAGCGGATGATCTATCTCAATTGCGATCTGCCATCGGTCGAGGAGATGTTGCGCGATCCGGCGGTGTTTTTTCGCGGGTGTACCAAGCCTGTCGTGGTGTTTGATGAAGTACATCAACTGCGCGATCCGGCGCGCGTATTGAAAATCGGTGCGGATGGATTTCCCAATCTGAAGATATTGGCCACGGGATCATCAACGTTGGCGGCCAGCAAAAAGTTTCGTGACACGCTGACGGGGCGGAAGCGTCTGGTGCATTTGACGCCGGTATTGTGGGAGGAGTTGCCGGCATTTGGTGTGGGTCTGCCACAGCGGTTGTTGCAGGGGGGTTTGCCGCCGGCGTTGCTGGCGGAATCCAAGCAACCGGGATTTTACAGGGAGTGGTTGGATTCGTTTTTCGCGCGGGATATCCAGCGGCTGTTCGGCTTCCGCGACCTGAACCGTTTTAACGCGTTGTTCGAATACCTGCTGTGCCAGAGTGGCGGACAATTCGAAGTGACCAGGACGGCATCGGCACTGGGCATTACGCGGCCCACGGTGGAAAGCCATTTGGCGGCGCTGGAAATCACCCATGCCATGACCCTGGTGCGGCCTTTCCATGGCGGTGGCGCTCACGAACTGACCAAGCAGCCGAAAATTTATGCTTTTGATACTGGCTTTGTGAGTTTCGCCCGGGGATGGGATCCGCTGCGACCAGAAGATATGGGCATTCTGTGGGAACACCTGGTCCTGGAACATTTGCAAGCACATTTTCCGGACACACCCATACGTTTCTGGCGCGACAAGCAGGGGCACGAAGTGGATTTTGTTCTGGCACCGCGCCGGGATGAAGTGGATGCGATTGAATGCAAGTGGAACAGTGCCGCCTTTGACGAGACGGCGCTGGAGATTTTCCGCGCCGCTTACCCCCAAGGCCGCAATTACCTGCTGACGCCTTCGAGTGCGCCGGCATATCGGAAACAATTTGGGAAAATGGAAGTGCGGGTATGCACGCCTTCGGAACTGCACCTGTTGCCAGAGGCGGGGCGGAAAGAATAATATTATACGGGTTTCGGGGCGTGCGATAGATATGCGTACTCAGGTGGCGGGAGGGGCGTGACACGGGGACAAGGTGAGGACAGCCTAAAGGCTGTACTACGAACAAGATACTACGAACTGGGTTCGGGGCGGACTTCGTCGAGGCGGCCGACGCGGGCGAGTTCGGGCCAGAGGAGGGTGGCGATGAGGACGACGACGATGGTGCCCGCGCCGCCGGCGACGACGGCGAGCATCGGGCCCCACATCAGGGGGGCGAGGGTGGAATAGCGGGCGACCAGACCCTGGGCGATGGCGGCGGTGGTGCCGGACTCAAATTCGCCCAGTTCGTTGGAGGAGGAGATGAAGACGGTGTTGACGGAATTGACGCGCCCGCGCATGGCGTCGGGGGTGAGGAGCTGGACGAGGGAGTGGCGGACGACGACGGAGATATTGTCGCACAGGCCGGTGACGAAGAGGGCGGCCAGGGAGAGGGCGAAGTTTTGCGAGAGGCCGAAGACGATGATCGCAATGCCAAAGCCGGTGACGCCCAGGAGGAGGTTGCGGCCGGCGTGCTTCATGGGGGGCGAGTGGGCGAGGATCATGGCCATGAGGACGGCACCGACGGAGGGGGCGGCACGCAGGCAGGCCAGGCCGACGGGACCGACGTGGAGAACCTGTTTGGCGAAGACGGGGAGGAGCGCGGTGGCCCCACCCAGGAGGACGGCGAACATATCCAGGGTAATGGCGCTGAGGATGAGCTTCTGGCCGTAGACGAAGCGGACGCCTTCGGAGATGGAGGCGAGGATGGAGTCGTGGCGCGGGGTGGGGCGGGGTGGGGAATCCAGCTTGATGCGGGCGATGTTGATCCAATTCGTAAGTTGGAACGCGGAATTGGCCCAATAGACAAGGGCGAAGGCCCAGGTGGCCGCGGATGATGCCAAGAGGAGCCACAGGGCCAGGCCGCCGGCCATGGGGCCCAGGACGTTGCTTGTTTCAAAGAGGCTGGCGTTCCAGGTGATGGCGTTGGGGAAATGTTGCGGGGGGACGAGCATGGGGAGGAGGGTTTGCTTGGCGGGCTGGTTGACGGCCCGGCACATGCCGTTGAGGAGCAGGAGGCCGAGCATGATGGGGGCGTGGGCGTCGCCGAGGTGGAAGATGCCGGCGAGGCCGGGGAGGAGCTGGCCGGAGAAGCGCGAGGAGAGGCCCATGAGGAGCCAGAGGAGGATTTGGACGGCGGTGGCGGAGAGGATCATGTTCTTGCGGTTGAAGCGGTCGACGAAATGACCGGCGGGCAGCGCCAGCAGGAAGATGGGGATGACCTGGACGAGGCCGACCATGCCGAGCATGAGGGCCGAGCCGGTGCGCTCATATAGCTCAAAGCCCACGGCATAGGTGGTCATATTGGAGCCGATGAGGGAGAAGGCGTTGCCGATGAAGTAGCGGCGGTAATTGGGGATGCGGAGGGCGAAGTAGGGGTCGTGGGGGGTGGGCGTGATGGGTTCGGCGGGTGGGGCCGGGGTGGTGGCGGGTTCATCGGGGTCGGGAGGGGGGAGCATGCCGGGTGGATTCCGTGTAAAAATGGTATTGTAGGGCATTGTATGGCAGGACGAGCAGTGGAGGAAAATGCGGATGAATGACGGGGCTGATATGTCGAAGCGCGGGCGTTTGGTGTCGATTCAAGTGGGACGGGTGACGGAGCTGGTGACACCACAGGCGGCGCATCCGGATCGGCGGCCGGCGGAGTGGCGGAGCGGGATTTTCAAGGCGGAGATGCCCGGGCCGGTGGAGGTGACGCCGGCGGGCGTGGAGTTTGACGAGCAGGCGGACCTGGAGAATCACGGCGGGCCGGACAATGTGGTGCTGGCGTATGATGTGGGGCATTATCCGGTGTGGCGGCAGCGGCTGGGGATGCCGAAGCTGGCATATGGGAATTTCGGGGAGAATTTCACGGTGGCGGGATTCACCGATGAGACGGTGTGCATTGGGGATGTGTGGGCGGTGGGGGCGGGGCTGGTTTTGCAGGTGACGCAGGCGCGGCAGCCGTGCTATAAGCTGGCGCGGCGGCTGGGGTGCATGGAGATTGTGAAGATGGTGCGGGAGAACAGTTGGGGCGGGTGGTATCTGCGGGTGCTGCATGCGGGGACGGCGGAGGCGGGGATGGAAATTGTGCTGACGGAGCGGCGGCATGCGGAGTGGACGGCGGCGCGGGCGGTGCAGGTGATGTATGGGCGGAAGACGGAGGTGGGCGCGGCGCGGGAGTTGGCGGGGGTGGCGGAGTTGAGTGTGCGGTGGAAGCGGGAGTTGGTGGAATGAATCATTTAGACATTTAATCATTTAATCATTGGGGATTTGCACGTTGGTGGTGCGTAGGGTGGCTGGCTTGGATACGGGGGTGCGGGATGTGCGGGATACAGTGGGCTCTGTTTTTCGGCTCATGCAGCGCGTATAATCATTTCGTTCGCTAGGGGTGCCGGCATTGTGAAAATGGACCGGCTGAGAGCACACCCTCCGAACCTGATCCGGGTCACACCGGCGTAGGGAAGCGACAACTCCCCTGCCACGTTGCCTCGGCGGATGAAAGGTGCTCATGACCGAACCTGATTTTGCGCGCCGCGCGCAAGGAGCCCGCCATGATTCAGCCCAAGGCCACGAATGGCAAACAGCTTTATACGCAGTATGAATACGCCCGAGCGGGGCTGATTACGCCGCAGATGGTGCGGGTGGCGCAGCGCGAGGCGCAGACGCCGGAGTTTATCCGCGCGGAAGTGGCGCGGGGGCGGCTGGTGATTCCCGCGAATGTGCGGCATTTGGCGGGCGCGGGAGGCAAGGTCATCACGTTTAACCCGCTGAAAACGAATCCCGCCGAAATAATCGAAAATCGAAATTCGAAATTCGAAATTTCCCCTTCCCACGGCCATCCCGGGGCGCGGGGCGAGGCGGCGGGGTTGTGGGTGAATCAGACGGTGGCGCAGCGGATGGGGTTCATCAACGATCCGGAGCATTGCCGGGGCGTGGCGGCGGCTAAGCGGCTGGACCCGATGGCGATCGGGCGGATGGTGACGACGAAGATCAACGCGAACATCGGGGCGTCGCCGGTGTCGTCGGGGACGGCGGAGGAGGTGGAGAAGCTGAACTGGGCGCAGAAGTATGGGGCGGACACGCTGATGGATTTGTCGACGGGGGGGAATTTGGTGGAGTGCCGGCAGGCGATCATCGACCACTCGACCATCGCCATCGGGACGGTGCCGATCTATTCGATGATTATCGGGAAGAAGATTGAGGATTTGACGTATGAGATGATTCTCAAGGAAGTGGAGCGGCAAGCACAGCAGGGGGTGGATTATTTCACGATTCACGCGGGGGTGCTCAAGCGGCATATTCCGCTGCTTAGAAATCGGCTGACGGGGGTGGTGTCGCGCGGGGGCTCGCTGCTGGCCAAGTGGATGATCGTACACAACAAAGAGAACCCGATGTATGAGTTGTTCGACGAGATCAGCGCGATCATGCGGCAGTATGATGTGACGTATTCGCTGGGCGACGGCTTGCGGCCGGGGTGCTGCGCGGATGCGACGGATGCGGCGCAACTCGCGGAGTTGCAGACGCTCGGGGAACTTACGCAGCGGGCGCGGGAGGCGGGGGTGCAGTGTATGGTGGAGGGTCCGGGGCATGTGCCGCTGGATCAGGTGGCGATGAACATGACGTTGCAGCAGCGGATTTGCGATGATGCGCCGTTCTATGTGCTCGGGCCGCTGGTGACGGATGTGTTCCCGGGGTATGACCACATTACCAGTGCGATTGGCGCGACGGAGGCGGCGCGGGCGGGGGCGGCGATGCTGTGCTATGTGACGCCCAAGGAACATGTGGGGCTGCCCAAGGCGCAGGATGTGAAGGCGGGGTGCATCGCCTACAAGATCGCGGCCCATGCCGGGGATATTGCGCGCGGCATCACGGGGGCGCGGCAGTGGGATGATGACATGTCGCGGGCGCGGGCGGCGCTGAACTGGCCGAAGATGTTCGAGCTGGCGTTTGATGGCGAGACGGCGCGGGCGCTGCATGATGAGGATTTGGAGGTGGACACGGACTTCTGCGCGATGTGCGGGCATGACTGGTGCAGCATGCGGATCAGCAAGGAGATTGTGGAGTTCGCCAGCGGGAAGGATGACGCGTTTCAGCCGCAGAAGGCGAGTACGGCATCCACCGGTGTTTCCGAGGAGGGCGTGGAACTGCTCAAGCAGCGGGCGGTGCTGACGCAGGAGCAGATTCGGGCGCTGGCGCACAAGGGGAAGAAGGCGGAGTGCCACAGCGACAAGGTGGCGGATGCGGAGGCGGCGAAGCTGGTGCAATTGGATACGCTCAAGGCGCATGGGGTGGTGATGAATGAAAGCGGGTTATAACCGTAGCATCGGCGTCTCGCCGATGTTCGATGTGCATGCCCAAATTGTTTCCGGCCCAAAGGGGAAAAAATGCCACTCCCCATATACAACCGCACTTCCCTTAAGATTCGCCATGGTGCCAACCTCCCCCATTGGACTGCCCAAGGCGCCATCTACGCCGTCACCTTTCGTTTGGCTGATTCCCTGCCCAAGCGCCTGATCGATGCCTACAAAAATGCCCGCGCGTCACTGCGGGCGGCTTATCGCGACACGCATCGGCGGGACGCCGATGCCACTGCCGATGCCACTTTTGAATTCACCGCCGGCGACCTCCAAACCCTGCGCGAATTATTCTCCGAGAAGATTGAACGTCATCTGGATGCCGGTATCGGGAACTGCTGGATGAAGCGCTCTGAAATCGCCGATATCGTACAAAACGCCCTCCTTTATTTTCATGGGAAAAGATACCATCTTTACGCTTGGGCCGTTATGCCCAACCACGTCCACACCGTCCTGCAACCACTGACCGGCTTTGAACTTCCCGGCATCCTTCATAGTTGGAAATCCTTCTCCGCCAAGGAGGCGAACAAAATTCTTGGCCGAACAGGTGAGTTTTGGCAGGCGGAATCGTATGACCATCTTGTGAGGGATCAGGGGGATTTTGATCATTGTGTGCGATATACCCTGGATAATCCTGTCTGCGCCGGGCTTAATCATTGGCGGTGGGTTGGTTCCACTGCCGAACATCGGCGGGACGCGATGCCACGTAGCGCTGCCACGTAGCGCTGCCACGTGCCACGTAGCATCGGTATTGCTTTCCGCGCCTCCGCGTATTACCATTGGGTCATGGTGACCATGACCGTAAAACTTCCCCCCGCCACTTCCGCCAAGCTTACGGCCGCGGCCAGGGGGCGGCGTGTCTCCAAATCGCAGATCGTCCGCGAGGCGCTTGACAAGCACCTGAAGTCCAATGGCAAGAAGCACCGTCCGACCTTTGGCGAACTCGCCGGGCACCTTGCAGGTTGCATCAAAAACGCACCGCGTGATTTGGCCACGAATCCGAAATACATGGAGGGATTCGGTGAGTGAAGGGCTTATCGTCATTGATGCCGGTCCGCTGGTGGCCTATTTTGTTGAGCGGGAGCAACACCACGACTGGGTGAAACAGATCGCCGACACTCTCCCAACACCCTTCCTTACAACCGAGCCCGCCCTTACGGAAGCCTGTTATCTCATCCAGCGGTATGAACAGTCACTGGCCCCGCTTTTTGAGCTTCTTGCCAAGCATGTGATTCAAATCGCCTTCGATTTGCGAGAGCACCATGCCACGATTCCTCCGTTGCTCTCCAAATATGCCGATCTCCCCATGTCCCTCGCCGACGCCACCCTCGTCCGCCTAGCGGAACTTCACGACCACGCCACGATTTTCACGCTCGATCACCACTTTCGCATCTACCGCAAGCATGGGCGCCGGCAGATTCCGCTCATCATTCCGGAAAACGCACGCTGACCGCGCCCCGCGCCTTTTCCCGGCTGGCCAATTCCAACCATTCGCTGATTCCCCCGGCAAAGGCCCGCTTCCAGGCGGCCGCGAACGCCGCCAAGTACGCCGCCAGCGGCAGGTGTTGCTCGCCCAGCCGGATGCAGGGGTGGGCCGTGCCGGTCTTGCGGGGGAGGGGCAGGCCGTATTCGTCGAGGTTGTGGGGGGGTTGGACGTCGATGAGTTCATAGGTGGGGTGGCCGGCGTTCCAGCAATCTTCCACCAATTGGCACAGACACACCTTCGACGCTTCCGGCACCAGCCCGTACATTGTCTCGGCCACAAACACTCCCGGCAGCACGAGGCCGAGCAGTGCCCCCACGAGCCGTGGTTCCTTCGCCGCGTCGCCGCGTCGCCGCGTACCCGCGTCGGTATCCCGCTCCCACGCCTCCACCGTCCGCAGAACCCCGGCCTCATGCAGCGCGCGGTAGATATCCACGACTTGGCCCCGCACCCAGGAATGCTCCTTTACGCGCTGCAGATGGCCGAGCACCGTTTCGACCGCTGTCGTATACCGAATCTCAAACCGCCCCCCCGCACCCTGCGCCCGCCGCCCCATTCGCCGCGCGCGGGCCGCGGTTTGGGCATTCACCGGGAGCACGGCACGTACGGGCCAGCGGTCCCAGAAGAAGACGGGGTGGGCGGGATCTTCGTCGTCGATCATGGGGAAATAACCGGAGGCGTAGCGGTGGAGTAGGGTGAGGGGGTGGAGAGTGGGGGGCGAAGTCATGGCGGCATTCCAAAGGGGCGGCCTATTTCCTGGCCTTGGTCTGACGCAGGATGAAGATGAGCATGAGGGCGAGAGCGATCAGGAGGCACTGGTACGGAATAAAGACGCAAAGGGCGAATTCGCGAATCAAGCCATCGGGAGCTTCTTGTGGGGTCGCAACAAAGGCGCTTCCAAGGCAGGAGAGGGCAACGCCCAAGTTGATCAGAACGGCGATTAGAGCTATCACGGCCCAACGATGGACGACATGGTCCGCCGTGAAGTTGACGCCGAGGAAGATGATGCTGGTGGGGACGGTCAGAAAAAGAAGGAGCCAATCGGCGAAACGGTGCGACGAGAAGACGGCAACGACCGAGGTTACCGCGTAGAGGGTGTAGAAACAGCCAAGGATACGGAGGATGAATGCGGTTGTTTTGCGCAGGAGATTATTCTGCGGAGGCGTGGCGTAATCCAGGACGGGGGGCGGATCCATCTGAAACATCCTATCGGGCGAAGCCGCATCCGGCGAATCATTAAAACCATTCTACACGACGCCTGCCGAACGCTTATAATCCCCTCATGGCCGCGCCGAATGACATCCCCGCCGACTGGCTCGCCGAATTTGAAGCCGCCGCCCGGCGTCCGCTGGAGCAGCGGATGAAGTACGCCTTCATCAAGACGTACAAGCCGGTGCTGGATGACGCGCCATCGCGTTCGTTTGAAACGATGGAAGCATACCGGCGGTGGTGCGAGGCGAATTTGCCGGAGTGGTTGGGTTATGGGCGCGTTTGAGTATCGCCAGGCGCAGGAAATTCGCGACGCGTTTGCGGCGCACGGGTGCCGGTATTTGTTCATCGGAAAGTCCGGGGCAATCTTGCTGGGCTATCCCGACACCACGCAGGATGCGGATTTGTTTGTGGAGAAATCAGCGGAGAATGGGCGGGCGCTGGTGGCCGCGCTCCGGGAACTGGGGTTTGTGCTGACGGTGGACGACGAAGACGCCATTCGCCGCGGCAAGGACTTTGTGCAGCTTAAGAACGGGCCGTTCGATTTGGATTTGGTGTTCGCGCCGGACGGCATTGAGCGGTTTGCGGACGCTTGGAAACGCCGCGTGGAAACGGAAGGCTTTCCTGTATGCCATCTGGATGACATCATCGCCAGCAAGGCCGCCGCACATCGCCAAAAAGATCAGGAATCCCTGCCCAGATTGATGTCGTTCCGCGATTATTGGAAACAGCGGCAAGCGGAATAGGCAATCCCCCGCACAACTCAAGGAATCCCATGCCTCTGCTCCTCTCCTGCCAAAACCTCGCCAAGTCCTACGGGCATCGCGCGCTGTTCGCGGGCATCACCATGGGCCTCTATGACGGCGATCGCGCGGGAATGTTCGGCCCAAACGGCGCCGGCAAGTCCACGTTTCTCAAGATACTTGCCGACCTCGAGCAACCGGACGAAGGCACCATCGAGCGGCGCAAGGGCATCCGCATCGGCTATGTGGCCCAGGAGGACCGCTTTGCCGCAGGCACGCCGCAGGAGGAGTTGCTGCGGACGCTGGCCGAGGAGGATTCGCATGCCGAGGAGCATGACAAGGTTACGCGCACGGCGATCATCCTCACGCAGATGGGGTTCACGGGGGATCATTCGCCGGAGACGCCGATAGCGGCACTGTCCGGCGGCTGGCGCAAACGGCTGGCTTTGGCCCGGCGGCTGGTGCTGGGGCCGGATTTGCTGCTGCTGGATGAGCCGACGAATCACCTGGATTTGGAGGGGATTCTGTGGTTGGAGTCGCTGCTGAAGGGGGCGAATTTTGCGTTTCTGGTGGTCACGCACGACCGGTATTTTCTGGACAACGTGACCACGCGGATTATTGAGATCAATCCGATTTTTGCCGACGGGTACCTGTCGGTGCCGGGCACATACTCCGACTTCCTGGACCGCCGGCAGCCGGTGCTCGAGGCGCAGGCCAAGCAGCAGCAGACGATGAAGATGAAGGTGCAGGAGGAGATCGCCTGGCTGAAGCGCGGCCCCAAGGCGCAGCGGAACAAGAACAAGTCGCGGATCAAGGACGCGCACAAGCTCTTTGAGGAATATGCCGACACGCGGGCGCGGACGGCGACGGATCAGGCGGTGGATATTGAATTTCAGGCCACGGAGCGGAAGACCAAGAAACTGGTGGCGGCCCACGCGCTGGTCAAGGCGATGGGGGAGCGGTTGCTGATCAACAAGCTCAACCTCATCCTCTCCCCGGGCATGAAGCTGGGCGTGCTGGGCCCCAATGGCTCGGGCAAGTCCACGCTGCTCAAGCTCCTCAGCGGCGACCTCCAGCCCGATGCCGGCACCATCAAACGCGCCCCGGACCTCCGCATTGTCTACTTCGACCAGCAGCGCCAGCAGTTGGACCGCAAGCAGCTCCTCAAGGACGCCCTGGCGCCCACCAGCGACTCGGTTTTTTATAATGGGCAACTGGTTCACGTCTCGTCGTATGCCGGCCGGTTCCTGTTCCGCAAAAACCAGCTCGACCGCCCGGTGGGCGAACTCTCCGGCGGCGAGCAGGCGCGCGTCCTCATCGCCCGTCTCATGTTGGTGCCCGCCGACGTGCTGATCCTCGACGAACCGACCAACGACCTGGACATCCCCTCGCTGGAGGTGCTCGAGCAGTCGCTGGAGGAGTTCCCCGGGGCGCTGGTGCTGGTGACGCACGACCGCTTCATGCTCGACCGGCTGGCCACGGACATCGTCGGCCTGGACGGCCAGGGCCGCCATGCGTTGCTGACGGATTACGAGCAGTATCGCAACTGGGCCGCGGCCGCCGTGCGTAACGCGGGCGTCTCGCCCGCCGGGGAGGGGAGGGCGTTGCGTGCCGTCCCCGTTGAACCCGCCGCCCCCAAAAAGCCCCGCCGCAAGCTCACCTTCGCCGAGCAAAAGGAATACGACGGCATCGAACAGCGCATCCACGATGCCGAGGCGGAAGTGCAGCGCTGGCACAAGCACATGGAAGAACCCGGCGTGATGGCCAGTCACCAGAAGCTGGCGGAAGTGTGCGCAAAGATGCACCAGGCCCAGGAAGCCGTGGCGGGGCTGTACCGGCGGTGGGAGGAGTTGGAAGGGAAGCTGAACGCCTGATTTGTTGGGCGTTGTTTCCTGTGCCCCTTCCGCCGGCTTGAACTCATCCTCCGCGCTTTGTATCATCATTGTAGAAACTCAGATTGGAGACCCGCGATGACCACGGCCACCATTCAGATGTGGGGCAACACCCGCGCCATGCGGATTCCCAAGGGCCTGGCCGAGGAACTCGCGCTGCGCCCGGGCACCACCGTGGAGCTTACCAAAGTGGGCCAAAAACTGGTCGTCAAACCCATGAAGGCACGCAAACGGTACAAGCTTTCCGAATTGCTCGCCCAGTGCAAGGGCAAAAATCCCGCCCGCGAATTGATCACCGGGCGGGCCGGCAAGGAAATCTTCTAAGAGGATCCGCCCGTGGCGCGACACACCTACCATCCGGACCGCGGGGATTTCGTCCACCTGAATTTCTCGCCCTCCGCCGGCCATGAGATGGCCGACCGGCACTACGCGCTGGTGCTCAGCACCGCCTCTTTCAGCCGCGCCACCGGTTTCGCCCTGGTCTGCCCGATCACCTCGACCGTCCGGCCGTGGCCGTTTTTTGTGGCGGTGCGCAAGGGCCTTCTGCCGGCCAAGCAGGGCGTTGCCGTGGAGAGCGTCATCGCGACCGACCAGGTGAAGAGCGTCGATTGCCGGGAGCGGGAGTTGGAGTTTGTCGGCAAGGCGCCCGAGGATATCTTGGATGAGGCGTTGGCGCGGGTGCGGGCGATCATTGATTCGGATGACGTGGTGGGGGAATTGGGGGGATAAGGGGCCGCCTTGAGACCGACCTATGGACCGTTCGATGGTATAATTGGATCGGCCTTTGGAGCGCTGGCATGGAACCGACGCTGGAATTGATCGATGCGATTTATGTTGAGAAGGTGCTGCGCGCCCGCAGAACCCCCGCCGAGCAGAAACTTCTCGACGGTCCGGAGTTGTTTGCCTCATCGTGCCGGTGGAGCAGGGCGGGCATCCGCGCGCAGCACCCCGGTGCTACGCCGGCTGAGGTTGAGCGCTTGCTGAGATATCGTATTAGCTTGGGGGAGAGGCTTGAGGGAGGCGAATCTTGAAAGAAGTCGATGCGGTTGCCGCGATGATCGATGCGCTGCACGCGGCGGGGATTCCATTCATGCTGGTGGGTTCCCTGTCGAGCAACGTGTATGGGATTGCGCGTTCCACGAAGGATGCCGACTTTGTCGTGCAGCTCGGGTCGTTTTCCCTCGGCAAGTTGCTGGAATTTCTGCCGAAGGGGTTTCGACTGGAGCCGCAGATCGGATTTGAAACGATCACCTCCACTACGCGCTACCGGCTTCATTACGAAGGCCTCGAAGCCCCGTTCATGTTTGAACTTTTCGAGGTCAGCGATGACCCCCACGACCTGCTTCGCTTTTCGCATCGCGTCCCGATCGCTTACGGCACCAGCAAGGCTTACCTCCCACGGCCGGAGGATGTGGTCATCACCAAACTCCGCTGGTCCAAATCCGGCCGCCGCAGCAAGGATATCGACGACGCCCGCAACGTCCTGGCCGTCCAGATGGGCCGCCTGGACATGCCCTACATCCGCGCCTGGTGCGACCGGCATGGCACACGCGCCTTGCTGGAGGAAACACTGGCCTCGATCCCCCAAATACCCGGAGACCAATAGCCGATATTGCATCCCGCCCCTCCTTCCCGCAAAATACCCCCTCTTCCCGTTTTCCAGGAGCCGCCTCAATGTCCAAACCCCTTCTTCTGCCCCTCCTCGCGCTGGCCGCCGCGGTGGCCGTTCCGCTCATTGCCTCCCGCGCCCAGACCACCCCCGCCCCCGCGGCCAGCACCGCCGTCACACTCCCCAAAACCGCCCCCGCCACCAACCACAAGAAGACCGACCAGATGCGCGGCTTTTCCATGCGGCTGGTGGAACCCTCCGAAAAGGGCGTCAACTCCTATCTCCAGGCCATCGACGAGCTGGCCGACATGGGCTGCACCTGGATCGACTTTCCCATTGCCGCCTACCAGGAGAACGTCCACTCCGAGGCCATCTTCCTGGACAAGACCAACACCCTCTCCGAGACCGACACCCTCCGCGTCATGAAACGCGCCAAGGACCGCGGCATGGGCATCATGGTGATGCCCACCGTCCTGCTCCGAAATTCCGGCTCCAAGGACTGGCGCGGCGTCATCGACCCCAGGACCCCCGCCGGCGAGGATGGCTGGGACAACTGGTTCATGGCCTACAACCATTTCATGACCAATCCCGATAATGGCATGGCCGTTCTCGCCCAAAAAGGCAACGTTGATATCTTGGTCGTCGGCTCTGAACTCCTCTCCACCGAACCCTTCCGCGAACGCTGGATCGGCACCATCGCCGAGATTAAAAAAGTCTACAAGGGCAAGCTCACCTACTCCGCCAACTGGGACCATTACGAATCCGTCACCTTCTGGGACCAACTCGATTACATCGGCATGAACAACTACCACGAACTGGCCAGCAAGCCCGGCGTGCCCCTGGCGAAAATCCTGGAGGCCTGGGCGCCCATCAAGAAAAACATCCTCGATTTCGCCGCCAAGCAGAAAAAACCCTTCATGTTCACCGAGGTCGGCTGGCATAACCTCTCCGTCACCCTCAGCCAGCCCTGGAACTACGTCGCCGAAGGCCCGGTCGATTACGACGAACAACTGCACGCCTTCCAGAGCTTCGTCCAGACCTGGCAGGCCGTGCCCAAGGAACAATTTATGGGCGCTTTCATCTGGGAATGGTATCCCGGCGGCAAATTCGGCGACCGCGGCACGTACTCGCTCCAGGGCACCCCGGCCCTGGAAGTGGTGAAAAAGTGGTTTGCCGCGCCGTGACGCCGGCGCTGGGCGCCATTCGGTCCTGAAAAGCAAAGCGTTTAACGCCGTTTGGCTCCACGCCTCCACGCCCGCATCATCGCGCTGGATTGGGCCGCGCGTTTAAGGCGGGTGGCGGGCTTTTTGGCTGCGCTGACGAATTGGGCGTATTCCGCCTGATGTGATGGGGGCATGGACTCGAAGGCGGCGCGGGCTTTGGGATCGGCGTGCAGGGCGGCGGCGAGTTCGGTGGGGATTTGGCGAGCGTGGGCGTTTTTCATGGGGATGGTTCCGGATACATTCGATTACGAGGGTGGATCTATCCGGCGAGTTTCAAGACATTGCGCAAGCCGCGGGCGAAGAGCTCGGAACGGGAGACACGCCATTTTTTGGCGGTGGCGTCGGCCTTGGTGAGCAGGGAGCGTTCCACGGATATCCGGATTTTTTCCGCGCCCAGACCCACGCGGGGCCGGCCGCGGCGGCGGGCGCGAGCCAGATCCTCTTTTCCCGCCGCACTGAGGGGCTTTCCCGGAAGGCCGGGCATGGGCTCGTCATACTGACGGGTGGCTTCGCGAAGTTCCGCAGTGGTCATTTCCCAATAAGGTTTTTCGATTTTCATCTTAGATTCCTTCGGTATTGGCGCTTATCCGCATTCGTCAAGGGCCGGGCGTGGATGACATAAATGGTGCCATCAGGATCAACGACAAAGATGGCCTGAAGATAGGCACCTGTCGCCGTTTGACCACGCACCAAGTATTTCCCTTTTTGAATTTCGCGCGGGAACGGGGGCTGTGCCATTTGAACCAAAGCTTCGGCTTCTTGAGACAAAATGCCGTGTTCCGCGATATGCTCCAAGTTCCATTCATTCCAGCGAAACTCGTAGGTCATTTAAGTGTACACCTAAATCGGGTAAATATCCAGTTTGCCGTCGGATATTTTGGGCGTTAACGGGGTGCGATTTTGTGTTTCGACAGCCTCAAGGCTGTACTACGAACGTGGATTTCAACCTGCTCACATCCGATGCTCGCCCGGCATTTCATCCGGCACGCCGTCGTCGTCGGATTCATCAAAATGCGTTGAGACCTGCTGGGCGAAGCCGGCATTCACACCGGTGCCGGTGCGGCCGCCGGTGGAGCCGTCGGTGCCGTCGCCGCCGAGGTGCTGGGCGCTTTCGGCCTTCATGATTTCCCACTGTTCCTTGGTGATCACGATCTCGGAGGCCATCGAGCCTTTGTACGCCCCCACGATGCCCGTGCGGCGCATCTGGTCGATCAGGCGGCTGGCCCGGCTGTAGCCGATGTTCAGCCGGCGCTGCACCAGCGAGACGCTGCCCCGGCCGGTTTCGATCATGATGTCCACGGCATCGTTGTACAGCGGATCCTTCTCCTCGCCCTCGGCCAGGCCCTGCGAAGTGCCAAGCTGCATCAGTTCGGGATGGAACTCCGGCTCGGCGATCTGCTTGAGGAACTTGCTGACGTTCTTGATTTCCTTGTCGTCCACGAACGCCCCCTGCGCCCGGCACAGGCCCGCGCCGGTGGGCTTGAGCATGAGCATGTCGCCCTGGCCCAGCAGCAGTTCCCCGCCGCTCTGGTCGAGCATGATGCGGCTGTCGAGACGGCTGCGCACCTGGAAGCAGATGCGGCCGGGCATGTTGGACTTGATCAGGCCGGTGACCACCTGGGCCTCGGGGCGCTGCGTGGCCAGGATCAGGTGGATGCCCACCGCCCGGGCCTTCTGGGCGATGCGGACGATGTGGCCTTCAACTTCCTTGCTGGTCATCATCAGGTCGGCCAGCTCGTCGATGATGATGATGATGTAGGGCATGTGGAACTGGACCTTGGCCTGGTCCTCCTCGGTGTGGGCGTTGAAGCGCTCGATGATCTCCAGCTTGGTGAGCTTGTTGTATTCCTTGATGTGGCGGACGTTGGCCTCGGACATGGTCTCATAGCGCTCGTCCATTTTCTGCGTGGCCCATTCCAGGATGCTTTCGGCCTTGGACATGTCGTCGATGATGGGGGCCATGAGGTGGGGGATGGATTTGTAGTCCTGCATTTCGACCATCTTGGGATCGACCAGGATGAGCTTCACGTGGTCCGGCCGCTGCGTGAGCAGGAGGGTCATGATGATCGAGTTGATGCACACGGACTTGCCCGAGCCGGTGGTGCCGGCGATGAGCAGGTGGGGGATTTTGGTGAGGTCCTCGATCAGTGGCGTGCCGGAGGCGTCCTTGCCGATGCACATGGGGAGGGCCATTTTGGCGATGCGGTCGTGGCCGATCTGGAAGAGGTCTTTCAGGCGGACGCGTTCGCGGTCCATGTTGGGGACTTCGATGCCCATGGTGGATTTGCCGGGGATGTTGTCGATGATGCGGACGGGGGGCGATTTGAGGGCGCGGGCGATGTCCTTGGCGAGGGCGGCAACCTGGGAGGATTTGACGCCGGGGGAGAGGCTGAGTTCGTAGAGGGTGACGACGGGGCCGGTGTCGATGGCCTCGACCTTGGCGTCGATGCTGAAGGAGGTCAGTGTGGCTTCCAGGACTTTGGCCTTCTCGCGGACGCGTTGTTCCTGGCCGTTGGTGTCGACGGGTTCGGGTTCATCCAGGAGGTCCAGGCCGGGGAGGCGGTAGTTGCCGAGATCTTGTTTGATGGAGGCGGGGGGTATGGGCCGGAAGGGGAGGGTGGGGCCTTTGGGCGCGACGGGCTTGCGGACGATGACTTCGTCCTCATCCACCGGGATGGCGGGTACGATGACGGCACCGTCGCGAACCGCGGGCATCGGTTGGTCCTGCGTAAGCGTGTCAATGGGTTCCATCAGGGCGATGGCGGATGGGCCGGGGGCTTCGGGGGTGGTTTCGCCGGGGAGGGGATTTTGGCGGCGGGCTTTTTTGGCCCGCTGGTTGCGGGCCAGCGATTCGACCATGCTGCGGAGTCCGCCCCACACGCCCCCGGCGGCACCGGCGGCGGCGCTGGCGACTTGCTCGGTGGGCATGCGTTTGCCGATCCAAAGCATTTTGGCGGGCAGGCCCAGGACGATTTCGTCGGCCACCAGCAGGCCGCCGACGACCAGGGACGAGAAGGCGATGAGCCAGGCGCCGAACTTGAAGTAAACGAAGAGGAGCGTTCCCAGGGCGACGCCCAGCATGCCGCCGGCGTCGGGACTGGTGGAACACATGTTGAAGAGTGTGGAGACGACGGCCACGAGCATGGCGCTGCCGATGATGCGCAGGGGGAGCTGGGTGATGGCCTTGCCCCGGGTCCACAGGACCAGGGCGACGCCCAGCAGCGCGATGGCCACGAAGATGCCCGGGCCGGTGCCGGTGAGGGCGGCCTCGGCCAGGCGCGCGCCGAAGGCCCCGCACCAGTTGTGATAGGCGATGGCGCCGTTGTGGTATTTGGTGGCCGAATCGCCGGGGCTGTAGGAGACGCACGCCAGGGCGAACAGGAGGTAGAAGACCCAGACGAACATGCAGGCGATGACCCGCACGACGGCGGCCTTGTTGGGGTTGGTTGACTTCCGTGCCATTGTTATTCCTTACTAAATGCCCGTGCTGCCGAAGCCTCCGGCGCCGCGCTCACTGCTGGGCAGGTGTTGGGCATCGGGCACCTCTTGCCAGGCGGCGGTTTCATGCCGGGCGATGACCATCTGGGCGACGCGCATGCCACGGGCGATGGTGATCGGCTCGCTCCCCAGGTTGACCAGGAGAACTTTCACCTCGCCGCGGTAGTCGGCGTCGATGGTTCCCGGGGCGTTGGGGACCGAGAGTCCCTGTTTGAAAGCCAGGCCGCTGCGCGGGCGAATCTGGGCCTCGTAGCCGGTGGGGAGGGCCATCACGAAGCCGCAGGGACAAGCGGCGCGTTCCATGGGCTTGAGGACCAGGGGTGCGTCGTCGGGTACGGCGGCCAGGAGGTCCATGCCGGCGGCATGGGGCGTTTGATACGCCGGCGCGGCCAGACCGCGACCGTGGGGCAGCCAGGCTATCGCTATATTTATCGGCTGTTGCATGGGGATTCCTCGACAGGTTTGTGAATCATAAAGCGCGTCATAACCGTTTTCGTGACAATGGCTTAGACCATTTCCTTGAGATCAGGTAAATGGTCCAGACTCCGCACGACGAGCAATGGGAATTATTAGTGGCCCATTGAGCAATTGCGAATATGATATCTGATCATGCATCCTGAGTCGCAATCATCGCACAAAAACGCAGACTCCGCCCCCGCCATTTGTCGGCGCTGCGGGGCGCTGCTCACTCCGGGGCGGGGGGATTTTTATGTGGTGGAGATTCAGGCGTATGCGGAAAACAGCCCGCCGGTGATCACCGCGGAGGATTTGGCCAAGGACCATGGGGCGGAAATGGCGCGTCTGGCGGAGGAGATGAAGGAAATGTCCGCCCAGGAAATGATGGACATGGTACACGTGCGGATGAGTTTTTTCCTGTGCCGGGCGTGCTACAAGGGGTGGATTGAGAATCCCACAGGGGAGTGATCGGGAACATGACTGATTTTGCGGCACAGGGAATCGAGCGCGTAAGCCCAAGGATTGCAATCCATGGGCTTGAATGTGCAGGACGCGCGTGACGTCCGCCTTACCGCTTGCCCCCGCCCCCGCCTTTGAGCACGGCACTCACGGACTGATTCAAATGGATCCGCTTGATCGCCTCCCCCATCAGCGGGGCCACCGAAAGCACGGTGAGCCGGTCTTTGATCGGGGCCAGCCGTGCGCACGCGGGAATGGTGTCGGTGATGATGATGCTCTCGATGGGGGCTTTGACCATGCGCTCGATGGCCTGGCCGGCAAAAACGCCGTGGGTCGCGGCGACGTAGATGCGGCCCGCGCCGTGGTCCTTGAGGATTTTCGTGGCCTCGGCAATCGTGCCGCCGGTGGTGATCATGTCGTCGATCATCAAAATCGTCTTGCCTTCGACATCGCCGACGATGTTGGCCGCGCTGACTTCGCTGCCCGACTTGCGGCGCTTGTCGATGAACGCCAGGTCCGCGTTGAGCTGCTCGGCATAGAACGAGGCCGCCTTGAGATTGCCCGGGTCCGGCGAGACGATCGCCACCTTGCCCATCTCCGCGGCGGTTTCGGCAAAATGCTTGGACAGCACCGGGCTCGCCTGCAGGTGATCCGTCGGAATGTCGAAGAACCCCTGCACCTGCGCGGCATGCAAATCCATCGCGATCACGCGGTCGGCGCCGGCGGCGGTGATGAGGTTGGCGACGAGTTTGGCGGTGATGGGCGTGCGCCCTTCGGACTTGCGGTCCTGCCGGGCGTAGCCGAAGTAGGGCAGCACCGCCGTGATGCGCTGGGCGCTGGCGCGCTTCAGGCAGTCGATCCAGATGAGCAGTTCCATCAGGTTTTCGTTGACGGGCGTGCAGGTGGACTGGATGACGAAGCAGTCGCGGCCGCGGACATCCTCGTCGAGCTTGACGAGCAATTCGCCGTCGGGGAAGACGGTCACCGCGGCCTTGCCGGCGGGGATGCCGATGTGCTGGCAGACGGCGGTGGTGAAGTCCTTGTTGGCGCTGCCGGCAAAAATTTTCAATTCATCGGGAAGGTTCATGAGGACTCCGTGAGTGGTCAAGTGGTTAAATGGTTAAATTGTTAAGCGGTTAAATGGGCATGCGGTCAGGTGGGTGACAGACCACTTAACCATTTAACGATTTAACCACTTAACCCTTTGCCGGCGGGATAACCGTACCCGCGGAAATGCGGGTGCCGGCTGGGATTTTCGCACCTGCGCCGATCCAGGTGAACGGCTCGACGACGGTATCTTGGCCGATGCTGGCTCCGAATTCAATCCAGGTGTTTTCGGGGGAGACCAGGGTGACGCCGCCATCCATATGGTGCCGCTGGATTCGCCTTTGCATGACGCGCGACACGTCCGCCAGTTCGGCGCGGGTGTTGATCGACAGCACATCCTCCGGCGGCACCGACGGCACGGCCTCCAGCCGCCGGCCCATTTTTTGGAGGATCGCCAGCGTGTCGGTGAGGTAATACTCCCCCTTCTTGTTGTTGGGCTGCACCTGGGCCAGCGACTCGAAGAGGTCGGCGGTGCGGAACATCCAGTACGTGGGATTGACCTCCATGATCGCCCGTTGCTCGGGCGTGGCGTCGCCATGTTCGACGATGCCCGTCACCGCGCCGCCGGCATCGCGCACGATGCGGCCGTAGCCGGCGGGATTCTCCAGCACGCTGGTGGCCAGGGTGACGGCGGCCTGCGTGGCGATGTGCTTTTCAGCCAGGGCCGATAGGGTGCTGCCGCGGATGAGCGGGCCGTCGCCGCCGAGGACGAAGGTGTGGGAGTTGAGTGATGAGGGATGGGCGGAGGGGGCGGGCAGGTCGCCGTTCTGTTGCAGGGCGTGCTGGCAGACGAGCACGGCATGGCCGGTGCCTTTCTGCTGTTCCTGGACGACCCAGGTGATGTCAGGTTCATCCTGGTAGGCGTCGATGATGCGCTGGCGGTCGTGGCCGATGACCAGGTAGAGCCGTGTGACGCCGACCTCCCGGCAGGCGTCAAGCACGTACGAGAGCATGGGGCGGCCGCAGATTTCGTGCATGACCTTGACGCGCTCGGACTTCATGCGCGTGGCCTTGCCGGCGGCGAGGATGATGGCGGAGAGGCGGGGGGGCATTACAACTCCTTTTGCGGGGAGTGTAATGGAGGGGGCGGAGGGAAGGAAGTCTGATATCATCAGGTAGCGTAATTCGAGGTAAGTATGGCCAATAAGAAACAAAGCAGTGTCAAGTCCCGTCGTCTACCGCCCCCGCGCCTATCCGACAAAGCACTCAAGGTGCTGCGGGAATGGGCGTGCGAAGATCGGATCCCGCGACGCTGGGTGAATGGCAAAGCTGATCCAACGATAAGTGATAACTCAAACTGAGCGTTTATTAGCGGCGAAGCCGCGGCAGTCAATAGCGGCAACCATGAGGTTGCTGTCATCGGCCATTTCGCGTTGGTAAGGGGCGAAGCCCCGACACTTTATGCGATGAAGCCACGTCAGGCCTTCTTCACGCGCGAGCTATCGGGGGATTACACAGGCGATGTGGATTCTGGAATCGGTGCGTGTTTTGGCGCGCCACGTTTTGCCGGGCGTTTCCACGCCGGGCTATGGTCTGGCTTTCAGCCACTCCCGCGCCTTGGCCACCGCAACATCGCGCTGGTCGACGGGGTCGTCGGGTTTGAGGCCGAAGTCCTGCCGGCCGACGCGGGCGGCGGTCAACGCGGCCAGGTCGCACAGGCGGAAGCCCGGCCAGGGGGGCGTGGGCAGGGCGGCGGGGTCGTCGATGTACTGGCGGCAGATTTGCAGGACGCGCGCGGGGGGCGAGAATTCGCTGTCGCCGGCCAGGAGCATGATGGCCTGGTAGAGTTTTTCATCGCGCGCGCTGGGCGGCTTGTCGGGGTTGGGGCGGGTTTCGGTGATGATATCGAGCAGGAAGGTGAAATCCTCATTGGTGCCGGCGCGGAGCAGCAGCCCCTGCGCCTGGCGGTGGAGGGTGGTGTAGGGCGCTTCTTTGGGGATGTCCCGGGCGTCGCCGTCGCGGGCCAGAACCTTGCGCGCCCCCTCCACGGCGGACGCGGCCAGGGGATGATAGCGGTCCTTGACCATGTAATCGGCGATGTACAGCGCGCCGGGTTTGCCGGTGCGGATGGTTTGCTGCTCCATGGAGATCATCATGGGCGAGCCTTCAAAGTTGTCGACCAGCGCCTTGGCGATGCCCCAGGTGTTGCTGAATTCTTCCTGGCGGGCGATGAGGAGCATGAGGATGCGTTCGCCCAGTTGGAACTTGGCGGACTTGCGCAGGCAGAGCGTGGCAAGGCGCAGCGAGGGGACGGCCGGGAGGACATCGGTGGGGGCGCGGGGGGCGGCGCCGGCTCCTCCGCCGTCGGCGACCATGCCATTGATGAGGGCGTCGAGGGTGGGCCGGGGCGTGCCGCTGGCGATGTAGGCGGCGGTGCCGATGGCGACCCAGCGGGTGTCTTCGCGGAGGTTGCTTTCGCCGATTTCGGCCCGGAAGAGTCCGAAGATGGGGTCGGCGGGCTGGTCGGCGCCGGCGACGGTGTTGAGGTAGGCCGCCGCGCGGGCCATGGTGGAAAAATCGCCATAGAGGCAGGCCCCGGCAAGTTCGCGGTAATAGAAGGCGACGGGGCCGGGGATGGTGGCGGGCCAGCCGGAGTTGATTTCCCGGGCGAGGGCGGGGGCGAACATGCCAGCATCCTCTTCGGAGACGAAGCGCCAGGTTTTCTCGGGGGTGAGCTTGAGGGGGAAGACGGCGACCTGGCCGGTTTGGAGGTTGGGGAACATGGGGCCGTCGGGGGGGATGTTGCCCTTGGCGGCGATGTAATCGACGACGGCCAGGCTCAGATCGGAGGTGGCGGCGCTGGCGGCATTGATGCCCCGCAACACGCGGATGGTGGCGCGTTTGTGGAGGATGGGCATTTTCCAGGTGTCGGATTGCTCCTCACTGATGTCCTCGATTTTGAGGACCTCACCGACGATGAGGACGTCGGCTTTTTTGGCCATGCCGGTGATGGTCTCCGGGGTGACGGGCCGGGCGTGGGCGAAGGTGGCCAGCGCGAGGAGCGCGGCGGTGAAAACGAGGGGGGGGGCGAGGCAGGGGGTGATACGCATGAAGTCCTCCGGAGGAGCGGGAACGCCCGGTTGGGGTGGGGGCATTATACACGGGGGCGGCAAAGGCGCGGTCGTTGACGGAACCCGTAGCGTCAGCGAGGGCGGAGTTGTGTGCCTACTGTTGTTTCGCGCAAGCGAGGGAGAGCTCATCGCATACGTGAGGCTTTGCATCGCCTGCGCGAGGCTACTGGGGGCGTTGGGCACGGCCCCTCCACCTCGCTGACGCTACGGGTTCCGTTGCCTATGTCATGCCCAAAGTAGTACACGCACGGGAGGGGGGGGTGTTTCAGGGGAGTTGGCCGTGTTAGAATCCGGGGATGCGAACGCGGATCAAGATTTGCGGAATTACCCGGCCGGAGGATGCGGCGGTGGCGGCGGAGCTGGGGGTGGATGCGATTGGGTTGAACTTCGTGGGGGGGCCGCGGCGGATTTCCACCGATATGGCATTTCAGATAACAAGAATTCTTGCTCCGTTTGTTTCTGCGGTTGCACTGGTCAAAACTGACACGACACAATTTGCCGACGCCCTCGAATTGGCGCAGATTTTGGCAGTCTATCCGCGATTACCGATTTATACGTTTCAATTATATGGTGCAGGTCCGGAGCATTTTTTAGACCGCGACTACCATTTGCGTAAGTGGATGGTGTCGTCCATCTCCGATCGGGCATCATTTGTTGCGACCGTTTCCACGTTGTATGCGTGTAATCCAAATATGCCGGATGCGGTGGTGTTGGATGCAGCATCCACTACCAAACTCGGCGGAACGGGACGTGCATTTAATTGGGAGTGGATCGCGGAAGCTCGTGCGGCAGGTGAACTCGCTCGTGTGCCGCCGATTATTTTGGCGGGGGGTCTCACGCCGGAAAACGTGGCCGAGGCGATTCGCATTGCCCATCCGTATGCCGTGGATGTGTCGTCGGGGGTGGAGGTGGCGGGGCAGCCGGGGATCAAGGATCCGGTGAAGATGCGGGATTTCATCCAGGCGGTGCGGGGAGCGGATGCTTGAGAATTCTTCCGCTCACTCCGGCGGAGTCTCCTCCAGAATCTCCACCTGCGTCACCGTGGCGTCCAGGCGCTTCATGAGTTCCTGGATGACGGGCTGCTTCTTCACCGCATCCATCACCTCCGGCGGAATCCGCTGGGCGGCGGCCTGCGGGAGGTTGTATGAATTGCCGGCATAATGTGAACCGGCGGGGGCTGCCGGCGGCTCGACAAAGTTGACGTGCAGCTTGAGGGGCAGATCGGTGACGGCACGCAGGGCTTCCTCGAGTTTGGCCCGGGCCTTGTCGTTGGTGAAGTTGCGCTGCGTATTGGGGATGGCCAGGGTCACCTCGGCGGCGGCGGGGTTGAGGGATTCGATGCGGGCGGTGTTGCCCAGGACGGATTCCAGCAGGCGGGCGTTGGCCAGCAGATAGTTGCGCGCGGCGAGCCAGACGCCGGGGAGGTCGGCGAGGTCGGGGGCTTTTTCGACCGGGCGCGGGGCGGGGGCGGAGGGGGCGGGCGGGCGGTGGCCGTGCTTGAGCTGGGCGTGTTGGGCGTCGAGTTCCTCTTTTTTGCGCGCCATGTGCTGCTTCATGACGGTGTAGATGTCTTCCTCGGGCTCGGGTTCCCCATCGGGCGCGGCGGGCGCAGGCGGCGCGGAAGGCGTGCGTAAGCCCAGGGATTGCAATCCCTGGGCTTGGGGCGCGTGATGCGGCGCGGGCGCAGGATGAGGAACGGAAGAACCTGACTGCGTCACGGGGGCGGATTCGAGGCTACTTTTTTTTTTGACCCGCGAGGGGCGGGTTGGATGACTTGGCGGCGGCTGTTCCGGCGGCTAATAAATCGTGCAGACTCGTGAACTGCTCGCTGAGCGCCAGCCGCACGAGGAGCGCATCGAAGAGCGGCCGGTGCATCGTCGAAGCCTTCAGCGACCGCAGCGTCTGCTCGCACAACGCGATCAAATGCACCAGCGTGGGGGCGTCGTACTTGCCGGCCAGTGCGGTATAGGTGGCGCGGGCCTCGGTGGGGACGTCCAGCAGTTCGGTCTCCTTGCCGCAGGCGACGACCAGCATCAAGTAGCGGAAAAAGTCGATCAGTTCCGAAAGCACCTGCTCCACCCCCATGCCTTCGAGCAGGAGCTTGTCGCCGCGGGTGATCGCTCCGCCGGCATCGCCGCCGGCCAGGGCCTGCACGAGGTCCGCGATGGCGGCGGTGGCGGGCTTGCCCAGAAGGTCTTCGAGGATTTTGTCGGAGATGTGCTTTTCGCCCAGGGAGAGCACGCGGTCGAGGATGGACAGGGCGTCCCGCATGGAGCCGTTGCCCAGGCGCGCGATGCGATGCAGGGCGTCGTCGTCGGCCTGGAGGCCCTCGTCCTTGACGATGTTTTTGAGGTGGGCGGCGATGCGGACGGTGGAGATGTTTTTGAAGTCAAACCGCTGGCAGCGCGAAATAATCGTCGCCGGCACCTTGTGGATGTCCGTGGTGGCGAAGATGAATTTCACGTGCTCCGGCGGCTCTTCGAGGGTTTTCAGCAGGGCGTTGAACGCCCCGCCGGAGAGCATGTGGACTTCGTCGATGATGTAGATTTTGAACGGCGAGCGCGCCGGGCGGATGCCCGCCGACTGGCGGAGTTCGCGGATTTGATCCACCGAGTTGTTCGACGCCCCGTCGATTTCGATCACGTCGATGTCATCCCCGCGGGCGGTGGCCATGCAGGCGTTGCACGTGCCGCAGGGGTTGCCTTCGGCAGTGCGGTTGGGGCAGTTGACGGCCTTGGCGAGGATGCGCGCCGCCGAGGTCTTCCCCACGCCGCGCGTCCCCGTGAACAAAAACGCGTGCGCCACGCGGTTGGACTTGATGGCGTTTTTCAGCGTTTGGGCGATGGCCTCCTGGCCGACGAGTTGATCGAAGGTCTGGGAGCGGTAACGCCGCGCGAGGACTGTGTAGGAGTCGGCCATGGGAGGGGATTATAGGGGTGGTCAGTGGTCAGTGGCCAGTGGTCAGTGGTTTGAATGGCATCTGGCCACTGACAACGCACTATTTGCCGATGCAAAATTGGGAGAAGATGCGGCCCAGGACTTCGTCGGGTGAGATCGTGCCGGTGATTTGGCCCAGGAGGTCCAGGGCTTGGCGGAGTTCGGCGGCCAGCAGTTCGGGGTGGGCGGCGTGGTTGTCCACCAGCGCGGCGGCGGCATGCAGGCGGTGGGCGGCATCGTGCAGGAGGGCGCGGTGGCGGTGATTGAGCACCAGGCGGCTTTCCCCCGCGGGTTGGGCGTGGGTGATTTGGGCGATGAGGGCGGCGCGGAGTTGTGGGATGTGGTGGCCGGTTTTGGCGGAGACGACCTGCCACGGCGCGGCGTGCGGGATGGGCTGGGGGAAGCGGTCGGATTTGTTCCAGATGGTGATGCGGGGGGTGGCGAGGTCGGCGGTGGTGGCGACCGCGCGGGGTTCGTCCAGCACCTCCACCACCAGGTCGGCATCCAGCAGGGCGTTGTCGCGGGCGGCCTGCATTTTCTGGCGGAGGTCGTCGGTGGGGGCTTCTTCGCCGGGGACGTCCAGCAAGCGGATATCGCCACGCGGGGTGGGCAGGTGGGCGGCGAGCATATCGCGGGTGGTGCCGGCGATGGGGGAGACGAGGCTGCGGTCGGTGGCGGAGAGGGCGTTGATCAGCGAACTCTTGCCCACGTTGGGCCGGCCGATGAAGACGATGGTGGGGGGGAGGGCGAGGCGGTCGATGCGGATTGCCGCGCCCAGTTGTGCGTGGAGTTCCCAGCACAGGCGCGCCAGCGCCGCGTGCAGCCGCTCCGCCTCCACAAAGTGAATACCCTCCTCGTCGGCAAAATCAATCCCCGCCTCCACCAGCGCCAGCAGGTTGCCCAGTTCGTCGGCCAGCGCGGCGGTCCAGCGGTGGAGGTCGCCCTGGCGCAGGCTGGCGGCAGCGCGAAGCTGGGACTGGTTCCCCGCGTTGATGGTGGCGGCGATCCCCTCGGCCTGGGTCAAATCCATCTTCCCGTTGAAAAACGCACGGGCGGTGAATTCCCCCGGTTCGGCGAGGCGCGCGGGAATTATTTGCGCCGCCCCGGCGGCCAGGAGGGCGTCAATCAGCAGCGCCAGTAGCGCCGGTGCATTGGGCACGTGCAACTCGGCGATATCCTGCCCGGTGAAGCTCCGCGGCCCGCGGAACAGCAGCGCCGCGGCGGGCAGGGAGAGGTCGTTGAGCGAAAGACGCACCGTGCGCCAACCAGGCGCGGCGTCCTCCGCCAGGTCCGTCACCGCCCGCGCCAGCCCCCACGCCCCCGGCCCGGACAACCGCACAATCGCGCGCACCCCGCATGTCCCCGGCTGCGGGGGCGGTGAACTGACCGCAACAATGGTGTCATCCATCCACATGCACTCGTTCATACCAACAAGCCCATGAAATGCAATCCCCCCCCCTCCCCGGGCTGGTCGTGTACATGTCATTGCACGAATGGTCACTTCTTCTTGTCGTCCGCATCCTCATGCGTGGGAAGCAGCGGCGCGGTGGGCGCCAGAATCCCCTGTTTCTTGAGGGTCTTGCGCACCAGGTACGTGTCCACCAGGCCGCCCATCGTCGAGGCGAAGATGTACAGGTTCAGCCCCGAGGGCGCGTTGTACAGGAACAGCGGGAAGATGAAGATCATGTACTGTGAAATCTTCTGCATCTGCGCCTGCTGCTCGTCGGCCGCCTTGGGCTGCGTGGCCATCGACACCTTCATCTGGAAGAAGAACACCCCCGCCAGCAATATCGGCAGCAGGTTGAACCCGTAGATTTCCCCGATCAGCGGAATGCTGAACAGCGGATGCCCCAGCACCAGCGCCCCGGAGGGGAACAGCTTGTCCGGGCTGGCCAGGTCGTTGATCCAGCCGGGGATGAACGCCGCGTGCCGCAGGTCCACGTCCGTCCGCAGGCCCGAATAGAGCGCCACCCAGATGGGCATCTGGATCAGCATCGGCAGGCACCCCATGATGCCCCCGGCGGGGTTGATCTTGTTCTCGCGATAGATGCGCATCATCTCTTCGCTCTGCTTCTTCTTGTTGTCGGCATACTTCTTCTTCATGGCCTCCATCTGCGGCTGCACGTCGCGCATCTGCTTGCCCATCTTGGCCATGTTCACCTGGCTGGCGCGCGTCAGCGGGTGGAGGACCGCGCGGACGACGAGCACCAGGATCATGATCGCCACGCCGTAGTTGCCGATGTACTGCTTGAAGAAATCCAGCATGCGGAGAATCACATAGGCCACCTGGTCGATGAAGCAATAGTTGTAGACCGCGCAGGTGTTGAACTGCACCAGCTTGATGTAGTCGTAGGTCGCGTATTCGGGCTTGCCGCCCATGGCCGTGTCACCCAGGAGGATGCCGCGCTTCTTGGGCCCCATATAGACCGACAGCGGCTGGCTGCTGCTGGCGTGGGGGGCCACCTCGAGGGTGCGCCCGGTGAGGCGGATGATCGCCACGTCATCGGCGGCCTTTTCCTCCACGACTTTCATGAGGTCGATGTTGGCCGAGGCCACGTGTCCGCTCTGCGGCAACGACTGGCCGGTCGCCAGCTTGGTCACGCCGCCGTTGCCGGTCTCCGGCAGGGGCCGGACGATGGCCGCGAAGAAGCGGTTGGACGAGGCGACCCACAACTGCGGGTTATTGGCGAAATCGTAAAACTGCCCCGCGGGTCCGCCGACGGAATCTGTGCCCGCGGCCCCGGCGGCCTTGCGCAGTCCGCCCCACGCCAGGTTATACCCCTTGTCGCCGTCCACGAATTGCTTGGCCGTGTTGTAAGCCACGGTCTGGAAAAACCGGTCGTCGCCCTGCGGGTCGTCGCGCGCCAGGGCGGGGGCGGCAAGCTGATCGATGCGCACGTGAATCTTGCCGTCGCTCAGGTTGTCCACCGTATGCGTGATGGTCATTTCATAGGATGTGGGGTCGATATGGAAACGCTTGGAAATTTTGGCGACCGGCGCCCCCTGATATTGAATCAGCATGGAGAACACCGCGTCCGTCGGCGTGGTTTCCTTCTCCTCCACCTTCCAGATGTACCCCGAGGCGAGAATATTGATGTCATTGGCCCGGGCGATGTCCTCCGCGGAACTGTCGGCGTCCGGGGGACGCACCACAAACGTCCCATCATCCTTTTTCAGCCGGATCATGCCGTAGGCGAGTTCCTTGTTCGACTCCCCCATGGTGATGTGAATGCCCAGCGTCGAAAATGGCTTGGCCACCCTCGGCTTGCCCGGCAGCGGAGCGCTCAGATCGGCGGCAAAGAGCGTCAGCGGTTCCGTGCGCTTGTAGGTGGCGGCATATTCGTTGACGTTGATCTGCACGCTGTCGATGCCGGCCGTCCGGTTGTTGACTTTGACCGCCAGCAGGCTCTGATCCTTGGCTTCGGCGCCGCCCAGGAGAATGGGTGTTTCCACGGCCTTGTTTCCGTTGGCGTCTGTCTCGGCGGCGGTGGGCGCGTCGGGAATCGCCGCATAGATCGCATAAGCGGGGGTCGTGCTCTTGCCGCCGCCGCCGCCGCCCAGACCCCCGGTGAAGTACATGAACACGAGCATCAACGCGCCGGCGATGAGCATCGAAGTGAAAAAGCGCTTGGTGTCCATGAATCCTCAAATAAAAGGGTGGAATCCCGGAAAAAACAGAAGGCACATCGTAGGCGAATCCGGGGGAAAGTTCAAAAGTGGCCGCCTTGGCGCAAAACGACATTCCCCCCCAAGCCGTGAAACGGCGATTTGCCGCAGTAATTGCATTGCCACTCACCGGATCACGCGTTATCCTATCCGTTTGCATCCTATTACCCACCTTTTCACGAGAAGGGAATTTCTATGAGAAAACTCGCCACACTCACCTCGTTGGCCCTTGCGGCCTTGTTGGGCCTTGCCGCCGTTGGCCGTGCCGCGGCACCGCTGGAGGACCGCATTCCGCAGGACGCCATCATTTACTTTGGTTGGGCCGGCAGCGACGCCCTGCAGCCGCAGTACGCGGCGTCTAATCTGAAAATGTTCATCGACGCCTCCTCCGCGCCGGCGTTCATCGCCCAGCAACTGCCCAAGCTCATCGACCTGGCGGCCAAAAACGACCCGCAGGCACCGCAAATCATCGCCCAGCTCCAGACCGGCCTGGGCGTGGCGTGGCATCACCCCTCGGCGTTCTATTTCTGCCCCATTGATTTCACCAATCCGCAGCAGCCGGGGTTCCGCTTCGGCCTCCTCTGCGATGCCGGCGCCGACGCCAACACGCTCTCGACGCTGCTCAAGGAAACGGTGGCGAAAATTCCGCCGCAGCCGGAACTGCCCATCACCGTGACCGTGGATGGCACCCTGGTGGGCGTGACCTTCGGCAAACCGCAGGTCGCCGCGGAACGCCAAAAGGGCGGCACGCTGGCGGCTAATCCGGCCTATATCAAGGCCATGGCGCATTTCAAGGTCGCCAAACCCGCGCTCGCCGGTTACCTCGACTTTGCCCAGGGGCTGGCCCTGGTCAATGACGCGCTGACGAAAATCCCCGGCGTTCCCGCCGAGGTCCGCACCAGAGCCGCCATTATCATCGACGCGCTGGGCCTCAACGGCCTGGGACAGATGGCCATGGTCAGCGGCTTCGACGGCAAGGAGTGGAGCGATCAATCCTTCCTGGGCGTCACGGGACAGCCCAAGGGCATTCTCACGCTCATCGGCAGCCAACCCCTCAGCGACGCCGCCTTGAGCGTGGTGCCCAAGGATGCCGCCTCGTTTTCGACAGTCAAGTTCGACCTTCCCAAGGTGTTTAACGAGGCACGCGCGATCATCGGGAAAATCGACGACGCGACGCTCAAGCAGTTTGACGCGGCCCTGGCGCAGGTTCCGGCGCAGTTTGGCTTGAACATCGAGCAGGATCTCATCGCGCCCCTGGGCGATGAGTGGATCATGTACCGCGCCCCCTTGAGCGACCTGGGCGGCAACTCCTTGGCCCTGGTCCACAAACTCCGCGACGGCGACCGCTTCACCAAGACGCTGACCGCGGTCGAGGATCTGGCCAACAAGCTCGGCGCGGGCCAGTTCAAGATCGACAAGATGAAATCCGGCCCGATCGAATACTCCACCATCACCATCACGCAATACAGCGTCGCCTGGACCGTACGCAACGGATATCTGTATATGTCCTCGATGGACGGCATCGTGGGTGCAATCAAACAGGTGGAGAACAAGCTTCCCAGCATTGCCGAAAGCGATCTTTTCCGCAAAGCCCTGGCGGTCGTGAACGTCCCGGGCGTCAAGCCGACCGCCATCGCCTACGCCAACCCCGGCAAGCTGTACCCGGAACTCCGCCGGACCCTGCTGGGGCTGCTGCCCCTGGCGCGGGCCGTGGGCATCGATCTGCCCACGACCCTGCTGCCCGACACCGACGCCATCCTGCCCATCCTCACCCCCGGCGCGAGCATCGCCTGGTGGGATGCCGAGGGCATGCACCAATCCGGGCACACGTCCTTCCCGGGCGTGGAAATCATGGGCGGAAGTCCCGGCGGCCCCGTGATGGTCGTCGCCGCCGCCAGCTTGGGCACGGCTATCCTGCTGCCCTCGCTGGGCAGGGCGCGTGAACTGGCGAACCGCAGCGCGGATGCGGCCAACCTCCGCGCCATCTCCATGGGCTGCATCATCTCCGCGGCCGACGCCAATGACAAAATGCCCGATGACCTGGCACGCCTCATCGCCAATGGCAGCATCAGCCCAAAATCATTGGTGAGCAAACGCGCCGGCACCGCCCCATTGGTGATGACCCCCGAACTCGAAAAGCTCGCCAAAGACAACTTCCCCGCCTTCGCCGCCCAAGTGGCGCAGCACTGTGATTTCATCTATCTGGGCAAAGGCACAACCGCCTCCACGGACGCCGGCATTATCGTGGCCTATGAGAAGCCCGGTCCGCAAGTCCGCGACGGGATGAATATGGCCTTTGGCGACGGCCACGTCGAATTCGTGCGCTTTGCGGGTCTGGCGCAGACTTTTGGCCCCACCAATGACTTGCTCAAGAAGAACGGGCTGCCGCCGGTGGATGTGCAGGCGATCCTGAACCAATCCGGCGTGACGGCGCCGCTGATCGGCCCGGCCCAGCCGGCCCAACCGGCCATGCCGTGAGTATGAGCACATAGCGAAGGTTCACGCTGGCCATAAGGGATTACGATCGCTTGGGAATCAGCTTACGAATATTCCGCCGCCCATGGACGACGCGAACGATGGTCATCGTCTCCTCGGTGAAGCGATACGCAATCAGATAGGAATAAACCGCCCAGACCCTCACTCGTGAATCCTTAATCTCCGGGCGTTTATGGCCCTTGCCCGGCAGGGCGGCCAAATCCAAAATTGCCGCGTCCAGTTCATCCCCCACGCGCAGCGCCGCCGCCAAATTGTCCGCGGCGATGTAATGCCATATCTCCAGCAGGTCCAGTCGCGCCCGCGGCTTGATGAAAATCTTTCTCATTTCCCGTGGCCCCGACGGTGCGCTTCCCGCAATTCCCGCAACTCCGCCAGCACGGCATTCCCATCCAATGCCGGGCCGCTGGCTTCGCCCTCTTCCAGCAGCGCATCCCACTCGCCGGGTCCAAACTCGCCCGCGCCATGCTCATCCTGCTCCAGGGCATGGAGTGCGGCGGTCACAACCGCCTCGGCCGTGGAATACTTTCCGGACCGCACCCGTTCGTCAATCAGCTTCTGGGCGTCCACATCCAGCGATAAAATCATGGCAGATACTCCCTCATGACGGGTTCAATCTATCAAAAATCGACCGTCTGTCCAAGCAATTTCGCGTAGACACGCCCAACGCTCCTCCGGTCTTTGAGAATCACGTCTAGGTCGTCTACAATTCGCTCGCCGAGCAAGCGCTTCCGGAGTTTTTAAGCGGGGTACATATGATTCTCGAAAAAGTGGTCGATCATGCCGTGGAGCAGCCCAATAATGTCGCCATTGTGGACGACAAGCGGACGCTGACGTACCGGGAGTTGGTGATGGGGACGAACATGTTTGTGGGACAGTTGGAGGCGTTGGCGCCGCGGGCGGAGTATGGGGAGATGGTGGGGTTGCTGATACCGCCGACGGCGGCGTTTGTGGTGGCGTTTGGGGGGACGCGGTGGGCGGATCGGATTGCGCTGCCGCTGAATTACCTGCTGAAGGCCGAGGAACTGGCGGCCATCGTGAAGGATGCGGGATTGAAGGTGCTGTTTACGATTGAATTTTTCAAGCCGCTGACGGATGCGGTGGCGGCATTGACGGGGGTGAAGGTGATCACGATGGAGTCGCTGAAATTCGAGCGGCCCGGGCTGGGCGTGATGGCGTCGATCGCAATGAACAAGGCGAACCTGGTGAAGCACATCCGGCCCTTGCCGGTGCGCAAGCCGGAGGACGTGGCGGTGATCATGTACACGTCGGGGACGGCGGGTTTGCCCAAGGGGGTGATGCTGACGAACCAGAACCTGGAATCCAACGCGATCGACGCCTGTGTCTTTGCGCGGTTCACGGAGGGGTCGGTGTTCCTGGGGGTGCTGCCGATGTTCCACACGCTGGGGCTGATGAGCAACATGCTGATTCCGATGATGCTGGGGTCGAAGGTGATTTACCAGGCGCGGTTCAACCCGGTGGCGGTGTTTGAGGCGGTCAAGCAGCACAAGGTGGAAGTGATGGTGATGGTGCCCTCGATGTTCGCGGTGCTGGCGGCGTCGAAGGCGGCGCAGGCGGATTCGCTGGCGGGGGTGACGTTTCCGGTGTCGGGCGGGGAGCCGCTGCCGGTGACGCTGATCGAGCAGATGAAGCAGAAGTTCAACATGACGCTGCTGGAGGGTTTCGGGCTGACGGAGACCTCGCCGATCGTGGCGTTGAGCATGCCATGGGGTTGGAAGGCGGGGGCGGCGGGCAAGGTGATCCCGCACGTGCAGATCAAGACCGTGGACGAGCATGGGCGGGATCTGCCGATCGGGGCGGACGGGGGCGAATTGTGGATCAAGGGGCCCAACGTGATGAAGGGGTATTACCACCAGCCGGAGGTGACGGCGGAGGTGATGACAACTGACGGCTGGTTCAAGACGGGGGACATTGCGCGGATTGACGAGGAGGGGTATCTGTTCATCACGGGGCGCAAGAAGGACATGATCATCATCGCCGGGGAGAAGGTGTTCCCCCGGGAGATCGAGGAGGCGATCAAGCAGCATCCGGCGGTGCTGCTGGCGGCGGTGGTGGGGGTGAAGGATGGGGCGCGGGGGGAGGTGCCGGTGGCGTTTGTGCAGCTCAAGGCGGAGGCGGGGCAGGAGGGTTCGGGGATGGCCAAGCCGACGGCGCAGGAGTTGCGGGCGTTTGTGCGGGAGCGGATAGCGCCGTATAAGGCGCCCAAGGAAGTGTATTTCATGGATTCGATGCCCATGACGCCGACGGGGAAGGTGCTCAAGCGGGCGTTGCAGGCGCCGGCGGGCTGATTCGCACAGGAGACGCATGGATATCCTGAATCATGGCATTCCACTGGGGCGGTGGTGGGGAACGCACGTGGTGTTGTCGGTGGGACATATCATCATGCTGGTATATCTGGCGTCGGGGGCGGAGAAATGGGGGCCGGTGGGGATGGGGATCGTGGGGCTGGTGTTTATTCTCTCGATTCTGCTGCATGAATTCGGGCATGTCTTCGCCTGCCGGGCGATGGGCGGGCTGGCGGATTCCATCATCTTGGGGCCGATGGGCGGCTTGGCGGCGGTGCAGCCGCCGGACCGGCCGTGGCCGCAGTTTGTGACGACGGCGGGCGGGCCGGCGGTGAACGCGCTGCTGTGGGCGGGATTCTGGGGGCTGTTGAAAGTGGATGCCGTCATCGTGTTTCTCCGGGGCGATTCGATGGTGTCAACGGCGCTGCTGGTTTTCATCGCGTACATGATCGTGATCAACAAAATGCTGCTGATACTGAATCTGCTGCCGATCTTCCCCATGGACGGCGGACGGCTGCTGCAGCACATACTCTGGCCGCTGGCGGGGTATCGTAATTCGCAGATGATCACGGGGATGATCGGGACGGTCGGCGGCGCCGCCCTGATTGTGCTGGGCCTGGGGCTTCAGGAGGTCAAAATTCCGTACGTGGACTTCACGCTCGGAGGGGAAAGCGATTATCTCCTGCTCATCATCGGCATCACGTGCGCGATGGCCTCGTGGGGGTTGTATCAGCGCTCGATGGAGATGGAGCGCTGGCGGAAGAATTGAAGCCCGCAACAGATACGTTTGCCCATTTTATCATATATAGTCCGCATATTATAAAATATGTTAAACTGGGTAATCTTGTTAGGGGAGACCGCCAACCCCTCACCCTCAAACCATCGGTATTTGGCGGTCTCCCCCCCCCCGATCTTTACTGCGGCATCGTCGCCGGCGTGGTCGCGGGGCCGGCGGCTTTGGACTTGTCGGTGTCCAGAATCGGGGAAATCTCGGGCCTGCGTCCGGCCTTGGCTTCCGTGACGGCCCTGGTCAGGTATTCCCGCACCTTCAGATCGGCGGTACTGAGCGACTTGGTCAGTGCCAGCAGTTGGAGCGCCCGCGCCCACTCCTCGATGGCATCAGGCAGGCGGCCCATGCGATAGAGCGTATCGCCCAAGTGTTGCACCACCTCCGGCGCAGTGCCGTTGGGCAGGGCCAGGGCCTTCTGGAGCAGGGCCGCAGCCTCGGCGAATTTGCCCTGCTTGTAATAGAGCCAGGCGAGGGAATCGAGGAACGCCGGGTCGTCGGGCTTGTTTTCCAGGGCCTTGCGGATCATCGGCTCGGCCTGTTCGAGATGGATGCCGGCGTTGATCCAGAAGTAACCCAGGTCGTTGTTGGCCCCGATGTGGTCGGGCATGATCGCCAGGACGCGCTGCAGGGCCGCGACGGAGGCGTCGTCATTGCCGGTCGACGAGTGGAAATGGGCCAGTAGATAGAGGCGGTCGGTGGTTTCGCCGTTCTCTTTCATGAAATCGCGCATCGTGGCGACGGCCCCTTCATGGTCGTCGGCCTTATCCTGGAGCTTGGCCAGCTCGGCGGCCAGGGTCTGGGAGCGCGGGAATTTGGCCCGGGCGCCGGTTAAAACGGTGATGGCCTGGCTGCGGGTGTCCTGGGTGTCGAGTTCCGCGGCATAGAGCAGCAGGTAGCTTTCCGAATCCGGATTTTCCTCCGCGTAGCGCTTGACCAGGGCCACGGCCTCGGGCTTGCGGTCCTGGTCGCGGTACAGCGCGGCCAACATGCGCACGACCTCGAGCTGGGCCTTGCGCTTGAGCGCGCTTTCCAGCAAGGTAATGCTCTCCGTGTGGCGGTTCAGCAGCGCGACGACCTGGGCGAGGGTGACCAGGGCGTCGGGTTCATCGGGTTCGACGGCGAGCACGGTGCGCAGGATGGTTTCGGCATCCTCATAGCGCCCGCCGCGGGCGAAAATGATGGCGCTGGCGACGCGCCCGAAGCGGGAATCCGGGAGTTCGACGGACATTTTGTTCAGGGCCGCGACGATGGTGGTGAGGGCGGCATTGATGTTCGCCCCCTGGCGCGACTGCAGGAACAACGAATTGACGAGGGACCGGTACGCCGGCTCATGCTTGGGCATGTCCTTGATGATGGTCTGGGTTTCGGCGTCGGCCTCCTTGTCCTGGCCGCGCAGGCGATAGACGCCGACGAGCTGCATGCGCACCTCGACATCGTTGGGGAACCGGGTGCGGGCCTCCTGGGCGAGCTTAAGGGCTTGCACCAAACGCTGCTGGGCGGCCTCGGACTCGACCTGCAACTGCCAGGTGCGGGGGGAGCTGGCGTTGGCCTTCATCAGGCCGCCGATGATCGTGGCGGCCTGGTCGAATTTTTCCTCGGTGAGCAGAAACGAGACGTAGGCCTGGGCGGCGGGGAAGAATTCGCCGTCGGCCTTCACCGCGGCCTCGAAGGACTCGGCCACGCGCTCCGCAGGCTCATTCTGCGCCTGGCGTGTCAACCCCTCCAGGTAGTACAGGGCGAACTCCGATCCTTTCTTCACCGTGACGGGGGCTGGGGGAATGCCGCGGAATCCGGGACGAAAGCTCAGCATGTACATCGCCCCCGCCCGGCCTTCGGCGACGGGGGCAAACAGGCGCCACACCGCCGGGGAGTTCGCGCGGTCCGCGGCGATCGCCGCGGTGGCGGCGCGCAGGCCGATGGCAAACTCATCGCCGAAATTCACGCGCTTGAGCAGACGCCCCAGCACTTCCATGTTGGTGGGATGCTGGTCGAGGAAATCGGCCAATGTGCGGAGGGCATCCATCTTGTGGCCGAGATATTCCTGCGTGGCCGAAAGGGTGACGGCGGCCGCCTGTTCGCCCGTGGCGCCGGTCAGACCGGGCGCGGTCTTGAGGTGGGCCCGCAGATCGGCGATCGGGTCGGCCTGGCGGCCGGCGGCCTGGTAGGTCCAGCCGAGGAGTTTGACGGCATCCTCAGAGCCGCGGGTGGCCGACACGAGCGTGAGGGCGGCATTTTTCGCCAGGACCATCTGGCCGTCATGCACGAGGGCGTTGACGAGGCGCGAGCCGATGAACGCGTCATCGGGCCGGGCGGCGCCGGCGCTCTTGTAGTGGGGCAAGGCCGCGTGATAGTCGCCGAGGCGCGCGAAATTTTCCGCCGCCGCCAGGTGGGAGGCCCAATGCATGTTGATGAGATAGCTGAGTTCGGCGTCGTAGCGGTAGCCGGGGATGGGCAGCTCGGAGACCTCGAGGAAATGCTCGTATTCTTTGGCCGCGGCCAGGTGATAGCCGCCAAGCTGCAGGGCGATGCCCAGGTAGAATGCCGACAGGGGGGTGTGGGTGGAGGTGATGAGGCGTTCGGGCGAATCCTCGGCCTGCATGAGGAAATAGACGGCCTGGTCATAGTCGTTGCGTTCCAGCCAGTAGCGGCCGAGCAGGTAGTTGACTTCGACATCCTGGGGCCGCATATGTTGGGCGCGTTCCAGGTACATGGCCCCGCGCGCCAGTTGATTGCCGGCGAAACAGACCCGGCCCATCAGGCGCAGCACGGTGAAACCTTGCGGGTCGAGTTGCAGCGCCTTTTCCAGGGCGGTCATGGCGTCGGAGTTGGACCCTTCCAGGAACCGCTGGCGGCCTTGCAGGTAAAGTTTGACGGACTCCGGCGGCGGTTCGGCAGCGCGGGGATCCGCAGCTTGGGGCAACTCCTGCGCCCCTCCCGCCGCCTGCGTAGCCGCGCCTTGGGTGGCGGACGGTTTGGCGGTGACGGCGGCAAGAACTTCACTACGGCTCATCCTGGCGCGGACGAGCGCCTGGTCGCTCAGCGGCTGCCGCCAATCGACCGCAACGTACACCCCCTTGGCGACCGGCGCAGTGCCCAAAATGGGCGCATCAGGCAGCTTGGAGCCGGGGCTGCTGGCCAGCCGCGTCGCGGGTTGCGTCGCGCTGTCCTTTGGCGGCACCGGCGGACAGCCCGTCAGCACCCCCGCGCTGAGCGCCGCGGCCAGGGGCAAGGCCCATCGTTTCGGTTTCATCATGCGGAATTCCAGCATACCAAAGCACATATCTTAAGAAACGCCACCGGTTGACGCAAAGCGGTGGAGCCGCGAGGACGGTTGCGTCGTTAAGTGGTTAAATGGGAGGCGGCGGGGACCACTTGACCATTTACCAACTTACCCATCCTTATCGTTGCCGCCGGCGGGCTTGGTTTGCTTTTCCCGAGGTTTTGGCCAGAATTCTTCCATCGGCTGAACGACAGACACCGCCGCCGGGTCCGGGTATAGTGTCGCGCCTTCATTGAGGAATCCATGTTCGATCAGATCAAAGACTGGGTCACCGCCGCCGCCAACACGCCTTACGGATTATGGGTCGCCGGCGGGATGATGGCCCTGGAATCCATGATCGCACCGGTGCCCTCCGAATTCGTCATGCCGCCGTTGGGCATGGTCCTCCACCAGGGCACATCCCACTTCACGTGGACCACGGCCATCATCGCCACCTCCATCGGCAGCCTGGTGGGCTCGCTCATCAGCTACTACCTGGGCTACTTCGGGGGCAAACCCCTGGTCATGCAGGTCGGCAAGTGGTTCCTCATCAATGAACACCACCTCGACCTCACCACCAACTGGTTCAAGAAATGGGGCGGCCTCACCGTCTTCATCTGCCGGTTCATTCCGGTAGTGCGGCATTTTATCTCGATCCCCGCGGGCATCGCCAAGATGAACCTGTTCAAGTTCTGCCTGTATACGCTCATCGGCGCCACGCTTTGGAACACCTTCCTGATGTGGTTGGGCTGGAAACTTGAGGAGCACATCAACGACATCCTTAAATACCGCACCGCCATCGATGTGGCCATCGCCGGCCTGCTGGTCGTGGGCGTGGCGCTGTGGTACTGGATGCACCTGCGCCAGCCGCACGCCCGACAATAAGGCCGGTAGTGCGAGGTAGTGCGGGCGGGCAAACGAGCAACGGGCAAACGGACAAACGGGCAAACACTCTCTCTTGGTCTTGGCCTGTTCCCATGCTACAATCATGGATATGAATGCCGCCCTTAGACAAACCGTGACCGTGCAGACCGGTGGAGTTGTGCATTTCGCCTCTCCAGAACTCCTTGAAGGAACGGAGGCGGAGGTTATTGTTCTGGTGGCGGCCTCCCCGGAACCCGGGTGTCGTTTGGCGGCCTTCCAGGCATTACAGCAAAGCCTCGCGTTGACACCCACCGCTGCCGATAAGTGGACCCGCGAAGCGGCAGCCGAGCGCGAGGCCTTCGGTTCGGTATGATCCATTTGACGACGGGCAAGATGCCTGCGACATTTTGCTCACGTTCCACGCCTGCTCTATACTCCCCTCATGTCCACAAAACCCGTCATCGCCGTGGGGCACCGCGGTGCTTGTGCCTACGCGCCGGAGAACACGGTGGCGTCGTTCGATGAGGCCCTCCGCCGCGGCGCCAAGGCCGTCGAGTTTGACCTGCGCCTCACCGCCGACGAGCATGCCGTGGTGGTGCATGATGAGACCGTGGACCGCACGACCAATGGCACCGGGCCGGTTTGCGAGTACAACTGCTTCGATTTGCAGCGCCTGGATGCCGGCACATGGATGGACGCCCGGTTCGCCGGCACGCGCATACCGACACTCGAAGAAGCCCTGCAGGCGATCGGCCCGCACGCCCGGCCGGTGATCGAAATCAAGACCGAAATACCCGCCGAGTTGGTATTGCGGGCCTTAAGACGGTACGATCTGGAGCATCACGCCCTGGTGATCAGCTTTGTGGAGCCTTGGCTCGTGCCTTTTCGCAAAGCTTCCCGCGATTTGGCCATCGGATTGCTGGCGGACAACTGGTCCGGCGACCTGCCCCTGCGGGCGCGCGACCTGGCCGCCGAAGTGGTTTGCCTGAATGTGGATATCCTGGGAACCGGCCAGGTGGCGGCATGTGAGGCCCAGGGACTTGAAGTTTGGTGCTTTACCGCTAATGATGTAGGCATGGTGGCGGCTTGTGCGGCGATGGGGGTCACTGGAATCATCACTGACCGGCCCGATCTGATCCGCACCCGATAAATGCCGCCGACCTTCGGCGCTCCTGGAAAAATTCTTTGTCGCAGGCACGACCAAGAGGCGACCGAGCATCCGTACATCCTGGTTCCTTTTTCGTACCGCGTGATCGTCATGCGGCACACCGCGAGGCGTCATGTTTGTAGTACAGGCTTTAGCCTGTCGGGGCTAGCGCACCGTCAGGCGAATGCCTTTGCTCCAATCCGGCACCCCGGAATATCCATTCCCGTCCTTACTTGGAGAGGTCTTGGCAGACAACCGCAACCCACCGCCGCAAGTCATTGGCATGCTCGAAGTCACCGACAAGGGGCATGGCTACCTCCGCATGGAGGCCAAACGCTACCGCCCCCAGACGGTCGATCCATATGTCCCCTCCGACGTCATCAAGCGCACGCAGCTTCGGCCGGGGCTCTTCCTCTCGGTCAACACCGGCCCCAACAAGCGCGGGCCCGGGCCGCTGGTGACGTACGTCAACCAGGTCGAGGGCCGGCCCCTGCGCGACTACCATCATGTAGCCTACTTTCAGGATCTGACCGTCATCGACCCGCGGCAGCCCCTGAAGCTCGAAACCCCCGGCGGCTCGGTCTCGATGCGCATCATGGACCTGCTGACGCCCATCGGGCGCGGGCAGCGCGGCCTGATTGTAGCGCCCCCCCCGACCGGCAAAACCACCCTCCTCAAGGAAATCGCCCAGGCCACCAACAAAAACAACCCGGAGATGAAGGTGTTCGTGCTGCTGATCGACGAGCGCCCCGAGGAAGTCACGGACTTCCGCCGCAGCCTCCCGGGCTGCGAGGTCTGGGCCAGCAACACCGATGAGGACATCGACTCCCATGTGCGCACCGCGCGGATGGTCATCGAGCGCGCCCGGCGGCTGGTGGAGTTCGGCCAGCACGTCATGGTCATCCTGGATTCCATCACCCGCGTGGGCCGGGCGTTCAACCACTTCGTCGGCTCGTCCGGCCGCACCATGTCCGGCGGCATCGACGCCCAGGCCATGCAGGAGCCGCGGGCCATGTTCGGCTCGGCGCGCAACATCGAGCACGGCGGCTCCATCACCATCATCGCCTCGGCCCTCATCGACACCGGCAGCCGGATGGACGAGCTGATCTTTAACGAGTTCAAGGGCACGGGGAACATGGAACTGGTATTGTCCAAGAAACTCGCCGAACGGCGCACGTGGCCGGCCATCGACTTGCCGGCGTCGGGCACGCGGAAGGAAGAGATTCTGCTGGGCCCGCTGGTGGCGCAGAAAGTGGCCCTGCTGCGGCGCGACCTGGCCAGCCGCGACCCGGTGCAGGCGATGGAGGCGCTGCTGGCGGCGATGAAGAAGTTCCCGACCAATGCGCAGTTCCTGTCAAGCTTCTAGCCCGGCGTGGCAACTCCCGGCCAAATGTGGAGTGCCGTGTGTATATGGAAGCGGGCATACATTTCGCCCCATGATGCAACGGTCGCAAATTCGCATGGCAAAGCACTTGCCGCTGCTGTACGATGCCCAACAAGCATTGCAAAGGATTGAGACATGAGCCGCTTTCGGCTGTTGCCCTTCCCCATCGAAGAAGAAATCGACCTGATCGGGCCGAACGAGCGCCAGGTCCGGCTGCCTCCTGTTTTCATGGACGGCTGTGTCAAATCGGCGATTGTGATCGGCGACTCGGTTCATGTCCTCAGTGAGCTTCCCGCAAACACGTTTCAGACCTGCATCACCTCCCCGCCGTACTGGTCCCTCCGCAATTACAATATCGCCGGTCAAATCGGACTCGAAGCCTCCGTGGACCTCTATATCGCGGCACTGGTCGAGGTTTTCGAGCAGGTGCGCCGCGTCTTGAAGGATGATGGCATATTCTGGCTGAATATCGGCGATTCCTACACCTCGGGCGGGCGCACCTGGAGGGCGCCCGACAAAAAGAACCCCAGTCGCGCGATGAGCATCCGACCGCCCACTCCCGATGGACTGAAGCCCAAAGACCTCGTCGGCATTCCGTGGCGTCTGGCCTTTGCGCTGCAACAGGCGGGATGGTTCTTGCGGACGGACATCATCTGGAACAAGCCCAACTGCCAGCCGGAGAGCGTCAAAGACCGCCCCACGCGCTCCCATGAATACCTTTTCCTGCTGACCAAGTCGGAACGGTATTTCTACGAAAGCAAGGCCGTGCGCGGACCCAACCAGAGAAACCTGCGCACCGTTTGGGATGTGAATACCCGCCCCGGTCCCGAGACGAATTTCGCCACCTTCCCGGTGGATCTCGTCAAGCCCTGCATTCTGCTCGGTTCCCGCATTGGCGACCTGGTCCTGGACCCGTTCATTGGCTCGGGCACCACCGGCGTCATCGCCAATCGCCTGGGCCGTCGTTTCATCGGAATTGAACTGAATCCTGAATATGTCGAAATTGCGGAGCGCCGACTCAATGGCCAGGTTAAAACAGGCTGAGCACGGGATCACGCCCCCCAGCGCGACGCGCCAGGTCGCCTTTCACCAGCTTCTGGTCGCGGCGCGCAGGACGGTATTGCTCGATGCGCTATCCGAAGCGCTCGCTTCGGTTGATCCCGCCGCCACCCGTGCCGAGATTCAGGCGCATGCCCCGCGGGACGTGCTCCAGATTCTTGCCGCGGCGGGCATCCGTGATGAACATGTGTTCCCGACCTGCGTGGTGCTCACGGCGAAACCGACGCTCGTGGGATACTATCGTCTGCTGCTGGGATCGCCCCAGAAATCGTTTTATGCCGGCGCCACGGGGCTGGGTCTTTTCAAGTCCGCCGAATCCGCGGGAATCCTGACCCGGCGGCAGCGGGAATTGCTGCCTGAATTCTGCGGGAAAATGACCGCGGTTCTCGCCGAACTTATCCGTCAGGTGTCGCCGCGCGTGACCCGGCAGGACATCACGGAGTTGCCGCTCTTGACCTTTGGCGCGCAATTGCAGGGCGCGAACAACAACATCATTGGCCAGATGGCCACGGAAAAGGTGTTCCTTGCCGTGGCCGCGTTTGTGACGAGGCATGTCATCGAACAACAGCCGCATTCCTTGACGTTGAGGAATTCGGCGGGCAGAACGGTCATGGTTCGCCTGGGAACCGATCCCGACGTCGAAGTGGTGGAGGATTTCGGGGGAAATTTCCGCAATATTCTGGCCATCGAAATCAAGGGCGGGAGTGATCGCAGCAACGCCCACAATCGCGCGGGAGAGGCGGAAAAGTCCCATCAGAAGGCAAAGAATCGGCATTTTTCCCACTTCTGGACGCTCATTGCCAAGGAAGGCCTGAATCTCGACAAACTGCGCGAGGAATCGCCCACAACGACGGAATGGTTTGACATCGCGCATATTCTGGCGCAATCAGGAGACGAGTGGCGGCATTTTCGCAGCCATCTTGCCGGTATCCTCGGTATCCCCGAGACTCAATGAAAAGGTTCAAGAGGTTCCCTCCCGGTCTCTCGTTTCCATAACGGCAACCCCGCCGCCCCTGTCTTCACACGGCTCCCACCGAAAAAATCCCCCTTTCATCTTCCCATCATCTCCCGCTGATACCTTGCACGCCATTCATTGGTGCATACTTGAAAGGATGATGCATGCGTATTTCCGTCAGTCTTCACGGGCGTCTGGCGCTGCTCGCAGCAGCAACACTGTTGGCGGGTTGCGCCACGGGGCCGCAATCCAAGGTGCCGCCGTCCATCGTGGACGTTTCCGAATACGGCGAGAACATCTATGACGCCGCCGAGGCCGCCGACTGGGCGACCGCCGCCACCAAGCTCGCCAGCCTCAAGCAGGCGGCCGACCAACTGCCCGTCGAAATTCCGCAAATGTCCGCCGAGCAGAAGCAGCTTCAGACGCAACTGGGCGCGGACATCGCCGCCCTCAACAAAGCCGTCCCCGCCAAGGACAAGCCGGCCGCCGCGGTGGCGTCCAACGATGTGACGCTGGTGGGCGAGAAACTGTCCGTGCCGTTTGCCCCGCCGATTCCGCCCGCCATCACCCATCTGGATTACCTGGGCCGGGAGCTGATCATCTGGGGCGCCGCCAACGATATGCCCAAGCTCCAGCGGGTCGCCGCCGAAATCCAATCGACCTGGACCACGCTACGGCCCACGATTGAAGCCAAGTCGGCCGCGGAAGCCAAGACGTTTGATCCGCTGGTCGCCAAGGTGACGGCCGCCAGGACGGTCGCGGAATATGGACCGTGCGCCAAGCCCTTGCTCGATGAAGTGGACAATCTGGAAAAGTTATTCAAGTAACCGCCGCGCCGCCCCGGGAGATCAGGCGGGATTTTCACGGAGCAACTGTTCGATCTGGTCGAGCGAGGTTTGGATGCCCTCGAGGCGCGGGTGGATGGCCAGGGCCAGGCGATAGCAGCGGCGGGCCTCGCGCCAGTCCCCCAGGTGGGCATAGCAATGACCCATGCCGGACATCGCCCCAAAATGCTGCGGCACCAGCGCCAGCGCGGCCTTGCAGTCGGCAATCGAGTCCTCAAAGCATTCGCAGAGATAGTTGGCGATCGCCCGCTGGTTATGGGCCTCGGCAAAGTGCGAATCTTCCTGAATCGCCTGGGAGAATTTTTCCAGGGCGCAGACGTAATTGCCGTGATGGAGGTGATTGTTGCCGCACTTGACCAGACAGGTGGCCCGGCCATTGCCCAGGCGGAACCAGACGCTCCACAGCGCGTGCTCGGCCATCTGGCAGACCATGGCGTCGCCATCATGGAGCGCCACGGCAAGCGGCGCGATTGCGGAATTATCGCCGACAAGGGAAAGCGCCAGTGCCGCCACTTTGCGGACATCCGCGGATTTGTCGCGCAAAAGTTGCACAATCTGGGAAGCCGACCAGCGCGTCCGGACGTGATTGATCGCCTCCTCGACATTGCCTTGGCTGAGGGAGGGTTCCAACGTGGAAATGAATTCCTGGGGATTGATCGATGAATCCGGCGCTGCTAGAGTGGACTCGATACGCATGTAGATTCATCCTATGAAAAGGAACGCCGGGTATACGCTTTTCACGACATCATCATGTGCGTCCAATACGGAGCAGACGTGAACCCGAAATTCCGCAACCGATGCCGGCCTGTTGGGCGTGGATGATCGACTGATCGATCCACTGGCATCAATTGGTTTATCCTATGCATCGATAGGCGCGGGAGCAAACAAATTATGTTTTGTCTGTTGTGACAATTATCGGAATCACGCGGAAACGAAATCGCAACTACTGATTCGCCATGCCGGTGGGAAAGCCAAACCCCATCTCCGAGGCGCGGCTGCGGTTCTCGCGGGCTTGAATGGCCGAATCGCCATCCCAATACCGGTCAATGCGCGAACGCGTATATGAGTCGGAATTGGAAAACAGCGATTGCTGACAGCCCCCAAAGCTGCCGGCCAAAATCGCAAGCAGAAGCATGGCTAACGGCAGGCGCTTTCTATTCATGACACCGGCTCCAATATGAACCCGCACATTGTATCGACCAGGGCCAGGTTCAACCACTACTTTCGCGCCGCCACTCGCCGATGCTCGCCGGTGCTACCCCAGCAACTCACGCACGATCGTTTCCCCCGCCAACGGCTTGCCAAATGCCGCGGCCTTGGCGCGCATCATGTCCAGCCGCGCGGGATCGCGCATCAGGTTCTCGATTTTCCACCCCAGCGTCGGCGGATTGTTGCACTTGATCGCCACGCCGGCCTCCAGCAGGTGATCCGAGTTCCGCTCCTCCTGCCCCGGAATCGGATTCACCACGCACATCGGCAGCCCGCGGGCCATGGCCTCGGAGGTGGTCAGCCCGCCGGGTTTGGAGATCAGCAGGTCGGCCGCCGCCATGTAGTCGTCCATCTGCCGGGTGAAGCCGATGGGATGAATCTTGACGGCGGCATCCGGCGGCGCTTTTTTGGCGAGCTTCTCCAGCTTGACTTTCAGTTCCTCCGACTTGCCGGCGATGGCTACCACCTGGGCCGGCGTCTTCATGGTCTGAAGTTCGGCCAGCAGGATTTCCACCGGCCCCACCCCAAAGCCGCCGGCACTGATGAGGATGGTGAAAAGGTCCGGATCCAACCCAAACGCCCGGCGCGTGGCGGCTTTGTCCTTGGGTACGCGGAAGACCGGGTCCACCGGAATGCCCGAGACGGTGATCTGCTCCTCGGCAATGCCCATGCGCTGCAAATACACCTTAGTCTCCGGCAGGGCGACAAAATAGCGCGAGTAGGAACGCGTCAGCCACATGGCGTGAAGGTCCAAATCGGTCACGACGATCGCCGGATATATTTTCAGCCCGCCCCCAAGCGACCCCTTCTTGTGCGTGTTGAGCCACGAAATAATGTTCGGCGGCGTGAAGTGCGTACACACCACCACGTCCGGCTGAAATGCGCGCAACGCCTTGATGAACGCCCCCGAGTTGAACTTTTCAAAGGCCTGGGCGATGCCTCCCTTCCAGGGTTTGTCGGTGCCCTTGTAGACCATGCCCAATAGCCACGGTGCGCGGTTGATCAAATCGAGGTACACCTTGGAGTAGATGGTGCGGAAAACGGCGGAGGTGTACTTGAGAATGTCCCAGTGCTGGACTTCGCCGCCGTTCTGCACCGCCGGATGCTGCACGAAATCCTTCATCAACGCCTCGGCGGCACGGACATGGCCGGCCCCGGCGGAGGCGGACAGGATGAGCACGCGTTTGCCGGTGTGGGTGGGCGCGGGGGATTCGGACATAAAACCTCCAGGAAATGCTGACCGAATCTTAACCGCTGGCACGGCATAACAGTACCCGTGGCGTCAGCGAGGCGGAGTTGCGCGCGTTCCGGTGGATGTTTTCTCGCGCAGGCGCCCGCGCCACCCGCGCTGACGCTACGGGTTCAGTTTTGCGGCTAACAGCAGAAGCCGCTCGACGGCAAAGTTTTCCGGGCGGCGCGTGAGATCGAAATCCGCCAGTGCGTCCTTCAGCGCCGGCGTCCAGCGGTCCCCCAGATGGTGCTTGAGGGCGTTGCCCAGCGTCTGGCGGCGGTGGGAAAAGATGCCCGCGAGAAAAGCCTGGAATTGCGGGGCATCCGCGATTTGCCCCATGCGCTCGGGCCGCGGCGTGACGGCCACCAACGCCGAATGAATCTTCGGCGGCGGCCAGAACACCCCCGGGGGAATCTTGCGGAGGATTTCCACGTCCGCCATAGCCTGGATCAAGACGCCCAGTGGCCCGTAGTCGCGCGTGTCCGGTTGTGCCGCCATGCGCAGGGCGACTTCCCACTGCACGGTGAAGGTGAGGCGGGAGAAGGAGATTTTTGATTTTCGATTTTCGATTTTCGATTGGGGGTGGAGTTCACGCCACATCTCCACGAGCAACTCGGCGATGAGCGGGCTGGCCGCGTTGTAGGGCAGATTGCTCACCAGTTTCAACTGCCCCCCCGGATGCACTGCGCACAGGTCGCGCAGCATATCCAGCACCTTGGGCTCGATGGCATGCTTCCCGGCCAGCGCGTCGGAGATCAGCCACGTGACATTCCCCAGCCCCGCGTGATGCCGCTGCGCCGCCGGCAGCAGCTTGCGGTCGATGTCCACCGCCAGCACGGCCCCCTGGTGTGCCGCCTGCGCCAGCAACCGCGTGAGGTTCCCCACCCCCGGCCCGACCTCCAGAATCACATCGTGTTCCCGCACCTCGCCCGCCGCGACGATGGCCCGCAGGATGTTCTGGTCCACCATGAAATTCTGCCCGAACTGATGCCGCGGCCGGAGTCCGGCGGAGGCGAGAACGGCGGCAATTTCGGTGCGGTCCATGGGATTCTTTTAATGTGTGGCCGGAGTCGGGCGCGTCGGGGAAGCCGGCGGTTTGACCGGAGCCAGGACAATCGTGAACGTGCCGTCATCCACGGTAAGTTCCTTGATGATGAACTCCTTGTTGTCGATCTTATACTGCAGCGGAAAAGGTTTCCCCGCGCCGATGTTTTGCATGATCTGTTGAATCATCTGCGTCATCTTGTCGTTTTCGCGCACACCAGTTTGAAATTCCACGATTTGCTGCACCGCTTCAGTGATCGATGGCACCAGCGCCCGCAGACGCGCTTCCACGAATGACCGCGGGATCGGCAAATATCCTGCCCAGACGTTCGTCAGTTTCACCAACCCCATCGGCTGGCCCCCCGCATCCCGGACGATCCCCACGGAATACGTCAGCGAGCCGACTCCGCCCTGGGATTCGCCACTTGGTAGTTGGATCATGCGGGCGCAGAGTGTGACCTGGCCCTGGCCGAAGACAACGAAGGGATCTGACACGGGATTACGCACGGGATTCATGAGCAGTTGGTCGCCATTGAGCATGGGCGGCGAGGCTTTTACGGCCAGTAAGCTGTTGATTTCATCCTGCGTGATGGACCAGCGCTGCTCACCCTGGGGAACCTTTTCCGCCGTGTTGCTGAGTTCCCAAGTCAGGAGGTTCCACGCGCGGCTGGCGGTATCCTGAACGTTCAGGTTGTCGCGATCGAACGGCAAATACCACGACGGCGTCATGCGGGCGAGAAGCCAGCAGACCAGCACGGAGATGAGGAGGAGGCCGGCGCACCATGCGAACCGGCCCCGCCACGAGGCAAGGCCCATTTTCGCCAGCAGCGACCTGCGCTTGGGATAGGCTGAAGAGGTCTTGTTCATATGCGTGACGGCCCCGGCATTATAGGACGAACGGGCGTTCAGGCCTGTTGCCTCAACGCATCATCCAGCATAACCGCTCCATCCGTTATGCGGGAGGGTACATCCAAAGCATTTGCGGCAGAAGGGGAAAAGCGCGGGTACACTCCCTATGGAGTACACCGTGAATAGTATCGCGCAAATTCTATCGACCGAACCCTCCGCCGACCTGCAAATTCCCGGCGCGGCGGCCACTGTAACCTTGCCCCCGGGCGGCATCCTCGCCGAGCGCTGGCCCACGCTGGGCCGGGCGCTCAGCCGCTATCAGCAGGGCACGGCCGAGTATTTCTCGCGCCTCGCCTACGACGCGGTGGAAAAAGGCCTCATCCGCCATGACGACCGCCAGCGCCTGGCGGCCGAGGCCCAGACCCTGGACATCCGCGACTTCGACGCCCAGTTGCTCATCGCCTGCGCCATCCGCCAATGGGCGCTGGACCATCGCTACGACCCGACCCCGACGCTCCGTGCGCCGGCACTCTCGTTTGAGTACCGCTCCTGGCGGCGCATCTGGACCCGCATTGCCCTGGTGCTCGGCACCGCCGCCATCCTCGACGGCATCATCCTCTGGAAATGGCTCTTCTAACGCATCATCCCGTTTCCATTTGAATCGCGCACCCCATCAAGCCCAGGGATTGCAATCCCTGGGCCTACGCGCTCCATCGTGTGTTGCGTGTGATTCAGTTGGGTTCAAAATAATCCGCGACATATCTGTTTTGACGCCACGCGCCGTTTTTGGGACAGTGTCCCTCACAAGGAGGCTCCATGCCCCGGAAACGGACATCCTCTCCCAGCGCCTGGCCCGTGCTTCTCATCCTCGCCCTGCTCATCCTCGGCATCTTCGCGTACCTCACGTGGCGGAATAACCAAGCCCCCGCCAATCCCCTGGAACAGACCGCCGACCTAATCTCCGACGACCGCCTCATCTTCGGCGGCGCCCCGCGGGCCGCGCCGGGCGCGGGCGATGAGGTGCGCTTCACCGTCCTCAAAAACAAGGGCTACATCGTGGGCTACTCCGACGCCCGCCGCGATCCGCTCTGGGTCGCCTACCGCGTGTTTCACACGGATACCCCCTACGATCTCCCCCGGCCCTCGGGCTTCAGCGCCGACCCGCGCACCGCGGCACGCGTGAAAGAGACCGACTACGCCCGCACCGGCTATGACCGCGGCCATATGGCCCCCAATTCCGACATCATGCGCGACTACGGCAAGGAGGCGCAGCTTGAAACCTTCCTGCTCTCGAATATCTGCCCGCAATCGCCGGAACTCAACGAGCGCGTGTGGGAGCGGCTGGAGGCCGACGAACGCAAATATGCCGACACCCTGGAGGAAGTCTGGGTGATCGACGGCCCGATTTTCGCCGACTTAAACGGCGGCCCGACCCCGCGCCTCGCGTCGGGCATCGCCGTGCCGGCGGCGTTCTACAAGATTCTCATCGACGAGGAGGGCCGCGCCGGGGGCAAGCCGCGGATTTTCTCGGTCATCATGCCCCAGGATGTGAAGGGGACGGAGCTGCCGCAGCAGTTTTTGACGACGGTGTCGGAGATCCAGAAGGAAACGCACCTGGATTTTTTCTGGAAAATGGACGCCCAGACGCAGGCGGAGTTGGAAAACACAAAATGGAAGATGTGGTGATCAGACCACCGGCGCGAACGCGGCCTTCACCATCCGCCGCGGCGCCTCACTTGCTTCCCACGTGGCGACCTCACGCTTTTCGTACTCGTCGATCTGAATGCAGACGATCCCGCTCGTGCCCGGCAGGCGGGCTTCCTGGGAAAGAATAAAAAAATCTGCGCTGATTTGCGCAACCCTGTAACTGGTCGCGCCAATGTACAATGTCAGCCGCACATCTGCGGAAGATCGCCTCATTGCGGGTACTGGAGAAACGGTCAACATGACACCAGTCTATCAAGGTTTAGTGCTAAATAAAACACGCGCTCGAGGTGGGTGCGGAGATGCTTGACCCTGTCAAAAGCCTGGAAGACCGCATCTCGCGGTATACCGCCTCCACCGGCAAGCGCCTGGTTGCTCCACTCGGCTGCGGTCATGACGGCGATGTGTTCTCGACCGATGTCAAATCAGCGGTGAAATTCTTCCGGACTCCGGAGGATTTCCGCCGCGAACTGTACTGTTATCAGCGCCTCAAGGAATGTGCCGTTGACGAAGTTCTGGGCCATGCCGTTCCGCAGTTGTTGGGCTGGGACGAAGACCTCTTGGCGCTGGAAATGTCCATCGTCCGCCGCCCCTATCTCCTCGATTTCGCCAGCGCCTATCTGGACTGGCCGCCGGATTTTTCCCCCGAGGTCCTCGAGGAGTGGAACGATCGCAAGGCCAGGGAGTTTGGCCAACATTGGCCCACGGTGCAGCTCATCCTGGCAATCCTCGGAGACCAGTATGGGGTTTTTCTGACCGACATCCATCGTGGCAACATCGCCTTTGATTCCGACGACGCGGAGGAATGTCCCAGTTCATCGTGAACAAAATTCCCGCCCGCAGAAGTCCCACCGGGACGCACCTTATCAACCGCCCTCTAACTTGGACGAAATCCCTCCCGCATGGTAAACCGTCTGCATGTCGAATGCCCCCGCATCCTCGCCCCGCCTCTGGACCGCCCCCCAGCGCGCCGCCATCGACCACGCCCACGGCGATCTCCTCGTCTCCGCCGCCGCCGGCTCGGGCAAAACCGCCGTCCTCGCCGAACGCTGCGCCCGCCTGGTCTGCGCGGGTGCCGCGGAAACAACCGGCCGCACCGGCATCGACAACCTCCTCGTCCTGACCTTCACCGAGGCCGCCGCCGGCGAGATGCGCGCCCGCATCGCCGCCGCCCTCCGCGAGAAACTCCACGCCGCCCCCCCGCCCGCCCAGCGCTGGCTCCGCCGCCAGGCCGCCATGGTCGATCGCGCCAGCATCTCCACCCTCCACGCCTTCTGCATGCGCATCCTCCGCCAGCACTTCCACGAAGCCCAGGTGGACCCCGCCTTCGACATCATGGATGAAGAGGAATCCCGCCTCCTCCAGGAGGAAGTCCTCGACCAACTCCTCGCCCAATGGCACAAACTCCCCCCCGCTCCCCCCGCTCCCGCCGCTCGTAGTACCATTTGTAGACCCGTTCGTAGTACAGCCTTTAGGCTGTCGTCTCCCGCGCCCGACCCCCCCGCCCTCACCGCCGCCGCCTTCACCGACTTCTTCGAAGCCTTCGCCCAGGGCCGCGAATCCATCTGCCGCGAACTCATCCTTGCCGTCCACCGCATGCTCGCCAGCACCGCCGACCCCGATAGGTACATCGCCGCCGCGCGCGGCCTCTACGGCGCGGGCGCGGAGAAAACCTTCGCCGCCTTCAACCACGAAGTGCTCCTGAACCGCCTCCGCCTGGCGCGCCTCAAAACCCAGCGCTCACTTGATGAAGTCCGCCCCCTCCTGGGCACTGAAACCATGCTCAAGGGCCTTAGTCAGGCCCTCGCCGCGCTCGATGAATCCGCCGACCTGCTCCAAGCCAAAGGTGCCGATGCCTGGCCCACCATCATCTCGCTCCTCCAGTTCAAATGGCCCACCCTCTATCGCATCGAAACCGTCTCCGATTTCGCCGGCTTCAAGGACCGCACCTGGGAAACCATCAAACAAACCCTCAAAGACCTCGCCCCCTCCTTCGCCCCCAATCCCGCCACCATGCTCCGCGACCTGCGCGACCTGGCCCAACCACTCGAAACCCTCCTGGCGCTGACACAGCAATTCGACCACGCCTTCACCGCCGCCAAGCGCGCCGACAACCGCCTGGATTTCGCCGACCTCGAACGCCTGGCCCACAAGCTGCTCACCCAACCCCACAGCCTCGCCCGCGCCGAGCTCCGCCAGCGCTACCACTTCCTCCTGGTCGATGAATTCCAGGACATCAATCCCCTCCAGGATGCGCTGCTGAGCGCCGTGCGCAACCCCGCCGCCGCCGGCGGCCGCGGCAACCTCTTCGTCGTCGGCGACATCAAGCAGTCCATCTACGCCTTCCGCCTCGCCCAGCCCGAACTGTTCCTGGCCCGCGAACGCGCCGCCCGCCAGGCCCAGGCCGCCGATCCCGCGGCACCGTCCGCCCTGGTCCCCTTGCAGCACAATTTCCGCTCCCATCCCGATCTGCTGGCCGCCATGAACCGCATCTTCGAGAAAATCCTCACCCCCGAAGTCGTTGGTATTGATTATCAGAATGACCACGACCTGAAACCACCCATAAACCCAGGGATTCCAATCCCTGGGCCCGCGCCCTCGAACCTCACCCCCTTCTCCGGAACACCTGTGGAATTGCACCTGGTAACCATGGATTCAAGCGCGGAGGGCGAGGACGAAGAATCCGACGACCGCCCGGACCGCCCCGAACCCGACGACACGGAAAATGCCGAGGAGCGCCCCGAACTGCTGGGCGCGCTTCCCTCGCCGGAAAAATTGTCCGCCGTGGAACAGGAAGCCCAGGTCGTCGCCGAACGCATTGTCGCACTCCTCCGTGAAAACCGCGGCATCCCGGACAAAAATGGCGCCCTCACCCCCCTCCAACCCCGCCACATCGCCATCCTCCTCCGCACCATGAAGCACAAGGCCATGATCTTCGCCCGCGCCCTGTCCGACCGCGGCATCCCCGTCCACGCGGACCTCTCCTCCGGCTTCTTCGACACCCCCGAGGTCAAGGACGCCCTGGCCCTCCTCCAAGTGCTCGACAATCCTCAGCAGGACATCCCGCTGGCCACCGTCATGCTCGGCCCCTATGGCCGTTTCACGCATGATGACCTGGCCCTCATCCGCCTGACCTTCGACCGCAAAGAGGTGCCCTTCGCCAGTGCCGTCGCGCGGTACGCGGACGATGCCCAAGCTGCCCCCGATGCGGCAACCGGCCTCCCGCCGGCCGACGTGCTGCGCAACGGCCCGCCGTTTTCCCCTGATTTGGCCGTGCGCCTGCGCGCCTTCTTCGCCACCCTCGCCCGCTGGCGCGAGTTGCTCCGCGCCCGCCCGCTCCATGAGGGCCTGGCCGAAATCTTCGCCGAGTCCAAAATCTTCGCCTACGTCGCCGGCCTGGACACCGGCCCGCAGCGCGTGGCCAATCTCCAGCTTCTTCACCAACGCGCCCTCAAGTTCTCCACCTTCAAAAAACAGGGCCTCCACCGCTTCCTGCGCTTCATCGAGAAACTCCGCGACCAGGACGCCTTCGGCCGGGGCCTGAACGCCGACGTCGGCGAGGCCCCCGTCCTCTCCGAAGCCTCCGACGTCGTCCGCATCCTCTCGATCCACAAAAGCAAGGGCCTCGAATTCCCCGTCGTCTTCGTCTCGGGCCTCGGCGGCAAGCTCCGCCTCACCGCCCCCGGCCCGGTCCTGCTCCATCGCGATCTGGGCCTCGGCCTCTACGCCACCGACATCGACCGCAACATCACCTACCCCTCGGCGGCGGCCCTGCGGATCGCCGACGAGCAGCAGCGGGCGTTTCGCGCCGAGGAACTCCGCCTGCTCTACGTGGCCCTCACCCGCGCCCGCGAATGCCTCATCCTCACCGGCCATGTGTCCAAGGTGGCGGATATCGAAAAATGGCGGCAAGCGTGGGCGGGCCATCGCCAATCGCTGCCCGAGGATGTTCTGCTCAAGGGCACCCGTGCCCTGGATTGGCTGATGCCCGCGCTGGCCACGGGGCGCGTCGTGGCCGCGGATGCCCCGGGAAAAGCCGCGCCGGACCATCGCCTCACCATCTGCTGGGACGCCCCGGACGCCGCCGGCACCGCCCAGGTGGTGGTGTACATGCACGCCCCGCAACCCGGGACGCCGGCGAACAACGACGCGGAAGCAAAAGCCTCCGCCGCACTCCTCGCCCAAATCCTCGC
>CAIPTQ010000123.1 GCA_903868035.1 uncultured Phycisphaerales bacterium
CTTCGTGCGTCTTCATCCCTTCGCGTCTTCGTGGTGAACTCATGGCTTGGGCGTCCACGCCGCCTCATGCGTGATCTCCGTGTCCACCGTCCGCCGCACCACCCCGCGCCCCAGCGGGCTTTCCTCGGTCACAAAATGCACCGTCGATCGCACGCTCCACGCGACCGTCGGCTTCGCCCCGTCCACCGGCACGTTCGCCGTGAACACCGCCGTCATCGTCGCCTCCTTCGCCGCCACCCCCTGCACCTGGAAATCCTTCGTCGTCATGCTCCCCTCAAGCTGCAGGCATTCAATCTCCAGCAATTTCCGCACCCCCTTGAGCGCCACCGACCCGCTCACCAGCGCCGGATCGACATACTGCGGGCTGGTCCTGTCGCCCCCCATCGCGCTCTTGTTGAGCTCCCACGTGTCCCCGACCTTCTTCTTCTCCTTGGTCCCGTACACCGCATCCGTGATCGACATCCGTTTGAACCCCTGTAGCAGCGCCAACTGGGCGTCGTCCGCCAAGGCCCCGCCCTTCTTGAGGGTAAACGTCGCCTGGCCCCCCGGGTAGGTCAGCGTCAGCTCCGTCCCCGGCTCCAGCACCGCTTTCGCCTGCGTCTGCGTCCCCTCCCCCGACTCCAGCGTCAGCTTCCCGATCACCACCGACACCGCCGTCTCCACCCCGGCCATATCCACCTTGTCGATCCGTATGTCCGCCGCCAGGGTCACCCGCCGGAACGTGAGGTTCTTGCTGCTTACGCCGCTGGGCAGGTCCACCTTCTCGCTGGACCGCAGGGTATTGGTCGCGTTGATGCCGAACGCCTGCCCCGCCAGCAGCGGGCGCTGAATCCGGATGTCATACGCCACGTCATTTGCTCCCGCCACCCCGGCCCCCCGCGCCGCCGCCGCCCCCGCCAGCACAATCCCCGCCGCCAGCATCAGCCTATTAAAAGCACGCATGGACACCCTTTCATATCTGGCCCGGCGGGGCCACGCCCGGCAAACCGCGGCATGCATGGAATCGTAACGCCTCAACCCCCGCAAAGTAACCCCCAATCACGCCGTGACGCGCCGTGCCGCGCGAATAAAAAAGGGCCGGCCCCCCTGCCAGGAGACCGGCCCCGCCTGGTTGTCCAGGCCCGGTCGTCCCACGCCACGGGGACGATTCCTGCAACCATCATATCTTTTCGGGTGGATCACCTGAACAAAAAACGTCATCGAACAATGACGCAGTCTAAACTCTCCCCCGCCAAACGCAACGAAAACAGCTCCGGATTTCCGCGCGCATCCGCGCGCCTCCCCACCCCAAAGTCTTCAAAGCCCCTTAATATTCCGCGTCACAGCAGCCAATCCATCGGCGGCTTGCCCGTCCCCTCCGGGTCCTCCACCCGGTCCAAAAACTTCGCCCCCACCTGATACGCCTGCCGCAACGGCCGGCAATTCCGCACCTCGCAGAGCACCAGCCACCCCCCGCCCTCCACAAACCGCAGATTCAGCAGAAACTTCTCCCCCGGCGGCAGCGCCCGCTCCACCTGCAAACCCACCCCCTGCGCCGCCACGTTCACCAGTATCGCCGGCATCCGGGGCATGCGGCGGCCCAGCGGGCGAATCCACAGGTTCTGCTGCACCCGCCGCCGCGGGCTGCCCCGCTTCTCCGCCGGGGCCTTCTCGTCCAAGTCGCGCAGGACCGATAACAATTGGTGCCGCTCTTCTGCTGTCAGGGTCAGGTCTTGCATATCGCCTCCAGTAGCCTATTTCTTTATCGTTTCTTTCAACGCCCTTGTTGAGAGATAGCCGCAGCCTCATTCGCCGCCGTGAAGAACTCTGGTATCATCTGGCCATGAACCTCCCCGCCAACCTCACCCTCCTCGCCTCGGCAACCCCTCCGCACACCGACCTTCTCCCCCACTGGCACCCCTCTCCCCCCATGCCCCCACTTGCCACCGACTACATTGCCGCGCGCTGGGCCGTCTACACCGCCGCCGCCCGGGCCGCCGGCCATTCGCTCTTCGACGGCCCCATCACCCAGCTCCTCGACGTACATCAGGAACCCACCCCCGCCGGCACCCGCATCGACCTTCACCTGGCCCCCGCCCAGTACAAGGATTTCCTCGTCACCCGCCTGCGTGACCGCCCCTGGTTTGAAGCCCACGCCCCCGATGCCATGACCCTGGCCCTGGGCAACTCCGCCCTCCCCACCCACGGCAACCACGCCTTGCTGGGCCTGCGCTCCCCGCGCGTCAGCGCCTATCCCGGCCGGCTGCACCTCATCGGCGGCGTCCTGGAAGCCTTGGGCACCCCGCAGTTCCCCGCCCATCGTGCCGGCATCGAAGCCCACCTCTTGCAGGAACTCGTGGAGGAAATCGGCCTGGTCCCCGGCGAGGAACGCCGCGATGGGTGGCCGCGCTTTCTGGCCGTCGCCCACGATGATTTCCTGGGTCAGCCCGAGCTCATCTGGCAATGGGAACTTGACGTGCCGCTGGAAGATTTGCTTCCGCGTCTGGACCCCGCCGAGCACACGTCCGCCCTCATCCTCCAGAAATCCGCCATGACCCCCGCCCTCTGGCCCCAACTCACACCCGTGGCCCAGCAAGCCTGGCTTATGTGGTCATTGAATCCATTGAATCAATGAATCAATGATTCAATTTCCCCCGCCCCTTGCCCTTTCCCCCCATCCCGGCTAAAACCCTTCCTTTCGTGTCCTTTTTTGGAACCATACATGAACATGCGTCTAACCGTTATCCTGCTGTCCCTGGCCCTGGGCGCCACGGCGTGGGCGCAAGCCCCCGCGACCGCTCCGGCCACCGCCCCGGCCTCGCAACCGGCCACGGCAACCGCCCCGGCGCTGACCGCCGCCGACAAGGAACACATGGCCTACGCCCTGGGCCTCCAGCTTGGCTCCCGCCTCAAGGGCGTCGATCTGGACACCGCCGCCCTCGTCGCCGGCATCAAGGACGCCGCCTCGGACGCCAAGCCCAAGATGACCGACAAGGAAATCCAGGACAGCCTCATGGCCCTCCAGCAGCTCGTCATGGCCCAGGCCGAGGTGCAGATCGCCGCCGCCGCCGACAAGAACCAGAAGGCCGGCGATGCCTTCCTCGTCGAGAACGGCAAGAAAGACGGCGTGAAAACCACCGCCTCGGGCCTGCAATACAAAGTCCTCAAGGCCGGCGCCGGCAAATCCCCCAAGGCCACCGACACCGTCTCGGTCAACTACCGCGGCACCCTCATCACCGGCAAGGAATTCGACGCCTCCACCGACGGCCCGGTCTCCTTCCCCGTCAACCGCGTCATCCCCGGCTGGACCGAAGCCCTCCAGCTCATGAAGGTCGGCGACAAGTTCCAGATCTTCGTCCCCGCCAAGCTCGCCTATGCCGACCGCGGCGCGGGCCCGGACATCGGCCCCAACGAAGTGCTGATTTTTGACGTGGAGTTGCTGGAAGTGAAGTAGCGCCAACCCCCAAGACGTTTTGCGCCACGCCTTTCCCCACGACATCTGCGTGAAACAATACACTGATTTCAGGAGAAAACGATGCGGGCATGGATGCTGGTCGGTGGAGTCATTGGTGGGATACTGATCACGACGGCGCTGGGGCAGACGACGAGTATGCCGGCGACGGCACCTGTGACCACGGCGGCGAGCCGGCCGGTGATTACGGTCAAGACTGCCGGGGAGTTCGTCAAGGCGCTGGGGTCTGATCGGATCATCGAACTGGCGGCGGGCGACTACTTGCTGACGGAGGTGAAGCGCGGGGTGGGGCCGAGCTATCGCTGGAATGAGAACATTGGCGGGGGATATGAGCTGATCATCCGGAACACGGAGCATCTGACGATTCGCGGGGCGGGGAAGGAGCCGGCGCACATCGTGACGAAGGATGAATATGCCACGGTGCTGAATTTCGACACGTGCAAGGATGTGGAACTGGTGAACCTGAAGCTGGGTCATGCGGTGGCGAAAGGGGCGTGCTCGGGCGGCGTGGTGAAGGTGGAGAATTGCGCGGGGATGCGCCTCGAGCGGTGCGACCTGTATGGCTCGGGGATTCACGGGTTGGAATTGAAGAAGGTGCAGGATCTCGCTTTCGTCGAATCGATCATTGAGGATTGCAGTTACGGCCTGGTGGTGGCGCAGGATTGCCAGGGGCTGCGGTTTGAGAAGGCGATTTTTCGGGGCTGTCAGGATATGTACGGGTTTGATTTGACGGACTGCCTGAAGGTGGAGTTGAAGGATTGCATGATTGCCGACAATCTGCTGGGCAGGGATGGCCAGACGCTGTTTAAGACGAACCTGTCGGACAAGGACATGGCGATGCACGTGACGGGGGGAACGATCAAGCACAATGCGGCCAAGGCGCTGGTGAATGTGCCGGAGATGCTGGTGGTGGAGGGCGCGATGGTGGAGGGGAACAGTTGGCAGGCGGCGCCGTCGGTACAGAAGGCGCGGGGCACGCGGGTGGCGCAGGCGAGCGGGAGCTCGGTCTACACGACGGATCTGGGGGATTATTCTTTCGGGGCGATTGCGATGAAGGTGTACGGGATCGGGGACCGGTGGCGGGAAATCCGGACGGCCAATCCACTGGCGAAGGAGCCAATCTGGCCGGATACGAAGATCATTATTCCGCGGTGATCCTTGTGGCGTGGTCGTGCCGAGGCCGTTTTATACCTGACCGAACACCGCTCAGAACATTTTTCGTGCGGAGGCGCGGATGGCGCGGTCGAAGGCCCAGGAGCGGATGTGGCTGACCTGTTATTTCATGGTGCGGGAGAGCGGGACGATCTGGCGAATCGCCGGGTAGAGGCATTTATCGGTGACGGGTTCACTGGCGAGCCGTGCCGAGATGAGGGCTGAGATGCCAGTCTGTTCGATTTCCTCGCTGGTCCTGCCATTGGTGTCGTTGGCCGCTGTTGTTGGCCGTGTTGTTGGTTTACGTTGGCCACTTTCCAAGTCCCCCCATCGCGTGTACGCTAGTGTCAAATTTCACTACGGAGACCCCTCATGCTTAAAACCCCCATTATTCATCCCCAGATTCTCGCCGCCCTCGGCCGCGCCGGGCACTCCTCGAAAATCCTCATCTCCGACGGCAATTACCCCCACCACACCAAGCGCGGCCCCAATGCCGACCTCGTCTTCCTCAACTTCGCCCCCGGCATGATGAACGTCACGGACGTCCTCTCGGGCATCGCCAACACCGTCCCCATCGAGTTGGCCGAAGTCATGGAACCCGCGCGCACGGGCGCCTACGCCATGAAAAGCGACCCGCCCATCTTCGACGACTTCCGCCGCATCCTCAAAGCCCGCAATGCCGCCCTCGACCTGACCAAGCTCGAACGCTTCGCCTTCTACGAAGCCGCCGGCAGCAAGGATGTGACCCTCACCATCGCCACGGGCGAGCAGAAAATCTACGCCAACATTTTGCTGACCATTGGCGTGGTCATGTGACCTGTTCCCGGATATGTCATGCCCGACCCGACGCTTGACTATCGCTCGGCCCCCAAAAGCAACGCCCACAAAATGGCGCGGCTTATGTCGTTCGTGACGGGATCGTTGTACCTGCTGGCAGCCCTGGCCATTGCCATTGCCATGATCGTTTCGGCCTACCTCGATCGCGGAGGCTCCAGCGACTTCACCCTGGGCAACTCCATATTCTACCTTTTTCTGTTCCCCTGCACGTTGCTCCCGGCATCCATGGGCCTGGGCTTCTTCTGGGTCGGCGCGGGCGTCACCCAAGGATTCGTGCGGCGGGTTAAATTCGGCAAATATCTGGCCCTGGCCAATTTCGCCTTACTCGCCGCGGAAGGCTCCGTCCTGGTCGTGGGACTCATTGAAGACCGGCCCCGGGGCAAAGACCTGCTGCTGGTGGCCCTTATTTGCGCCATGGAAGTGGCATTCCTCGCGACCCTGGTGTTGACCATCTGGTGCCTGGAGCGTTCCCTGCGCCAAACCGCCGCTGACAAGGAACCAGTCCCATGACCGACCGCCCCACCCTCCCCTACACCAGCCCCCTCCCCTTCGTCCACGAGCGTGTCGGCGCGGCGGCCGTCTACTGCTCCGACGGCCGCTACGGCGAGGCCATGGACGAATTCCTCCACGACTGCCTGGGCCTGCCCCACTACGACCGCGTCGCCATCCCCGGCGGGGCGGCCTGCCTCGCCGGCCACATGCTCGCCATGCGCGAACGCGGCGCCCTCGACCGCCAGCTAAAATTCCTCGTCGAATCCCACGGCATCTCCCGCGTCGTCCTCATCGCCCACCAGGACTGCCTCTTCTATAAGCACAACGTCCACCCCACCAAACTCCGCCTCACCCCCCTCGAACAACTCCAAGCCGCCGACCTGGCCGCCGTCGCCAAACTCCTCCGCGACTGCCACCGCGATCTACACGTGGACGCCTACTTCGCCCGCCGGGTGGACGAGCAGGTCCGCTTCGAGCCGGTGGCGACGTAACCGCACCTCCGACCGCACCTCCGGCATGAGTGACAGTATGGCTCGCCTCAGGCGTCGCCGGCGCTGCCCGCCACCGACGGGCTCAGCGAGGCGTCCGGCCCCGCCGCCGTCTTCAGCGGGTTCTTCCAATCCCAGTACACAATCGAATGCCAGAACCACTCCAGCGGCCCTTGGCGGAAAATCGACAGCCACACCGTGGCGAACAACATGATGAACACCCAGGTCGGCAGCACCACCATGTAGACGAGCTCGGGACGCGTGAACTTGCCGAATTTGCCAAAGCCATGCCCGTAGAACAGCGTCGTGCCGATCAGCGTTTCCGTGAGGTAACACGTCAGCGCCATCCGCCCCACAGAGCGGATCGGGATCAGGCACATGCGGAATATCTGGTGCATCGGCGCGACGGCAAAGGTCGCCCCAATCGCCGAAATCGGCGTATACCCCAGCCGCGCGAACTCGGCATACCAGCCCTTCTTCACCGGATCGGCCGCCCACAGCGCCAGCAGCACCCCGAACGAGATGTACCCAAATGCGCACAGCAGCGAGCCCCAGTAGTTGAACGCCATGCCCATATGCCAGAGGTCAAAGAGATCTCCATTGCCATCCGTCCAGCCGTGGTATTGGTTGAACTGTATCCCCAGGGAAATGATGATCCAACCGACAGGGGCGCAGATCAGCGCAATGGTGGCATAGGCCCCGCGCGGCCAAATGCCCTGGAAGAAGCGACGCTTCTGCAGCGCCATCCCGATGAGCAGGCAGCCCCCGCAGCGGAAGAACGTCCATTCGACGAATTCCTTGGTGTGGCCCAGAAGGGAGGTGACGAAACGATGCTCGATAATTTGCGTCCACCAGCCGCTGCGATAGATGTGCAGTTCCATGTCGTTGTTGGAATCGTAGTAATTATGCACGGGGGCCAGGCTCCGCACGTAGGTTTCCCATTGATCGAGGTGGCTCGTCAGCCACGGAATCCAGTCATGCATCTTGGCGTAGTCATAGAGCGTGGAGCCCGACACCAGCGCCATGCCCAGGAACATCAGTTGCCCCGCCGGCAGCAACCGCAGCGGCGCCAGCAGCAACCCCAGCATTGCGTAATCGGTGAGAATGTCCCCGAACCAGAACCCGAAGGTGTGGCACAGCCCGAACAGCAGCAGAATGGTCATCCGCAGGTAATGGACCACCCAGGGGTTGTGCCCCTTTTTCCGCGAGCGGTCCGCCTGCAAAACAATGCCCGCGCCAAAAAGAATGGAAAACGTCGTGATGAACTTCATGTCCGCCAGCAGGTGGATGATGGCATAGGTCCAAAAATTGGCGCCGGTGAGCGCCTGGAGGCCGAAGTCGTACGTCCCGTTGTTCCGCGGGAAACCCGCATCGAGCTTCCAGTCCGGCGAATACACCGCCGGGTTGCTGTAGGCGTATTGCGGGTAGGACATCGTCCACGTGTTCATCAGAAAGATGCCCAGGATGGCGATGCCCCGGAGCAGGTCCAGCGCATCGATGCGCGGCGCAGGCCGGGCCAGCTCCGGCAGCGGCGGGGTGGAACTTTGCGACATGAATATTCTTCCCCAAAAATGCGAATGCCGGCAGTATAACGGCGGAAGGGGGCAAGGGTTGCATGGGGGGGTTGTTCTGTGGGGGTGTTTTTCAGGGCCTCACGAAGTTTCAGGAAGCTTTCCGGATAAAGCCGGCCCAATAGTCCGGGTGGCGCCGGATTTCGTCGAGCAGCCGGCGCGCCGGGCCGCCCGGGAAGCGTTGGCCCTGCTCCCAGGATTGTTCCAGCATGACCGAGACGCCGACGAGCTTGGCGAACACCGGCTGGCTGACGCCGAGCTTGTGGCGCGTGGCGCGCACGGAGTGGGCGTCATGGGGCGACGGTTCGATCACCTCGGCATCGCGGATCGTGACTTTCATGCCGCGGAAGGGGGCGCCGGACTTTTGCGCGTCCAGGATTTCCCGCAGGGAGGCGATGATCTTGCGGCCGGCTTTGGTTTGCGTTTGATTATTCATGGCGGGATTCCTTTTTGGCTCCAGCTTTTAACTGGGCGAGCATGGCCTTGATGGCATGACACTCGGATTTGCTCAAATTGGATTTTTCATTTTTAGTGAACACGGTGATTAAATAGACGCGTGCGAATTCGTCGAGAATGTAATAACAGACGCGTACGCCGCCGCTCTTGCCGCCGCGCCGCGTTTCGGGGGCGAAGCGCATCTTGCGCAGGCCGCCCGTGGAGGCCATGACGGGCCATCCGGCGGGGCGGCGCATGATTTCATTTTCCATGCCGCGGAGATCCTCCGGCGTGAGTCCGGTCTTTTTCGCCTCCTGGGTGAAGGCGCGATTCTGGATGAACACGTATCTCACACGATGTATGATATCATACGATGTGTGACATGCAAGCGGCGGCCTTGTCAAAGCCGCCAGGTATCCCCTCCGCGGAGAGTCGGGGCTTGGGCGCGCAGCCTTTCCGCCAAACGCTTGTTCTCATTGCGCTGGTCCACCGCCGGCACCAGCGACGCCCGACCGCCGCGCCCCGCCGCCGCGTGCGCCGCCACCCGTCGCACCGCTGCCCCAGTCAGTTCAATCGCAGTCGGAATCAGACTCCACCGATGCGGTCGAAATGGATCCCGATTATCTCGTGTACCTCCATCGGGAAAAACAGGGCGCGCTGGCTTGGGACGAATAATCCAGCAATTCCCCGCATCAACTTGGCGTTTGGTAACTTGGCGTTTTGTATACGCACGCGTCGGGGGTATACTGTTACCGCACTGTCCCAGGCCTCTGACGTGCCGCGAAATGGGCCCAGTGCAGCCGACTGGTGACGGAAATGGACCTCATGGAGTGGCCAGATGCGTCCGGAATCTTCCCCGCCCCCCAAACCCCCCGCCCCCCGCCGCCGCGCTAACATTCACAAAAAACAAATTCCTGTCATACCTCTCATTCATTCAAGCAGGGATTGGCCGTGAAACGTCCACTGCGCCTGGCACTGCTGGTGAACCTGCTGCTGTTTGGGCTTTTTTTTGCATTGGCCACGCCGACGTATGAGACCAACGACGATCTGTACATGCAGCAGATCGCCTCGGGCGCGATCGGGGGCGCGCCTTCGGAGTATCTGGTCTTTACGAACGTCCTGATCGGCATGGCGCTCAAGGAATTGTACCGCGCGTTCACGGGATTCAACTGGTACTTCTGGTACCTGGTCAGCGTGCATTTCGCCGCCATGACCGCCCTGGCCTATCTGGCGCTCGCCACCGAACGCAAGTGGCGCAACCTGGCCCTTTATGCCGCGTTCTTCGTGATCGTTGAACCGCGCCTGCTGCTGAAACTCCAGTTCACCACAACCGCCTTTGTCGCGGGGATGGCCGGGCTGTTCCTGGTGCTGGACGGCCTGCGAACCCCCTATCCGACCCATAGGGCCAGAGTGCTCACAGGCATGGCGCTGATCGCGCTGATGAGCATGATCCGCAGCGAAACGGTGTTCCTGCTGGCGCTGGTTTCCCCGCCGCTCCTGATCGAACACTTCCGGGTTCAGGCCTGGCGGCGAACGGCCGTGGTCGGCCTCGTGCTGGCGGCCGTCATCACGGGTCTGTGGGCGGTGGACCGGCACTATTATCAGCGCGACCCCGCCTGGGCGGAGTTCTACGAGTACAATCGCATCCGCAGTCAGATCCATGACATGCCGCTGATTCGCTTCGCCGAGCCCGCGGCGGCGGCGGCCGGCTGGTCCGCCAACGACGCCCTGATGTTCGTGAAATTCTGCTTCCCCGACGCGGAGGTCTTTGGCCCGGCCAGCAGAGTGCGGGCGTTCTATAGCGCCCTGAACGCCCAGGAAAAGCTTGCGGCCCCATCGGTGCCGCTGCTTCCGCCGCTGCGCTCCTTTCTGGTGAATCTCCCGTGGTCCCTCGGGCGGGACACGGGCCTGCTGTTTTGTCTGTCGTTGCTGGGGGCCGGGTGGTGCATTCTGCACGCGGGCGCCAGGGCGAAATCCATCCTCCTGTGTCTGGCGGCATGCTATGGCCTGACCCTCGCGATCGGGTTCTATCTGAGCCTCACGGCGCGGTTGCCGGAACGCGTCGCCTACAACATGCCGGCCCTGATTCTGGCGGCGTGCCTGTATTGGACGATCTCATTTCCCGACCTCAAGCCTTCAGGAAAGATCCGGCGGGGCTTAATCCTGCTGGCCGATGGGTGCGCCCTCGGGCTGGGCCTATGGCTGACGACCCGCGTCTATGCGGGATTGCGGCAGACCGATCGGGACAATAAGGCGCTCCAGCAAGCCAGCCCGGGCCTGATCGCGCATGCCGGGAGCTTGGGCGGCACGGAGCGCAAGCCCCTGCTGGTGGTCATGCCCCAAGATTCCTACCTCGAGCAGTGTACGTTCTTCAACCCCCCGGGCAAGGAGTTGCCGTTTTCCATGACCTACTATGGGTGGCCGTCGCTGTCCCCGCTCTTTCAGCAGAGCATGGCGAACAACGGGCTCGAGGCGCCCTACCTGCGGTCCGTGTTGTACAAGCCCGAGGCCTGGTTTCTGATGCAATCGCGGTGGCTGGACCCGTTGCAGACGTACTACCGCGAGCATTACGGCCTGGATGTGGTGTTCGAGTACGAAGGCCAAATGGCGGCGCAGGAGGACCATGCCTTGTACCGCGCCCGGGTGCTGTCCCCATGACCATCGTGCGGGCGGGTGGGGGGAATCGGGAGGGGGTATTTGTTCAGCCCGTGGATTTCGGCGGTGGCCGGGAGGATCTTGACGGAAACAATCTTGGGGCGGTCGGCCAATTGACGGCCCCCGAGCCTTGTTCGCTGCACATTGTCCTCGTCCCCTGACCCCTTACCACTGTCCACTGTCCACTATCCGCCCCCCCCGACAAATTCCCCCGCGCCACCCCGCGCCACGCACAAACTGTCTGAGGAAATTTGATTATTGTGGAAGTAGGCGCGATGATGACGGAGTGGTTGGTTTTCGAGGTTTCGCGTATTTCACGGTCAGTACGCATGATCCCCGCATTCAATGAGTTCGGCTGCCTTCCTCCGGGCGTCCACCCGGCGACGCCAACCGAAATCGACGCACGTTTCGGCGGCCCCTCGGAGCTCCGCCGCGTGCAGATGGATTCCGTCCGCTGGATGATCGACCTGGCCCTCCGTGCCGGTGTGCGCAGAATTGTTTTGAACGGGAGTTTCGTCACCGATATAATGGAACCCAATGATGTGGATTGTGTGCTCCTGATGGGGACGGTTTTTCCCTTGGATTCCCCCGCCGAAAAGGAGTTGCGCAAGGGTTTGCCGTTCCTGGATGTGTCGCTGGTCGACCAGGCGGATTTCGACTATTTCATCAATGGCTTTTTCGCGTTTGACCGCCTGCGAAAAGAGAAAGGCCTCATCGAGGTAATTCTATGAGCTTGAAAAACGACCTGGAATTGGCGAATACCCGCAAGAAGCTTCAGGAGATTGAGCAGCGCTACAAGTCACGGCTTCTGGAGTCTGCCCCCAACCCTCACGTACATGAACTGACGCTGCAATCGCTCAAGCGGGTGATCAATCAATTGCAGGAAGAAATTACGCTGTACGAGGTTCATCAACCGGCGGTGGGCAAATACTGATACTGAGGAAATTTGATTTTTGTTTATGTTGGCGCGGCGGCGAGGGAGTCACTGGGAGTAGCGCTCACGATTGAAAAAGGACTCGGCGGTCGCTATCTTGGCAAACGTTTACTCAGGTCGGAGGCCCTCTGGGAAATGTCACCCCAGGTGCAGGCACTGTGAAAGGCTCCGCCACCTGCATCATCCATCAACCCAAAGAGGCGGAATATGGCCAAACTTCCGACGGACTTGAGCAAGCAATGGTGGATCAACAACAAAGCCAAGACCTTGAAGGACACGGGACTGGGAAACCTGCTGGGGCAATATGAAATGGTTGGGAAAAAGTGCCAGGATCCGAAAGAGCGCACCGTGGCGCTCTTGGATGAGGTCAGCGGCGCGCTGGAGAATGTTGCCAGGGGGGTTGAAACCCAGAAGAGCGCGTGCAACCCCAAGCTGCATAAAGAAACCATGGACGCGCTGAGCGCGTATCCGGCGCTGCTCAAGAAGGCCAAAGACACGGTCGCGCTGAAGAAGGGCGCGTACCTGAAAATCATCGACGATTGGGAAGGCCTGCGGAAGAATACCATCGCGGAGTTGCAGGTGTTGAACAGGGACGTGGACGAACTGCTGAAGAGAGTCGAGACGTGTCTTAAAGTCTGTGAGAAAGCCAGCAAAGTGCCGAGCGTGCCCAGGGAGCCACTGGTGGCGGATGCGAAGGGACTCAGCGCGCAGTTGAAGGACAATCGGAAGAGCCTTCACGAGGCGATGGAAATGCATGCCAAGAACGCCAAGGCGGTGGAAGCACCGCATCCCAAGGACCGGTCAACGGACTATCTCTCAGAGATCGGCCGGCTGGCTTTGCAGAAGACCGCCGCGTGTGAGAAGGCGATCGTCGAACTGGAAAAGGCCATCGAAGCGCTGGGCGTCAAGCTGACCGTGGGTCAGCCGTCCGACTTGAGCGCGAATTGGTGGCAGGCGAACATGGCGAAGCTTCTGCCGAACACGGGGATGGAGAAGCTTTTGGGGCAGTACGAGAGCGTCTGGAAAGAGTGCCTGGATCCGAAACAGCGTTCCAGGAAGAGTTTTAATCAGGCGTATGACGCCCTGCTCAAAGTGAATGAAGGGTTGGAAAAGGTGAAGCGTCAATGCCCGACGCAGAAGGAGATTCTGCAGGCGTTGGAGGGATATACGTCTCTGATCAATAAGGCGCGCGGCGCGCTGACGCAGGCCGCCGGCGAATACGCGAAAGTTTTCACCGCCTGGCTGGAGCAACGCAAGAACATCATTGCGGGCTTGAAGGAGCGTCAAGGCCCCATCAACACGCTGATGGAGAAGGCTAAGTGGATGCTGGAAACCGTGAAGGCCAAGCCGGCGTTACGCAAGGCCGTGGTCAAGGACATGAAGGCGACGTCGGAGGAACTGGGGAAGAAGCGGGTGGAGCTCAACGCGTATCTGGCGGCGAAGATGCAGGAGCAGAGCCACATGGCCAAGCCCCATGCCGACGAACAAACGGATGGCCTGCGCCTGCAGAATGAGATTCGGGACATCATGAAGGTGCTATCGGCGGCGCTGCAGAAGGCGTTGGAGAGCCTGAAGATCGCGACCCTGGAGAGTTGACCTGGCGGTGGGACGATGCTATCCGATGACCAATATCCAGCGTCGGAACCGTGCGCATGGTGCTATTTCAGGCCCAACTTGGCCTTTAATTCCTCATGGCTGATGGACTTCCCCGCCTTGAAATTCCTCCGCGCCTTCGCGATGGACTTGATGAACGCCGGGTCGTGTTCCCGGGCATACCAATACCGGTCGTCATCGTCGAAGGGGACGATCAGCGCCACCGCATGGCCGTTGCGCTCCACCACGACATCCTTCTTGACTCCCTTCCCAATAACGTCGCGCAAGGTTCGCCTGTCGCTGACTGTCACGCTTTTCATGGCGGTTCTCCGGGCGTCGATTCCGTCGTTTTGCTCAGCACACGCAATATCTTCACGAGCCGCTGCTCGTCATCCACATCATAGTATACCCTGAAATCATCGACCCGAAGGCGAAATTCGCTCCAAAACGGCGCCCTCATTTTCTTGATGCGGCTCCGGCTCTCGGTTTTCGGACTGTGGCGCAGGTGCAACTCAATGGCTTCCATGATTTTTCGCGACTCAAATGCCCGCAGCGCTTCAATCTCCGCCGCCGCCATTTCGTCGTATCGAATTTCAAACGCGCTGGCCATGCGGGAAATATACGCCGGACTGATTCCGCGCTCAACTCGCGACAGGTGACTCATCACTCATCACTCATCCCCTTCGTCATTCCCTCCCCCCAGCCCCTTCGCCTCCGCCCCGCCCAACTCCACCCGCACCCTCAAATACCTCCGTGTCTCCGTGCCTCCGTAGTGAATATTCTTCGTGCGTCTTCGTGTGCTTCGTGTCTTCGTGGTTACGTTTGGTTGCGGCTCGCCGCGCCGCGTTCATTTGTGGCAAATTTACGTCGTCTCTCACCGCGTGTTCGCCAGATCATACCGCGCCAGAAACTTCCGCCGCACCACGATGAACGGCCGCGCGATCCACCGATGCGCCTGGTGCAAAAATCCTCGCTTTTGGGCCTTCGCAAAATCCTCCGCCGTACATGCCGCCGGCAGCAGCCGCGTCTTGTGCTTGTAGAAGTGATACCAGTCCGCGCGCACCATCCGCCGGAAAATCCACTTCGCCAGAAAATTGTCCCGCTCCCCGTGCTTGAGCTCGAACGAAATCTGAAAGTCGATCAGCCACGGCCGCCCGTCCTCCCCGTACAAAATGTTCTCTCGCTTGTTGCTGTCTACATACGCAATATGCCGCTCGTGCAGGTCCGTAAACAGCTTCTCCATCTGCCCGAAAAACTCCCCCGTCAGCGGCAAACTCCCATGCAGTTCCGTCCCCGGCACAAACGCGTGCAGAAACCCCGTCGCCCCCACCGTCCCCAGAAAGGCCGGGATCCCCGCCACCCCTTGCAGCTTGCGGTATATCCGAATCTCATGCCGCGCCACCTTCGCCCCCAGCCACCGCAGCGGCACGCCCAACAGCGGCTGCGTCCGCTGCACCTTCAACACCGCCAGCGCCGCCGCCCCCGGACTCTCCCCCGCCGCCGCCACGCGCTCATACAACCCCGTCGCGGCAAAAAAATCATGCTTGAACAATTTGCCGAACCGCCACCTCACCCCCTCCGCCGTCACCTCCGCCGGCAGCCCCGCGTTCCCCAGCGCGAACAGCCCCGCCGGCGGCCGCCGCTTCCGCGCGCGCTCCCCGGCAGAAGGCTCGGACCCGGAGGGGGAGGCGGGGGGGGAGGCGGGGGGGGAGGCGGGGGATGGGGTGCTCATGCCCGGAGTATAACCCCGCGCCGGCAAAATGGCCGAACCCCGGCGCGGCCATCGCAAAAGATCGCAAAAGATACGGCTACAACGCTAAATAGACGCAAAATAAGTCAAATTTCACGCAAAATTAACGCAAAATAACCCCGCGGAAGGCCCTCAGTTCCCCATCGAACCCGATGCCGTATCACGCACCGGCACCATCACCACATCCGTCACCGACACCGGCGTCCCCACGCTGTTCAAGCCCGCCGCCTGTTGCGCGCCCATGCCCGTCGTGAAAATATTGTCCCCCGCCACGCCCTGGTACGGATTGACGCACCATTCCGCATGGGCGTCGCCGAACGACACATTCTGCCCGGCATCATCATGGTTGGATGAGTTATACGCCTTGTTGGTCGAGCCTTTGGCCTTGGTGGTGTCCTTGTTGTTGGTGCCCGTCAGCGGCGCCATGTCGCTCATCACGGGGTAGGTGCTTTCGAGATTCCCCCGCCAATTCGGCGAAACCGACGCGCCCGTCCAGGGGTAGACGATGGAATAGGATTCCTGGAATTGGTCCTGGAAGTTGGCATAAAACATGTTGTTGTTGCCGATCTGGTTCGCCGGGCCCACCACAAAACGGTCGGACTTGCAGTAGAACACCTTGGGCGGCGTGCCCCGGAGGCTCAACATCCAGAGCGCCGACAAAGCCACGCCCTTGGTGTCCGTGAGGACCAGCGCCAAGGCGTCGGCGGAGTTGTAGGCGCTGGGCGCGGCGGTCCAGCCGTTGACATAGGAATTTGCCGCGTCGGGCGGCTTGCAGATCGGGAACGTGCTGTTGTCCTGGGAATACATCCACATCTGTTGGGCGGTGCTGCGCATGTTGGCCGCGCAATAGGCGCGGTTGGCCATTTCCTTGGCCTTGCCCAGCGACGGCAGCATGATGGAGATGAGCAGCGCGATGATGGCCACCACCACCAGCAGCTCGATGAGGGTAAACCCCGCCCGCCCCGCCTGCCGCCATCGTTTGCCGGCGCCACGCGCCCATGCCTGTGCCATACAGACCTCAAAATAAGGATCCCCTTGGACCCGGGAGTATACCACCACACACACAAGACTACACGGCACATCGCCGGCAACGTTGCACTGTTGCCGCCGCAGGCGCCGGCTTTCCCGTCATTCGCATCAATAATTTCGCGTATTCCACAGTAAAACCGCCCATTTTGCATATTAAATGCAATTTACTTGCATATCCAAGTCACTGTCGCTAAGCTTATGCCAGCGGATTACAGCAACCTTAGAGGTGATGTCATGCCCCCACGCTTTTTCATGCACTGGTTTGCCGCCCTTGCCCTTTTGGCCGCCGCCCTGGGCCTTGGCGGTTGCAGTCCCTCCACGTCCACCGGCAAGCCCATCGTCCTCTGTTCCATCTTCGCGTATTACGACGCGGCGCGGGCCATCGCCGGCGATAAACTCGAAGTGCGAATTCTCATCCCCGCCTCCACGAGTCCTCACGAATACGAAACTACGGCCGCCGACAAATTGAGCGCCTTTCAGTCCGCGTTGTACATCAAGAACGGCCTGGGACTCGATGACCATTTCGACAAGCTCGTGAAAGAAACCAAAGCGCGGACGCTGTGCATCAGCGATCGGATTCCCCAAGAGTTGTTGCTCAAGACCCAGGAGGTGTCGCTGGAAACTGTGCCGGCGAAACCGGGTGAGATATTGAACAATCCGCATATTTGGTTGGATCCGCGGATACAGATGAAGGCGGCGGAAATCATCCGCGACGCGCTGATCGAGTTGGCTCCGGCGGACAAAGCCATCTTGGAGCAAAACGCGCAACAATACCTTGCCGGCCTGGCGCAGCTCGACCGCGATTTCACGGCGGCGGCGGCGGGCTTCAAGACCAGGGATTTCATCGGGTTCCACGGCGCATACGCTTATCTGGCGCAGCGTTACGGCCTGCGCCAGATCGCCTCCATCGAGGAAATCCCCGGCAACGGGCTAAGCCCGGCCCAGACCCTCAAGGTCATCAACCTCATCAAACAGCACCAGATCAAATACATCGCCCTGGAAAACGCCCTGCCCGAACAAAGCAGCGCGGTGATCGTACGAGAAACCGGCGTCCACACGATCGTTTTGCAGCCGCTGGAGACCTATGATGACAGGAGCAACACGTACGAGCAGCTCATGCGGCAGAACTTGGAGGCGCTGAAGACTGCGTTGGGAGGGTGACTGAGTTTCAAGTTTCGAGTTTCAAGTTTCGAGTTTCGAGTTTCGAGTTGTTGACATGACGTTCATCCCCCTTGCCGTTCCGCCGCACACGCATGTGGTGAGCCAGTCCGACCTGGGCCTGCACCAGGGCGTGGATGTCATTTGCGTACACAATGTCTCGTTCGCCTACGACGCACGGCAGGCGCTTGCGCGTATCACGCTGCATGTGAAAAAAGGCTCCACGCTGGGGATCATCGGCCCCAACGGCGGGGGGAAATCGACTTTGCTCAAGCTCATGCTGGGGACACTCATTCCGGACGAAGGGGCGATCACGGTTTTGTGCAAGTCACCGCGGGCGGCGTGTGCGGACGGATCGCTGGTGGGCTATGTGCCGCAGCGGCATGTTCTGGACTGGTCGTTTCCGATCACGGTGCGGCAGGTGGTGACGCTGGGGCTGATCGGGCGCAAGCCGCGGCTGGGTGGATTTTCGCGCAGCCAGAAGGAGCAGGTAAGCGCCACGCTCCAGGCCGTCGAGATGGACGAGCTTGCCGACCAGCCCATTGGCGGGCTGTCCGGGGGGCAGCAGCAGCGGGTGTTCATCGCGCGGGCTTTGGTGAATCAGCCGAAGATACTGTTCCTGGATGAGCCGACGACGGGGATCGACCAGTCCGGGCAGGAGAAATTCCTGGCGCTGCTGGGCACGCTGAAAAACCAGTTTGACCTGACGCTAGTAATGGTGTCGCACGATCTGCGGAGCGTGATCGCCTCGTGCGACCGGGTGGCGTGCCTGGATCGCACGCTGCACTATCACGACCGGCCGCAGGGGCTGTCGTCGGAAGTGCTGTTCAAGGTGTTCCAGTGCGATTTGGATGCGGTGCTGGACCAGCATTCGGGGGTTCACGACGCGTCGTGTTGCGGGCATGAACATGCGGGCGCGGCGGGCGGCAACCAAACGTAACCACGAAGGCGCGAAGCACACGAAGACGCACGAAGAATATTCACCACGGAGGCACGGAGATATATGATATATGATATTTGAGATTTGAGATTTGAGATTTGAGATTTGAGATTTGAGATTTGAGATTTGAGATTTGAGATTTGAGATTTGAGGAATTTTACAGGTCGCAACATGGTGCAATACATTCATTATTTTCTCCCGTCGCTGCTCCTTGGCCCGGTGTTGGGGGCGATGTGCGCGTTGTTGTCGGTGTTCGTGGTGCTGCGGCGGATGGCGCTGATTTCCGAGGGGGTGTCGCATGCCGGCTACGGGGGGGTGGCGATTGCGATTGCCGTGGGGGCGCTGGCGCCCAGCTTCAAGGGGCCGATTTGGCAGGAGATCATCACGGGCATTTTTTGCCTGGGCACGGCGCTACTTATTGGCTACGTCACGCGGAAAAAACGCGTCTCCGAGGACTCCGCCATCGGCATCTTTCTGGTGGCCACGGTCGCCTTCGGCCAGCTTTTGCTGAGCGTCCTGTGTGCCGGCGGCCAGAAGCTGCCCGCGGATGTCGAACGCCTCCTCTTCGGCGACTTCCTGAATGCCGACTACACGGACCTGCGCATCGTCGGCGTGGCGATGGTGCTGGTTTTTGGCATCATCGGCGTGCTGTATCACCAATTTGTGTACACGACGCTGGATGAGGAGATGGCGCGGATCAACGGGGTCAACACGCGGCTGATCAACACGCTGCTGCTGGTGATGATTTCACTGGTGACGGTGGTGTGCGTGCGGATGGTGGGGTTTCTGATGATCACGGCGCTGATGATCATCCCCGGGGCGACGGCGAACATGCTCTCCCGGAAATTCGGGCAGGTGCTGGCGACGGCGCTGCTGATCGGGGTGGTGGGGACGTCGGCGGCGGCGTGGCTGATGATTGTGCCGCCGTTCAACAAGTATTCGTCGGGGCCGATTGTGGTGTTGCTGCTGTTTGGCATTTTTGCGCTGGTGTGGGTGTTTCGGCATTTTATCAAGCCCAAGGCGCTACCGCCGGAGGGGGCGGTGGTGGCGCAGGAGCATGAGAAGGCGCCTGGGGCATTTGGGCAGGGGCACGGGCATTGAACAGCCGCGTGGAAATCCTTACAGCCCCAATTCATACCCCCCGGCATACTGCGCGAAGATGCCGCGGAGATATTCCACCTGCCGGGCGGCATCCATCTGGAAGAGCGGTTCATGCTTGGCGTTCCATGGAAAGAGGGCGGCGCGATCCGTCCGTTCAAGGTATCCCGCGCGCCAAGCCTGTTCGGGCGCCACCACCGGGAAGGGATTGATCTCCCGCGGAATCAAAAACGCATTGTTGTATTCCACCTCGACCAGGTCGTAGTTGTGCCGACCCGCGAGTTCCATCAGCATCGCCAAACTTTGCCCCTGAAAATTGTCGTTCTTATACGAAAAATCCGGGTTGTACTTGACGGTGAATTTCACCGGCGGCGGGATGATCTCATTGACTTCGCTGACGATCAGCGAAGGGCGGTACGCCGCCAGCAACTGCGCGAGCACATAATAGTCGTAGCTGTCGATGTCCAGGCTCAGATACCCGAACTCCCGCGGCGTCGAAAAGGCCTGCAGCAACGGCACAATATTCATCGGCGTGGCATAACAGCGCGCCAGCCCCACCTTGCCCAATTGCACGTAGTTCCGCGCCAGGCCCGCGAACAGCTCCGGGTCGGCCTCCACCGCCAGGCCGCCCCATCCCTGCATGAAAATGGGCAGCGTGTTGGACAGAACGACCCCGTTATGGGCCGCGATATCCACGCAGAAGTGCTCGCGCGGGGCCAGCCGCTCCAGCATCCGGGCCACGATGGCCTGCTCGTTGTGTTGCGAAAACCGGGGGATGGAATTAACGATATTGATCACGTGATGGCTCCAATCTTATGTGGTAACCGTTCACAGTTTCCGCGGTATTATTCGCGCTTGTGATTTGCGCCCGCGGCGACAAGTTGGTACAACATGAAGGATGAGCAGTTACAGTGACACGGATGTCAAGCGGTTGATTGCCGAAGCGATAGCGCCGCTGC
>CAIPTQ010000124.1 GCA_903868035.1 uncultured Phycisphaerales bacterium
CTGGGGCGCAATGATGGCACGCTCGTGGAGCCAGTATGTGCGCTCGGGCTTCACGATGCGGAACTCATGTTCATAACCCGGGGCGCCACTCCGGAGGGCGGCCGCTCCCAGCACGTGCATCTCGGAAATCTCCGGCACGTTGAAGTTGTCATACAGCACCGGCGACCCGGCGAGGCCCTCGCTGCCAAACAACCGCCGCTGGAGAGCCGAGGCCGGGACGTCGAACCGCCAGCTAATTCTGCCGTTGGCATCCGTCACGCGGCCCTGCCACAACATGCAGTCCGCCCGATCAAGGATCTGCTGCAGCTGGGTCTCGCTGGCCTGGCGGGCCTCCTCCGCCTCCCGCCGCGCGGTCACGTCGGTGATGACCCCGACGACGTTCCACCGGCCGGGGCCCACGGCGGTGATCGAAACCCGCTCGTGCAGCCAGTAGATCCGGTCGTCCCGGCGGGCGCGGAATTCCTGCTCGTAGCCTGGCGCGCCGCTGCGCAGCGCTTTTTCGCTGCGCGCATTCATCTCCGAAAGCTCCAGTACGTTGAGCTCGCTCCACATCAGATTCGGATGTTCCGAGGGATTGGTGCCGAATAACTCCCGGTGAAGGTTGGAGCCGGGAATATAGAGGGCCCAGTCCAGCGCGCCCGCCATGTTCTCCGCGACTTCCGCCTGCCACAGCATGCAGTCCGCCTGTGAGAGGAGTTGCTGCAACTGCGCCTCACTGGCCTTGCGCGCCTCCTCGGCTTCATGCCGGGCAGTCACATTCGTGATGACACCGATCAGGTTCCACTGGCTCGGTCCGATGGCGGTGATCGACACCTGCTCGTGCAGCCAAAGCGCTGCTTTCGGCTGGCGCACCAGGAACTCCTGTTCGTAACCAGCCGCGCCCTGGCGCATGGCCGCCCGGCCGCGTTCGCGAATTTCGGGGAATTGCGGCACATCCAATTCCATCCACCGCATCGCCCGGGGTGCCGGGGGAAGACCACCGAACAACTCCTCGTAAAGGTTGGACGGGGGGATGTAATGAGTCCACGCAAACTCCCCGGCGGCGTTCTCCGCCACGTTAGCCTGCCACAGCAGGCAGTCGGCCTGGGTCAGGATCTGGTGCAGCCGCGTTTCAGTCGCTTTCCGGGCCTCCTCGGCCTCGTGCTGGGCCGTCACTTCCGTGATGACGCCCACCAGGCTCCACTCATCCTCAGCCAGGCGGGAAATGGCCACATCCTCGTTCACCCAGTGGGTGGCGCCTTTGTCGGAGAGCACGCAAAATTCATGCTGATAGCCGGGAAGGCCGCCGAGGATGGCCTGATCGGTCTGGGCCGTCATTTCCGCCAGTTCGGGCACATGATCCCCGTCCCAGAGCCCCCCGCGGTCCATCGCCGTCGCCAGCTGATAAAGCTGGCTGTCGTACGACTGCGAAGGAACGTTGAGCTTCCACCGCAGCTGGCCGCCTTCGCGGCGGACCTGGGCCCACCACATCAGGATGTTGGCCCGGGCGAGGATCTCGCGCAGCAATTGCTGGTTCTCCATCTTGGCCACCGACGTCCGTTTGGCCGTGGTGACGTCCAGCAGCACCAGCACCACGCGGGAGAAATCCGGCTGCCCGTCGCGCTCGTTCACCCCGCATTGCATCAGGCAGGC
>CAIPTQ010000125.1 GCA_903868035.1 uncultured Phycisphaerales bacterium
ATTCACGTTGGCAACGTGACGCTCTACCACTGAGCTACGCCCGCAGGAGGTTTTTGAGTATAACAAATGCCCATTTGAAGTAAAGCCTTGCACGGCATCCGGGCGATGGCATATTGTGGCCCCGATCCGGAATCCCCTGTTTGAGGTATTTGTGACCCGAAGTGCCGATAATGTGCCCCCTGGGATAGCCGAGAAGATACAGGCCCTGCTGAATGACGCGGGGATCACCAAGGACCGCGAACTGGCGGCGGACATGATCCAGGCGGCGCTGAAGCTGGCCCGCGATGAGCCGGGGCGGGGGGAGATGAAGCTGATGGCGCGATCGTTCAAGGAACTGCGGTACGCGTTCAAAATCTTCAAGCCGTACCGGCAGCGGCGGAAGGTGTCGGTCTTTGGCTCGGCGCGCACGCCGGAAACGCACCCGAATTACCTGCTGGCCCGCGAGTTTGGCAAGCGCCTGGCGGACGCGGGGTTCATGGTCATCACCGGCGCGGGCGGGGGCATCATGGCGGCGGGGCATGAGGGGGCGGGGCTGGACGCCTCGTTCGGCGTGGCGATCAAGCTGCCGTTTGAACAGCGCACCAACTCCGTCATCGAGGGCGACCAGAAGCTGATCCACTTCCGGTATTTTTTCTCCCGCAAGGTGGTGTTCGTGAAGGAAACGCATGCCATCGCGCTGTTTCCCGGGGGGTTTGGGACGCATGATGAGGGGTTTGAGGTGCTGACGCTGGTGCAGACGGGCCGGTGCGACCCGATGCCGATCGTGCTTATTGAGGAGCCTGGGGGCACGTACTGGCAGAAGTGGGACCGCTTCATCCGCGAGGAGCTGCTGGGCGGCGGGCTGATCAGCCCGGAGGACACGGCGCTGTACCACATCACGCATGATGTGCAGGATGCGGTGGACCACATCCGGCGGTTTTATCGCAATTATCATTCCTGCCGGTATGCGCGGGAGGAGTTGTTTTTGCGGGTGCAGCACGCGCCGACGGCGGGGGAGCTGGCGGAGTTGAACGCGGAGTTTGGCGGCATCTGCACGAGCGGGGGCATCGAGGTGCGGCGGACGCAGGTGATTGATGAGGAGACATTGGTGCCGGAGTTTCCGCGGATCGCGTTGAATTTCGACCGCCAGAGCCTGGCGCGGCTGCGGCTGCTGATCGACCGGCTGAATAGTTTGCCGAGCCTGCCGCCGATGGAGGCCCGGGGCACGGCGGACACGGGGGAGAAGCGGTCGGACCGGAGTTTGGGGGAGATTGCCGAGGAGGAGGACGTGCGGATTGTGGAGCCGCGAGGGTGAGGGGATTTTTGATTTTCGATTTTTGATTGGGGGGATTAAACTTGGTATTTCATACGCGGGCGATCTTGTATTTCTTGCGCATGGTTTCAAGAAACTCACGCGCGGGCACGACTTTTCCCTGTGCCAGTTGTTCGCGCCCCAGCCGAATGCCCTCCCGGGTCTTGATTTGCGTCAAGTGTTCCTTCAATATTTTCATGTCCGCTTCAAGTGCGGTTACACGTTGCTCGATGGTTTTTCGCGGCATATGAAATCCTGTGATCAACAGCTATTCCCGCAGCGACGGCCGACGAGGGCGTCGGCACCACTGGGCGCACCACATTACCGTTTGTCGCGTTCGATCATCGCGTAGGCATTGTGGTTGTGGATGGACTCGAAGTTTTCGCTTTCGATGTGATACCACGTGACGCGGTCCTCGCGGTCGAGGGCCATGGCCAGGTCGCGGATGATGTCCTCGACGAACTTGGGGTTGTCGAAGGCCTGCTCGGTGACGAACTTTTCGTCCGGGCGCTTGAGCACGGCATAGACGGGGGCGCTGGCGGCGCCTTCCATGATCTTCACCAAGTCCTCGATCCAGAGCAGCTTGTTGGTGCGCACCTTGGCGGTGATCTCGCAGCGCTGGTTGTGGGCGCCGTAGGCGGAAATTTCCTTGGAGCACGGGCAGAGGCTGGTGGCCGGGGCGCGCACGCCCATGATAAAATCGTCCAGGCCGTTGCTGGTGCCCTCAAAGGTGCAGAGATAATCCATCAGGCCCTTGGCCGCCGTCACGGGGGCGGCTTTCTCGATGAAGTAGGGGAAGGTCATCTCGATGTGGGCGTCGGCGGCATCGAGCCTGGTCTTGACCTCGTGGAGGATCGGGATGATCTGGGCGGGGGTGATGGCGCGGTGGTGGCGGTTGAGAATCTCCAGCAGGCGGGACATGTGGGTGCCCTTTTTGTGCTTGGGCAGGGAGACGTAGAGGTTGATGGAGGCGATGGTGTGCTGTTCGCCGCCGCAGGCCTGGCGCAGGGTGATGGGGTAGCGGACGCCCTTGACGCCGACCTTGTCGATGGCGACGTTGCGGCCGTCGGAGGCGCCCTGGACGTCGGCCATGGCATTGGGGGGGGATTTGGCCGGGTGTTCGGCGAGGGTTGCTGTGGGGCTCACGTTGCCGCCTTTCCTGTTCATGCCGGGCCTCACTTGTGGTACATCTGTTTGGGGTCCATGAGGGGCCGGGCGATGGTCTTCAATTCTAGGCCGCCGGCGGGGGCGGGGACCACTTGGCGGTAAAAACAACTGGCGAAGCCATTGTGGCAGGCGGCGCCTTTTTGGCGGACCTTAAGGACGACGGCATCCTGGTCGCAGTCGATGGTGACGGAGAGGATTTCCTGGGTATTGCCGGATTCCTCGCCTTTGACCCAGAATTTTTGGCGGGAGCGGGACCAATAGGTGGCCTTGCCGGTGGCGAGGGTTTTTTCGAGGGCCGCGGGATTCATGAAGGCGACCATGAGGACTTCATGGGTGTCGGCATCGACGGTGACGGCGGTGATGAGGCCGTTCTGGTCGAGCTTGAGGCTGAGGGTGGTGCCGAGTTCGAGCTCGGCGGAAGCGGCCATGGGGACTCCTTTGGGGACAGGGGAGGGAAACGGAGTAGTTTAGCGTGGGCGGGGGGGAAAGTCATGGAGGGATGGATATATTGCCGCAATCGCGGGGGGCGGGGTTGGCGGGGTGGGGGAATTTTGCTCGGGCATCCGAAGATTCCGCCAAGATGGCACGTTTTTGCTCTATAATGATGTTCCACCCGATGAGGTGTTTTATGAAACGCACATCCTGGATTCTCGCAGGTGCCGCGCTGGCCGCGTTGGCGACTTTGGGCGCGGCGGTGCCGGCGGCACCGGTGGATGATCGGGTGCTGGTGATCCCGTTCACCGTGCTGAACGTGCCGGCCGCCCAGCAATGGATCGGCAAGGGGGTGCAGGAGAGCCTGGTGGCGGACTTGGGGCGCACGGGTTTTTCGCCCATCGCCTTTAGCGGGCAGGTGATTGTGGAGGACAACGCGACGGCGGCGCGGCTGGCGCGCAGCGCCGGTGTGCCGCTGGCGATCCGGGGGGCGGCGCAGGTGGTGGGGGACCAGGTGCGGCTGACGGCGCAACTGATCGACGGCAAAACGGGTGATACCATTCGCACGGCGCTGGTGACCGGCGGCAGCGCCGACCTTTTGCAACTGGAGGATGAGTTGGCCGGCCAGCTCCGCGCTCCCGCGGCGCCAGCGCCGGCGTACATGCCGGTGGCTAGAGCGACGCCGGTTACCGCGGCACCGGCCGCTCCGGTCGCGCCGGCCACCCCGCCGCAGGTGATTGTGATCACGCCGCCGCCGCCGATGCAGGTGGGGTATGAAACCGGGTATCCGTACTACACCGGGTATCCGTACTACACCGGGTATCCGTACTACACCGGGTATCCGTACTACACCGGATATCCGTATTACACGTATGCCGCCAGTTATTCCTATGGCTACGGCCAACCCTTTGGTTTTAGCTATTCATATGGCTACAACTATCCGTATGTATACAATTATGGCCTGGGCTTTTATCCCCTGGTGCTGTACCCGGCGAATCCGGGCCGCCGCGGCCGCGATGATGATGGCGATGGCGGGGGCCGGGGCGGCAGGGGCGGTGGGGTGAGCCGGGACGGGCAGGCGGCGTACAACAGCAGCACGGGTTACCTGCCCGCCAGTTTGCCGCAACCCACGAATCGCATGCCTGCGAACACCGTGCCGCCTCCTCCCACGTATGTCGCGCCACGGCAGGTTTCGCCCGTGCCGGTGAATGTCGTCGCGCCGCGGCCCGCGCCGGCCCCCGCGCCCGTGCGCGGCAATGCCGGGCCGGCCAATCCCAGGCAGGTGCGCTGATGCAGCAGGCCGTTGTCATTCTCATTGTGGCGGCGTGCGGGGTATGGCTGGGTGTGATGGCGTACCGCTACTTCCGCCCCACGCCGGGGGGCGGCGGCTGTGCGGGTGGGTGTTGTGACGGACGGGAGAAGCCCGCGCAGGAGAATGCGGGCACGCGGACGATGATGGTTTCGTCGGATGATCTGCGGGCGCGGCTGAAGGCGAGAAACGGATAAGTGAGGAACCTCCGACGACGGCTATTGACGCGTCATGGCACGGCTCCAGTGTTGTGTGTGCGCCTGTCTTCAGTTGCGCGCCGGCAATTCGTCGCCTGGGAGGGGTTTGCGGGCGGGCACTTTGGCCATGACGCGATCGAAGGCTTCGCGGGTGCCGCGTTTGGCGCGCTGGCGGAAATAGGTTTCGGCTTCGAGCACGGACATTTTCTCGGCCAGGGCGGTGGAGATGAACTGGTCGACGGAGACGCCGTCGCGTTTGGCGAGGAGCTTGGCGCGTTCGTGGACGGATAGGGGAAGTTCGATATTGATGCGCGTCATGATTCGTCTCCAAGAATACGCTTGAATTCTACCGGCGAGAGGGCCTTGATTCCAAACGATTCGGCACCGTGAAAATCGCGCACATTGTGGGTCACGATATGGGAGCATCGTGCCGCCACGGCCAATTCCAGAACCAGGTCGTCTTTGCGGTCGGATAAGAAGGGCCGCCAGAGGTAGTAGATTTCGTGGTAGGTCGCGACGGCGCAGAGGCGGTCGATGACCGCATCGATGTCGGCGAGGTCCAGCCCCAGTTTGCCGGCGCTGCGTTTGAGCACGTCTTCGTACTGGAGCAACAGCGGCACGGAGAGATGAATTCCAAATCGGCCGGCGCTGACCTGTTCAGAATGACAAAGGAGGAACCAAGGCGCGAATGCAGTGCCGAGAAGAGGACGTTGGTGTCGAGAACAATCTGCGGCGGCATGAATCGGCCCTCGAATGGTGCGAAGCGCGGTCATTACTCCTGTTCACGAGGGGGATTCTACGAAAGTTGAACGATTTGGGCGACCTAAAAAATGGGACTCTGTCAGTGTACGGATCGGACATGCGCTCAGAAATCCACGTACTCTCACCGCGTCAAAAGCACGGCACCCCGCGGAGGAAATGGAATGAGCGCTCACCGAAAGAAGTCCTTCCGTGCCGCCAGGCAGATGGCCACCACCGCGGGGTGTTTGAGTTTGCGTTCGGGGCTGATGGCGTAGAAGCGTTCGCGGACGCCTTCGACATGGCCCACCATTTTCAGGCCGTGCTGGCGGCAGATGTCATCCTCGACGAGGGCGGAGGCGGGGAAGAGGGCCCGGCCGGTGGCGCCGAAGGTCTGCAACAGGGCGGAATCCTCGAACTCGCCGAGGATCCGCGGATGCAGGTTGTGGGTGTCGAAGAACTGGTCGAGCGTGCGCCGCAGCGAGGTGTTCCGCGTGGGCAGGAAGACGGGGGCGCCGTCCAGGGACTGGGGGAAGGTCTTGGCGTACTTGGCGGCCAGCGGCTTGGAGCCCAGGAACGCCACGCCGGCCTCGCCCAGCAGGTGGTTGTAGGCCCGCATCTGCTGGCCGGCGCCCAGGGGGATGTCCGAGAGGATCAGGTCGATGCGGAAGGTGGCCAGTTCGGCCAGGAGGGAATCGATTTTGTCCTCGTGGGCGACGACGGAGCAGGGCGGGTCGAGGGTGAAGGCGGGCTCGAGGAGCATGGCCGAGACGTATTTGGGGACGGCGTCGGAGATGCCGACGGTGAGTTTGCCGGGGCGGCTGTCGGGGCCGAGTTTGACGGCGTCGAGGAGTTCGCGGCCGAGGGTGAAGATGTCCTCGGCGTATTTGAAGACGAGCTGGCCGATTTCGGTGAGGACGAGGGAGCGGCCGCGGCGTTCGAAGAGCTTGTCGCCGAGCATGTCCTCGAGCTCGTGGATTTGGGCGGAGATGGTGGGGCTGGAGAGGTGGAGTTTTTCGGCGGCGCGGGCGACGCCGCCCTCGCGGGCGACGGTCCAGAAGTACATGAGGTGGTGGTAATTGAGGAAGGGCATGGGGCGCTCCTGTTTTAGAGGGTCGGGGGAACGGGGGGTAGTGTAAGGCATTGCTTAGGGAATATCTACCACTGCGCGGGGTGGGTTTGTTTTTGGTGAATGGTTGCCGTTGTCCCCCGCGCGGCCCGTCCGGGCCTATGGGGCGCCCATCTTCCGGAACTGATCCGCGCGCAGCGTTTTTTTCCACACCCACAGCAGTTGTTCCGCGGCGTGCCGGTGGTCGGTTCGGAAATCAATCCACTGGAACTGCGGCAACGCCCAGGACAACGCCTTGGCGTCACAGGTTTTGCAGTGCAGGGGAACGATGCGGCCTTCATAGCGCTTTTCGATCAACGCGTATTGCAACTCCCGTTTGACCCACATCGACTGGACACTGTGGGGACTCAGAAGAATCAGGAACCAACCGCAGCGCGCGAGTGCCGCCCCAATCTGATCCTGCCACTGTTGGGCCCCGCGTATGTGATGCGGGCTGAACCAGACCGGCACGCCATGCGCCAGCAGCAAATCCCGGAGCCATTTCGCCTTTTTCTGATCGTGGCTGGAGTGGGACAGAAATACTTCACGCATGGATTCAACTCGCGCAGGGATGCAGATCCAATTCCCGGATGCCTTTGACAACTTTGCCAAAGTCGCTGGTGGAACCCACCTGAATGTAGGGCTGCTTCAAGAGGATCCAGGGCATGTCCCGGCCCGCTTCCATCGTGGTGCCCACAAACACCGAGAACACGCGGCCTTCGTATTTCTTCGATCCCAGGGCGAATTCAATGTCCTGCCGGAGGCGGTCCGATTCGGTCGCCCGGGGGGTCAGCAGGATGAGCATGAGTTCCGAATGGTCCAGGGCCTGGCCGATTTTGCGGGCCCAGTTGTCACCGGGGGCGACCTGGTCTTCCGTATTCCAGACCTGCATCCCCCCGCGCTTGAGCCGGGCCGACAGGCGGTGCGCCAGCAGGTTGTCCTTGGGGGAGTGGGTCAGATAAATCTTCATGCCGTGATTGTAATCTTCGTTGGAAGCCCGATCAAATCGAAAGTTGCCAAACGTCCTTTCGCTACGTCTCCGTCGCAGCCGGAGGCTGGGGCACGCTCACGGGCGGGGGCGCCGGGGTTTCCCGGACCAGTGCCCCGCACTCGGGGCATTTGGCGGAGGTGAGCTGGTACAGGAGGTAGCCGCAGGCGGGGCAGCGGGGTTCGGTGAGTTTGATGGTGAACTGCAATTCGCAGTTTTTGCAGGCCGAATCGCCGAGGGCCAGGGTTTGGCGGGTTTGGCAGCGGGGGCAGATCAGCGTGATGTCCGTGGCGGTGAGCGCCCCGGGGACGAGTTGGGCGGCGGGTTTGCGGTTGAGCATGGAGAGGACGATGAGGGCGACGCTGCCGCTGCCGGTGGCGATGCCGAGGGCGACGGTCGCCCGCGTCAGGGGTTCAACGTACGGATTGTATCCGAAGTCCAGGAACGGGATGGGCGCCGCCACAGCGCCGCCGAGGAGGGCCGCGCCGATGGTGAGCCATTGGAGCAGGACCTGGGACTGGCGCAGGCGCGCCATGAGCAGGAGGTTGATGTGACCCATGACGATGGCGGCGATCAGTAATTCGCAGGCCACGCGTGCGACGTTGCGGATACTCTCATTCTGATGGGGGTCGAGCAAGAATGGTTCACTCCAGATGACCACGATGAAGAGCGCCGCGGCAAGCGCGGCGGCGGCGATGCCGATCCAGCGAAAATGCCGGCGGTCGCCGCAGCGGTAGTTGATGAGCAGTTCACAGGCGCAGGCACCCAGGCCATAGAGGGTCATGCCGGTTGCGAGAAGGTATTCATAGGGATAAGGCAGGAGAATCCGCGTCGCCGCGCCGGCCTCGCATAGCAGCCAGCTCAGCCCCGCGACGCCCAGGAAGCTGAACACGGCAACCCTTGCCCAGCGGAAGGAGACCAGCAGCGACACCAGGGCCGTCGGTATCCCTATGAGCAGGGTGAAGGCAAGAGACATTTCAACTGCGTCCTCCCAATAATAATCGAATGCCCACCGGCTCTGGACCGCGATGAATGCCAGCGTAATGAGCCAGAGCAGCGCGATGAGGCCCATGGAGACGAACCCGCAGAGGCGCAGCTTGGGGCGGTCGGTGAGCAGCGTGAGCGGGAGCAAGAGGCCGCAGGCCAGGGCGGTCACGATGGCGCCCCAGAGGATTTGCCACATGATTTCATCATCGGAATTGAGGCCCAGGGTGAGAACGCCGGCGAGGGCGCAGAAACCCAGGGCGATCAACATTCCGACCAACAAGACGCGGCGTGCGGACATGCGGGAGACCCTTGACTGAAGACCCCTTCATCAAGAACTACGCTGGGGGCGGTGCAAGGTTCGGCCATGAGGGCGGGGATCGGCTCACGGCGCACGGGCGAGACGCCCGTGTTACGGCGCGACGGCGTCACTTGCGCTGGTAGCCGGCGTTGGCGTCGGCGGCGGGGACGAGGCAGACGTCCCATTTGAACTTGGCGCCGCCGCTGATGGCGACGTTGCCGGCGGAGGAGGGGATGGTGCCCTTGGGGCTGGCGCCGGCGGAGCCGTTGGAGGAGTAGATGTTGTCGTTGTCCTGGCCGGCGGCGGCGGTGCGGACGAACTCGCCATGACCATCGCCGAAGCCGACGTTCTGGCCGTCGCGATTGTGGTTGAAGGAGTTGGCGAGCCGGTTGGTGCCGTCGAGCGTGTTGGAGGCGGGGCTGCCGGTGCCGTTGGCGGGGGCCATGTCGGCGATGAGGGGCACGCCGGCGTCACAGTCGTTATGCCACCAACCGCCCATGCTCTGGCTCTGGTCACTCCACATGAAAGCGAAGCTGTAGCTGTAGGTGAGATCGGGTGACGCGCCGGCGGCGGGATTGGTGAAACAGACGTTGAACTTGGAGCCCGACGCCATGGGTGCCGCTGGCCCGCCAGCGGGGTCGGACTTACACAAGAACTGCTTGGGGGCGACCTGGCCGTTGATCACCATAATCCACATATTCTGGCACACATTGCCCGGGAGTGGCGTGCTATAGAGTCCGCCGCTGTCCTTGCTTAACAGGACGTCGGCAGTGTTTGGAGTGCCGGGCGCTGACCCGGCGAGCGTGCTGGACCAGCTCTGGCCCACTATCGGATAAGTATCACCATCACCGGCATAGACAAGCATGGACTGGGTAATGCCGCGGATGTTGGCGGCACAGTAGGAGCGATTGGACAAAGTGTCGTTCCTGCTGAACGCGCCCCCGAAGGGGTGGAAGAGAATGATATACAGCATGCCCATGACGAGCACGCCCCCGCCGCCGGCGACGAGGCCGGTGATGGCGAAGCCCTTGCCGGCGTACATGCGGGGGTTGTTGTTGATGGAGACCAGGGAGATGATGCCAAAGACGATGGCGAAAACGCCCAGGAAGATGCCAATGCCATAGACGAACACGAGCGGCATGGCCAGGAGGCCCAGGATCATGGAGGCCAGCGCCGGGCCGCTCATTTTGGGCGGGGCGTCAACCTGGGGCGGGACGGGCGGAGTGCGGTTGGGACTGGGGCGGTTGGGCGGCATATTGGGCGGCATGCGGGAAGGGGAACGGCTCATAAACATCTCCCTGTAAAAAACGTGGGTGAATAGAAGTGAACTTGCGACAGGATACCCGGAAGTTGCAGCTTGGCAATAGTACGGAGGAGGCAGGACAAGGTGACGGGTGACAAGGTGACGCGGGAAGGGGTAATCGCGCAGTTTTTGCGTGAGGGTGGGTACGGGCAATGGCAGATTTTGGAGGCGTGGGTATTCAGGTGCGGGGGCGCGGCGGTACAATAGCGGCCCGATTGGTTGTGCGTACCCAGCCTTTGAGGCGTGCATGTCAGAGATTCGAAAAACCATGAAGCGCGGAGCCAAGCCGATGGGGGCGGGGCGGCCGGGTTTGGGGAAGCGGCGTGGCGTACACCCGCAGGAGACGACGGCGGGATCGTTGACGATCGTGATGCCGGCGGAGGAAAATGGGGAGAGTGGCGAGCAGGTGCGCGTGGAGTATGTGTCCGAAGGGGAGGCGGCCGTGCCGGCGGTGGCGGCGAATGCGGCGGCCCAGGTGGCGGCGGTGATTGCGGGGGTGGGGGAGGACGGGCCGCGGGAAACGGCCGCACCGGAAGCCCGCACAGTCAGCGCGGCGCCCATGAACATGCCCAACACACCCAAGAAGTTGACCCCCCCGATGCCCACGATGCCCACCATGCCCACCATGCCCCCGATGCCCGCCGAGTCGCGCGGCGTGGGGAGCGCCGGCAGCGTGGCGGCGATGCCCGCGGCACCGTCGGCGGCGCCCGCGCCGGCGTCGTACGTGCCGCTGCAGCCGATGTTGTTTGAGATCGCCTGGGAAGTGTGCTGGCAGTTGGGGGGCATTTACACGGTGATCCGCTCGAAGGCCCCGCAGATGACGCGCATCTGGGGCGAGCGCTATTGCCTGATCGGGCCGTACAACGGGGACACGGCGGCGGTGGAGATCGAGGAATGCCAGCCGACCGGGCCGGTGGCCGTGGCGATCGAGCGGCTGCGGGCGCTGGGGATCAAGGTGCATCACGGGCACTGGCTGATCACGGGGCGGCCGCGGGTGATTCTGCTGGAGTTCGGGGCGGCGCTGGACCGGCTGGGGGAGTTCAAATATTACCTGTGGAAGGACCACGGGATCACGGCCCCGGACAACGATTGGGAGGTGAACAATACGCTGTCGTTCGGGTGCCTGGTGGGGCTGTTCTTCCAGGAATTGTGCAAGGTGCCGGGGGTGCAGTTGCCGGTGCTGGCGCACTTTCACGAGTGGATGTCGGGGGTGGGGCTGATGCGGATACGGCATTTGAACCTGCCGGTGGCGACGGTGTTCACGACGCACGCGACGCTGCTGGGGCGGTATTTATGCACGGACAATCCGGACTTTTACACCAAGCTGCCGTGGATCAATCCGGAGCAAGCGGCGGGGCATTACAACATCCATGCGCGGTACAGCATCGAGCGCAGCGCGACGCACGCGGCGGAGGTGTTCACGACGGTGTCGGACGTGACGGGGCTGGAGGCCGAGAAGCTGCTGGGGCGGCGGCCGGACGTGGTGACGCCCAACGGGCTGAACATCCGGAAGTTCGCGGCGCTGCATGAATTCCAGAACCTGCACAAGCATTATAAGGAAGTGATCCACCAGTTCGTGGCGGGGCACTTTTTCCCCAGCTACCACTTTGACCTGGACAAGACGATGTACCTGTTCATCTCCGGGCGGTATGAGTACCGCAACAAGGGGATGGATTTGTTCATCGAGGCGCTGGCGCGGCTGAACCACTGGTTGCGGGCGGGCGGGATACCGGTGACGGTAGTGGCGTTCATCATCACCAAGGCGCCCAACAAGAACATCAACGTGGACGTGCTGCGGAACCAGTCGATGTTCGACGAACTCTCGAAGATGTGCGAAAGCATCACCGAGGAGATGGGCCAGGCGCTGCTGCACACGGTGTCGCAGGGGCGGCTGCCGGACCGCGGCGAGCTGCTGACCGAGGAGGCGGTGGTGCGGCTGAAGCGCGGGATTCATGCGTGGCGGACGTGGAAGCAGCCGCCGATCGTGACGCATGATTTGTGGGAGGACGAAAAGGACCCGGTGTTGTGCCAGTTGCGTTCGTGCCAGTTGTTCAACGCCCGGACCGATCCGGTGAAGGTGGTGTTTTATCCGGATTTCCTGGCGGTGACGAGTCCGCTGCTGGGGCTGGATTACGACCAGTTCGTGCGCGGCTGCCACATGGGGGTGTTTCCGAGTTACTATGAGCCGTGGGGATATACGCCGGAGGAGTGCGTGGCGAGCGGCGTGCCATCGATCACGAGCGACCTGGCGGGGTTCGGGAGCTATGTGCAGCAGAACATCCAGGATCCCAACTCGAAGGGGATGTTCATTGTGGGGGGGCGGTATGCGACGTGGGAACAGTCGGCACATCAGTTGACGGAGATTTTGTTCAACTTCTGTTTGAAGGACAGGCGGTCGCGGATTGAGTTGCGGAACCGGACGGAGCGGATGTCGGATACGTTCGACTGGGCGAATTTGATTGTGCATTATAATGAGGCGCACAAGATGGCGATGGAGCGGAAGGCGGGGGTGACGATTTAGGGAGGGCAGTGGTCAGTGGCCAGTGCTCAGTGGTAAGTGGTCAGTGGCCAGATCGAGGAGTGTGGATCGATGGAGTTGACTCAAGTCTCATGCAATGGTTGCGGTGCGGCGCTGCAGGTGCCGGAGGGGGCGCGGTTTATCACCTGCCGCTACTGCAATGCCAGTCTGGAAATCAAGCGCACCGAGTCGGCGATCTACACGGAGACGCTGCAGCGGATCGATCAGCGGACGGCCGAGATGGTGGAGGATCTGAACGCCATTCGCCACGAGCACGAGGTCGAACGCCTGGACCGGGAATGGGCCGAGCGCTGCGTAGGCTTGATGAGCCGCAACAAGGATGGCACGACCAGCGCCCCGAGCATGCTGGGCGGCATAATGATCATGATCGTCATGGGCGGGTTTGGGCTGTTCTGGACCATCATGGCCTTCAGCATCACCGGCGCGGGCAGGGAGATGGGGGCACCGGCGGGAATATCCGTATTCCCCCTGTTTGGCGTGTTGTTCATCATTGTGGCCGTGGTGTTGGGTCTGGCCAGCATATTCAAAGCCCTGCGCTACCAGCAGGAGCAGCGCGAGTATCAGCGGCAACGGGAGGAGATGCACGCACGCGGGGAAAAGGAAAGTGCGCGAACGTGACGGCCGGCCGCGGCGCATTGCGATCCGCACTGGATTACCCGGTCAGCCTGGGGCACAATTCACGGCATGAATGCGAAACAGATCATACCGGCGGCGTTGAGCATTGATGGATTGGGCGGGGTGGATGCACGCGGGGGGTTTGAGGTGGCGGCTTCGGCGGGGTATCGGGGGGTGGCGTTTACGACGAATCACCGGGAGTTGAATCCAGAGGCGCTGGGGCCTTCGGCACGGCGGCAGGTGAAGGCGATTTTGGCGGCCAAGGGGCTGCGGGTGGAATCGGTGCGGGCGGCGGCGCCGCGGGGGGGGTTGGGGGATGCCGGGACGATTGACCGGACGCTGGATCAGGCGCGGAAGGCGATGGGGTTGGCGCGGGAGATGGGGGTGGGGACGGTGGCGGTGTATGTGGGGATGCTGGGGGAGGGACCGGGCGCGGCGGGGGTGCCGGAGGGGACGGTGGTGGCGGCGTTGCGGGAATTGGCGCAGCAGGCGGATGCGGCGGGGCTGAAGCTGGCGGTG
>CAIPTQ010000126.1 GCA_903868035.1 uncultured Phycisphaerales bacterium
CGACGGTCATTTGCCACGCGCTGGCTTCGTGTCCCTTGATATTGCCGCCGAAAGCGTTGACCAGGGGGTTGACTAAACCCAGGGCCAAAAAACCGCCCGCAAATGCGAAGATCATCCGAAACGAGGAAAACGTCGTTCGTTCCTTTCCATCGGGCGAGAGGACCCCCAGCAACGCCGCATACGGGACGTTGATAAGCGAGGAAATCATCATCATGGCCGAGTAGCTCACGTAAGCGTAAATGATCTTTCCAGTGGCGCTGAGTTGCGGGGAGGTGAAGGTGAGCACGCCGATGATTCCAAATGGGATGGCCATCCAGAGCAAATACGGCCGGAATTTTCCCCACCGGGATTCTGTCCGGTCGGCAACGACTCCCACTAGGGGATCAAAGAGCGTATCCCACACCCGGGTAACCAGGAACATCGTGCCCACCACCGCAGCCGGTATCCCAACGACATCCGTGTAGTAAAGCAGCAGATACGCCGAAAAGAGCTTCCAGAAAATGTTCGAGGCGGCATCGCCGAGTCCGTAGCCGACCTTCTCTTTGAAGCTGGCTTTGTAAAAAGTTGACATAAGTGTGTGTGTCTGTGTATCAGCGATGCCTTTGAATGGCGAGAATATAATTCGGTTAAAGACAGCCCGCAGAATTATCTGGAATTCGCTATAAAATAACTGCATTGTTGAAAGCCGGATCCCTTTGAACCCCAACCAAAGATGAACAAGACAGCTCAAGTTCCCGCCCGTCGTCCTAAAAAAATCGCCTCCGGCTTGCCCGCGTATAAGAATCCAGCTCTTGCGCCGGAATTGCGCGTTAAAGATCTCCTCGCGCGCATGACCTTAAAGCAAAAAGCCGCGCAGATGATGTGCATTTGGCGCAGCAAACCCGAGACCCTCGTTGATGCCGATGGCAACTTTGATCGGGCGAAGGCAAAAAAGGCGCTTGGCAAAGGCGCCGCAATTGGGCAGGTCGGACGCCCCAGCGACGCTGGAAAAGGAAAAGACGCGCGCGCGATGGCTGAATTAACCAACGCGATTCAGAAGTTTTTTATCGAAGAGATGCCCTTGGGAATTCCTGTGATATTTCACGAAGAATGCCTTCACGGACACGCGGCGATTGGAGGCACAAGCTTTCCGCAACCGATCGGTTTGGGCGCAACGTTCAACACTGAGCTGGTCCAAGAGCTCTTTACAATGACGGCTCTGGAGGCTCGCAGCCGCGGCACTCACCAGGCGCTCACCCCTGTCGTTGACGTTGCGCGCGATCCCCGCTGGGGACGCGTCGAGGAAACCTACGGTGAGGACCCGTATTTGGTTGCGTCGATGGGAGTTGCCGCCGTGCGAGGTTTTCAGGGCGATGCCTCATTCCAGGACAAGACTCGCGTGATCGCGACCCTCAAACACTTTGCCGCGCACGGCCAGCCCGAGTCGGGGATGAATTGCGCCCCCGCCAATGTATCGGAGCGCGTCCTTCGCGAGACATTCCTATCCACTTTCAAAGCTGCGATCCTCCAAGGGGGCGCCATCAGCGTGATGGCTTCCTATAACGAAATTGACGGTGTGCCTTCCCATGCGAATCGATGGCTTCTGCGCGACGTGCTGCGCAAAGAATGGGGTTTTAAGGGATTCGTCGTTTCCGATTACTATGCGATCTGGGAACTGGGCTCCAAGCCGGATACCCACGGTCATTTTGTGGCTAAAGACAAAGCCGAGTCGTGCCGTTTGGCGGTCAAAGCCGGAGTCAATATTGAGTTGCCCGATCCCGATTGCTATCTAGAGCTGGTTTCATTGGTTCGCAAAGGCGCGTTGCGGGAAAAGGAACTCGATGAATTGGTCGCGCCAATGCTTTTGTGGAAGTTCAAGCTTGGCTTGTTTGACGATCCTTATGTTGACCCAGAACTGGCGGATAAAGTAACCGGTTGCGAGTCACACCGGGCGCTGGCCCTGCGGGCTGCGCGGGAGACGATCACACTCCTCAAAAACGAGAATCAAACCGTCCCGCTCAATGCGGCGAAGCTCAAAACCATAGCGGTGATTGGCCCCAACGCAAATCGAAGTCTCCTGGGTGGCTATAGCGGCGTCCCCAAAAGTGATATCACCGTCCTGGAAGGCATCAAAGCCCGCGCAGGAGCGGGCATACACGTTGTTTATAGCGAAGGCTGCAAAATCACC
>CAIPTQ010000127.1 GCA_903868035.1 uncultured Phycisphaerales bacterium
AACCGCCAAAGCCGCCCGCCCCCCCCGCGCAATCCCAAACCGCATCCCCACCTCCCGCACCTGCGGCGTATCAATCATATTCATCTCCATACCTCCTAATAAATCCCAATGCCCAATGCCCAATTACCAATTCCCAATTACCTCCTCTGTGCGTTCTCCGTCTCTCTGTGGCTCTGTGGTTCAAATTCTTCATGCGACTTCATGTCCTTCGCGCCTTCGTGGTTGCGTCGCGTTATCATGCCCCCCATGCTCCTCTTCAAAGCCCGCTTCCTCGACCTCATCCGCGCCGGCCGCAAAACCCAAACCATCCGCCTCTGGCGGCACCCCCGCGTCAAGCCCGGCCAACTCGCCTACGTCCCCGGCCTCGACCGCCGCCTCCGCATCCTCACGGTCCGGCGCCTCCCCTCCCTCGCCACCCTCACCCGCGCCGACGCCCGCGCCGACGGCTTCCCCTCCCGCCGCGCCCTCCTCTCCGAAATCCGCCGCCTCTATCCCCACCCCGCCGACCGCAAAATCTGGCGCGTGCGCTTTGCATACTCCCCGCCTCCGATAACAACCCCACGTCGCGCTGAATCAAAAATCATAAATCAAAAATCGAAAATTAAAAACCCCCGCCGCGCCCTGGCGCGGTTCATTCTGGCTCTGCGTCCACCGGCGGCCCTTGCCGGTTCAAGGAGGCCGTAGCCAAATCCACCCGCGCCTCCGCCAGCTCCGTCCGGATGCCATGGATCGTCGTCCGCCGCGCCCGCGCCAATTCCCGCAGCGTCCTCCCCTCCATCCAATGCGCCCGCGCCAACTCCGCCCGCCCCCGCGGCAGCCGGCCGGCAAAATGCGCCGCCAGCAGAAAGGAACGATCCGACAGCGTGTCCCGCCAGTGCATCAACGCCCGGTACAGATGATGCCGCGTCGTCTTGTGCAGCGCCGCCAATTCCGCAATCGACATCCCCAAACCATAATACGCCGTCACCAGCGCCTGCGGCACCGTCGGCAAGAGTCGCGCCCGCGCCACCAGATCCTCCCGCGAGATTCGCTCCGCCTGCCGCCGGGCGAAAATCCCCGACCCCTCCGTCCGCCCTGTCCGGTTCCGCCGGCCAGGCGCGGCCTGAATCGCCCCGGGTTCCCGATCCATAGTTGCAACCATAAGTCCTCCTGTAAGCATGATTTACAAGCTTTTTCTCGGCGTCGTAAACAGTCTGGGTTGCGTTCGTTCCCCATCGTTTGTATGATTATAATGCAACAAATTAAATATGCAAGGAGACAACCTAAAATATTACGAACTTCATGCCGTTTTTACGTCTGACCTGAAGGTAAACCTATGCGACCCCAGCCCGCCCCGGCCATGCCCATAAGCCCCCGTCCCGCCTCCATGGCCGCCTTCGGCCGCACCCTCCGCGCCGCGCGCAAACTCTCCGGCGGCAAGGGGTTAACGCTCGACCAACTCGCCGCCGCCACCGGCATCTCCAAGCCCTACCTCTCCAATATCGAAACCGCCCGCGCCCCGGGCCCCCCCTCCGAGGAAAAATTGCGCCTCCTCGCCACAGCGCTGCAACTCGATGTGGCACAACTACTTACCGCCGCCGACTGGCTGCGCACCCCCGCCTCCGTCCGCGCCGCCCTCGCCGGCGGCCCCGCCCCCCGCCGGGAAGACGGTGCGATTGATTTAGATAAATTAATGGGTAACGCGGATCGCCAACCACTGATTGCGCAAGGAGATACGATGAAGTTGCAGCCGGTGCCGCTGATCAACAAAGTGGCCGCGGGGAAGGCGGGTGAATTCGGTGATCTGTCGTATCCGGCGGGGGTGGCCGACGCCTACGTGTCCGCCCCGGACCTGCCCGAAGCGCCGGCCGGGGCGTTGTTCGCGGTGCGGGTGGTGGGGGACTCGATGCTGCCGGAGTATCGGGAAGGGGACATTTTGGTGGTGGGGCCGGGGGAGGCGCGGGACGGGGATGACTGTGTGGTGCGGGTGGGCGAGCTGGAAAATTTCGCCACGACATTCAAGCGGGTGTTTTTTGTCAAGGACGCGGCGGGCGAAGTGACGGGGGCGCGGCTGGTGCCGCTGAATCCGGCGCATCCGGAGCGCGTGGTGAAGCTGGAGGAGGTGACGGGGGTGTATCCGCTGGTGTACCGGCTGGTGCCGGGGCGGGCGGGGCGCGGGGGGGCGGTGAAGGCTTCGGAGAAGTTGAAGGGATTGAATCATTGAATCATTTATTCATTTAATCATTTATAATAGGTTAGGGTGTGCGGATGGAAAAGCGGGTGCATATGCCGGTAATGGTGGGGGAGGTGGTGGAGGCGTTGGGGCTGGCGCCGGGGAAAGTCATTGTGGATTGCACGGTGGGGCTGGGGGGGCACGCGTATGAGATTTTGCGGCGGGTGGTGGCGGGGGGGGCGGGGGGGTGGGTGATCGGGATGGATTTTGACGGGGGGAGCCTGGCGGCGGCGCGGGAGAGATTGGCGAAGGTGCGCGGGGGGAAGGGACGGTTTGAATTGGTGCGGAATAATTTCGCGGCACTGCCGACGGTACTGGCGGAGCTGGGCGTGGAGAAGGTGGATGGGATCGTGGCGGACCTGGGGGTGTCGTCGCCGCAGATTGATGACGCCGGGCGGGGGTTTTCGTACCGGCAGCAGGGGCCGCTGGACATGCGGATGGACCCCTCGCGCGGGGCGACGGCGGCGGCGCTGCTCAACCGGCTGCCGGAGGCGGAACTGGCGGCGGCGTTTTTGGAACTGGGGGATGAGACCGATGCGCCGCAGATCGCGCGGCTGATCGTGGCGCGGCGGGCGGTCAAGCCGATCGCGACGACGCAGGAACTGACGGCGGTGGTGTGCCAGGCGCGGCGGTTCACGCTGGAGCGGGCGGCGGGGGCGAAATTGCATCCGGCGGCACGGACGTTCCAGGCCTTGCGGATATTGGTGAATCGGGAGCTGGCGAATTTGGAGCGGCTGCTGGCGGTGGCGCCGGAGTGTTTGAAACCGGGGGGCGTGGCGGTGGTGATTTCGTTTCATTCGGGGGAGGATCGGCGGGTGAAGCAGGCGTTTCGCGCGGGGGTGCGGGCGGGGGCGTACGCGGAGGCGAGCGGGGAGGTGATTTTGGCGCGGGAGGAGGAGGTGCGGGCGAATCCGCGGGCGCGGAGCGCGAAATTAAGGTGGGCGCGGCGGGGGCCGGTTTCGACTGCGCCTGCGATGAGGTTGTCGTCGGGGGTGTAGGCGTATTCATCGAGGGTGAATACAATCTGGCATGGCCCGCGAAAAAGGCTCGTATCCGTCCCGCCGCTGTCCGATAATGCCCCCATGAATTTGACCGACCCCGGCTACCTCATGTCCTCTCTGCTGATCTCCTGCGCGGGCATGGGCTTCTTCATGTACGGCCGGCGCGCCAGCCGCCTCTGGCCGCTCAGCGCGGGCCTGGTGTTGTGCATATACCCGTACTTCGTCTCATCGTTGTGGCTCATGTGGGGTATTGCCGCGGCCATTGTCGTCGCGGTTTACCTGCTGCGTGAACAGTGATGGCACAACACGCCCACACGCTGCGTTATGGGGGCCATAAGGCAACCTGGCGTTTGGATATATTCACTGCGGCATCCACTGCTATTTAACGATGGTGAAGTCCACCAAGGTGATATTGACCTTGATCTCGCCCATCTGGCCCATGGTGCCGGTCTGATCAACTTTGACGGTGCCGCCCGGGACGGTATCCGAGGTCCAGGCCTTGATCTTCATGGTCATGCCGCCGGCCATGAAGGCGGCCGAGGGATCGGCAGGCCCGGTGGTGGGCGTCTGCGTCATGATAGCCGTGTATTCGTGAGTGATGGTATCGACCTTCGCGCCCTTCACATCGACCGTCTCCTTGCCTTCCTTCATATCCTTGATTTCGATCTTCATGCCGGCCGCTTCGGTGGGGGCGTATTCCTGACCCTTTTCCACCTTGGCGGGGATGGTGGTCGTGGTTGTCCGCTCCGTGCCACCGGCACCCGCCGGCATGCCCGGCATGCCCGTCATGCTGACTTTCATGGTCTGTTCCACGGTGATTTTGTCGGGCTTCACATCGACAAGTTTCTGGGTGATCGTGGTTTCAGTCGTCATGCCTTGCATCATCGCCATGGTCTGCGACTGTTTGAGCGTGAGGCTGCTGCCGGGCTTGTACTTGGCCCAGTTCAGGTAGGCGGGGTTATCGACCTGCTCGGCAAACACTGCCGAAGAGAGGCTGAGAATTGCGAGAACTGCCAAAAGACGGAGGGAACGACACATAAAAACTCCTCATAAAGGAAACAAACGGCACGTGAACTATATCCGCCCAACGCTGCCATCGCCAACAATACCGCGATTTACGCAATTCGGGACAATGCCACCGTGCTTTGCTGGTCAGGGCTTGGTGTCAGATTGCGGGGAGGGTTTCACCGGCGGCGCGGCGGCGGCCTGTTCATCGCGCATTTGCACGGCGCGGAAGCTCCGCCAAATGATCACGTCATAAACGATCTTTAACCCGCCGGCGGCATAGAAGGGTACGCTGAGCAGCGGCGAGGCGGCCAGCGAAGCCAGCAACTGGCGGGCGATCAAGGGCGACAGCGCCGCACCGGTGGTGCGGGCGACGCCGGTGACGCCGGCGGCGGCGGAGCGCTCATCAGGGTCCACCACGGCCATGGTGAAGGCCTGGCGCGTGGGGACGTCCATCTGCGAGATGCTGAAACGGGCCAGCAGCATCAGGATGGCGAGGGTTTGATTGGGCATCAGCGGCACGAGGATCAACAGGATGTTGGAGGGTATGTGGGTGAAGACCATGGTGTTCAGCAGGCCGAACTTCGCCCCGAGGCGCGCCGCGGACAGGGCGGAGATTCCCGCGAGGATGTTGGCGCCGAAGAAGATCCAGCCGAGGACGGCTTCGTTAGTGCCGAAGCGGACATGGAACCAATAAGCCACGAGGGCCTGGATGACAAAGCCCCCGGCGAAGGCATCCAGCGAGAAGAGGGCCGAGAGTTTGAACACCACGCCGCGCGAGCGGTGCAGGCCGAGGAACAGTTTTTGGGGGGTAGCGGCGCGTTCCACCTCGACGGCGCGGCTGACCAGGAGGAACAGGAGCGCCAACAGGCCGCCGATGACGGCGTAGCCGAGCAAAACGGCGCGATAACTGTCGGCCGCCGACATCCCGCGAAGTTGCAGGGCGTAAGCGAGGGAACCGGCGGTCAATGCGCCCGTGGCGGTGGCGACCGATCCGGCAAGGTTGTACCAGGCGAACATGCCCGTGCGGCGGGCGGAGGGGAGGAGGTGGGAGAGGGCGGCCTGCTCGATCGCCAGGAACGGTCCGACCTCGTTGCCGCTGGGGCTGATGACGCCGATGGTGGCGGCCAGCAGGAGGACCAGGTAGTTGTCGGTAAGGAGGAAAACCAGGCCGGCGGCGAGCATGAGGGCGGCGCCGGCGAGGAGCATTTTGCGGCGGCCGAAGCGATCGGCGGTGGTGGTGAGCCAGAGGGATATGGCGGTGTCGCCCAGGAGCGTGAGGGTCAGGAGCAGGGCCTGGGCGGCGGCGCTGAAGCCCAGTTCGGACAGATAGAGCACAAGCACGACCGATACCAGCCCGTAGCCGAAAAGGCGCAGCATGCGCGTGGCGAAGAGGAGGCGCACGTCACGCGTCCAGAGCGAAGGCGATGGCGGATCAAGCGGTGTGGCGAGCATGGTTTTTCCGGCGATGATTGACTCTCGCGGGTAAGTTCGTCAACAAAAAAGGCCGCGAGCAAGACGCCCGCGGCCCTGAATCTTATGCTTGCCACTGGCCACCGGCCACTGACAACTCGCCACTACCCTTCCAAACCGCCCTTGTACTTCTTCGCCGGACGGTTGGGATCGTCGCTCGATTCGCTGGTGTCGCCGCCCGCGCCCCACTGGGCGCGCTTCAGCGAGAGGCCGATCTTGCGGTCGTCGATATCGACCCGCAGAATCTTGACTTCCACCTCGTCGCCGATCTTCACGATCGACGTCGGATCCTCGACCTTTTCGTCCGACAGTTCGGAAACGTGCAACAGGCCTTCCAGGCCGGGTTCCAGTTCCACAAAGACGCCGAAGTTGGTGATCTTCGTCACCTTGCCGCGGACGATCATGCCCGGCTGGTAGTTGGTCGGAATGGCGTGGAGCCAGGGGTCTTCGGTCATCTGCTTGAGGCCCAGGGCGACGCGGTTCTTTTCCTGGTCGACCGAAAGCACGACGCACTGGATGTCGTCGCCCTTCTTGAGCAGTTCGCTCGGGTGGGCGACCTTCTTGGTCCAGGACAAATCGCTGACATGCAGCAGGCCGTCGATGCCTTCTTCGATCTCGACAAACGCGCCGTAGTTGGTCAGGTTGCGGACCTTGCCGGAGATGACGGTGCCCGGCGGATACTTCTCGGCCAGCAGCGTCCACGGATTCGCTTCCGTCTGCTTCATGCCCAGGCTGATTTCCTGCTTGGTCTTGTTGACCTCCAGCACCACCACTTCGATCTCCTCGCCGACGGAGACCATTTCGCTCGGGTGGTTGATGCGCTTGGTCCAGGACATTTCGGAGATGTGTACCAGGCCCTCGACGCCTTCTTCGAGTTTGACGAAGGCACCGTAGGACATGATGTTGGTGACGGTGCCCTTGACGCGGGTGCCGACGGGGTACTTCTCCTCGGCATGTTCCCACGGCGAAGCCTGCTTCTGCTTTAGCCCCAGGGCGATCTTTTCCTTTTCCTTGTCCACATTGAGGACCATGACCTCGATCTCCTGATCGAGCTTGACCATGTCGCTGGGGTGGTTGATGCGGCCCCAGGACATATCCGTGATGTGCAGCAGGCCGTCTACGCCGCCCAAATCGACGAAGGCGCCGAAGTCGGCGATGTTCTTGACGATGCCCTTGCGCGTTTGGCCGATGGTGATTTCGCCGAAGAGCTTCTGCTTGGCCTCGGCGCGGAGTTTTTCGAGGAGCTTGCGGCGGGAGATGACGATGTTGCGGCGTTCGAGGTCGATTTTCAAAATCTCGGCATCGATGTTGCGGCCGATATATTCGCCGATGTCCGCCGGGCGGCGGATATCGACCTGCGAGGCGGGGAGGAAGACGGGGACGCCGATATCGACGAGGAGGCCGCCCTTGATCTTGCGGGTGACCTTGCCGGAGACCGGATCGCCTTCCTTCTTGGATTCGATGATGTTCTTCCAGCCGATCATCCGGTCGGCCTTGCGCTTGGAGATCACGACCAGACCGTTCTCGGATTCCACCTGCTCGAGCAGCACCTCGATGTCATCGCCGACTTCCACGTCGGCCATCTGCTCGGGGTCCCATTCGCGCGACAGCGACAGCACGCCTTCGGACTTCAGCCCGATTTCCACCACCACATCATCGCCGTGAATGTTGACGATTTTCCCCTTGAGGATCGTGCCATTGGCGAACGACTGGCCCGTGGAATCCAGCAAGGCCCCCACCTGCGTGGGATCATATTGATCCTTAAATTCGAGTTCGACCGCATTGAGGGCATCGTCCTCGCCCATCCCCAAATCTTTCATCAGAGCAAAATTAACCATGTACCAGAAACCTCTCGTTATCGCGACCGGTCTTGTCCGCCGGCCTGGAACACCCAGCCCGACCGAATGCGCCCGCGCCAATCGCATGGCGGGCGCCGCCCGAGGTGAGGCCTGCGCAGACCTTCAGAGACCCCCGAGCGGAAGCGGGAAAGTGTACCTTTTACAGGGAAAAAAAGCGAGTGTTGTGCCAAATGCACGCAAAGCGACCGTAACGAGCCACCCCTCTTCCTCCCCTTGCGGCGGCCCTTTCGCAAAATTCGCGTTGCCAGTATTATTCCGCAGGTCTTTGGGAGTCCAAGGGTGCTGCATCGGACGATACTATTCTGCGGCGTGTGTTGCTTGACGGCGGCAACCTGGGGGCAGACTGCCTCCGCGCCCCCGACCTCCGGGGCGGGAGCGGGGATGTTGGCGGTGCCCGATGTGGCACTGCAGGGCAAAGCGCAGGAGATGATCCACCAGGTTTTCGCCAAGGAATTCGCCAAGACCGCCCCGGCGGACCGGCAGGTGTTGGCAAAACTGCTGCTGGCGCAGGCGCGGGACACCAAGGACGACGTGGTGGCGCGGTATGTGGCGCTGCTGGACAGTGTGGATCTGGCCGCCGGCGCGGGCGATGCCGCCACGGCAGTCGCGGCGATCGATGAAATGGTCCGGCAATACCGCGTAGACGCACTGGACCTGCGGCGGGCGGCGCTTACCCGCGCCGGCACGGCGGCCACGGCCGAGGCGGAGTGCCAGGCCGTCATGCGGCTGGCGCTGGATACGGCGGACCTGGCGGCGGCCGCGGATACCTTTGACGCGGTGCTACATCTGGCGAATCTGGCGGAGAGCGCGGCGAACAAAACGCGGCAACTGAAAGTCGTCGCGTCCATCCAGACGCGGGTGGCCGACCTGCGCGGCTTGGCGGCGGAGTACACCCAGGTAAAGGCGGCGCGGGCCCAACTGGAGCGCTTCCCGGCGGATGCCCCGGCACATCTGACGATCGGGCGGTTCTATGCGCTGCACAAGGGCCAGTGGGCGCTGGGGCTCTCGCACCTGGCGCAGGGCAGCGACCCGGAGCTGGCGGCATTGGCCGCGCGGGAATTGGCCCAGCCCGCCGATGGGCTGCAGCAGATACTCGTCGGCGACGGCTGGTGGGATTACGCCGAAAAATCCACCGGGCTTACGCGCGCCATGGCCGGCGCCCATGCGACGGAGTGGTACAAGACGGCGCAACAGACGATCACGGGGATCACGCTGGCGCGGATTCAGTCGCGGATCGACCAGGGGACCGCGCGCCAAACAGCCGGGGCGGCGACGGCGGCGGCCAACACGGTGGAGTTGCTGACGCTGATCGACCCGGCCAAGGATGCGGCGCAGGGCCAGTGGACGCGCGGGGCCGACGGCGTATCGTGTACGAACAGCCCCTATGCGTGCCTGCATGTGCCGTATACGCCTCCGGAGGAGTACGACCTGACGGCGTCGTTCACGCGCACCGAGGACACCGGGTCGATCGCGCTGCTGCTGGCGGCACAGAAGCGGGCGTTTGAATTTGTGCTGGACGTGAAAGCCGAGGCGCGTTTTGAACTGGTGGGTGGGAACGTGGCCAAGGACAACCCGACGGTGGTGCCGGTGGCGGTTTCCAATGGGCGCAGGTATACGCTGACGGTGGAAGTGCGGCGCGATCATGTGCGGGCGCTCCTCGACGGCAAGGCCCTCTGCGAATACAAGACGGACTTGAAGGATTTGACGCGTTATTCGGTCTGGAAACTCGGCGACACCACCCTCTGCGGCATCGGGGCCAATGGGGCGAAGGTGACGTTCCATACGCTGGAAATGGTGGAAGTGACGGGCAAAGGAAAGCCAACGCGGTGAGAAGATGCCTACGAAAACGATTCTGATATTGGCCAATTCACTCAAAAATCGCGGCCGCTGCATCGCCGGGCGCGAGGTCATCTGGCGACCCGATGGCCGCTGGCACTTCGGCGGGTGGATTCGGCCGGTGAGCGCACACGGACAGGGCGAATTGGACCATGATGAGACGATCAAGGAGGACGGGACGCAAGTGCAGGTGATGGAATTCGCCACGGTGGCGCTGGCGCGGAATGAGAATGAGGAATGTCAGCCGGAGAATTGGGTGATCGAGGGGGGGGCGGGGCCGCGCTGCTGGTCCAAGCTGGACCGCCCCTGCAAGCTGCCGCCGATGGCGGCGCTGGAGGAAAAGCCGGCCGACCTGTGGATCGACAAGGCGGAGATGAACGACCGCATCTCGCCGCACCGGCTGGCCGAACTGCGGCCCGGGTTTTCGCTGTGCGTGATCAAGCCCGAGGAGTTGACGCTGGCGTGGTTCAGCGAGATGAACACTTTCAAGAAGCGCGTGCAGTCCAAGTTCCGGGCGCGGTTCACGTATCATGGGCTCAAGTATGAGTTGTCGCTGACGGACCCAATCGCGTCGGAGCGGTTCTGCAAGCCGATGCCCGCCGTGGGCGAAAAGCCGCGTACGCTGGCGCTCAAGTCGGCGCACGGGCCGCTGTTGTGTTTGAGCCTCACGCCGGTGTTCAGCGGCTTCCACTACAAGGTGGCGGCGACGATTTTGGGGTATGACTGATGGCCGATGCCGCAAATCCCCTCTTCACGGTGGGCCACTCCAACCACGAGTGCGCCCAGTTCCTCGACCTGCTCGCCCGCCACCAGATCACGGCGGTGGCGGACGTGCGGTCCCAACCATACAGCCAGTATACGCCGCAGTTCAACCGCGAAACGCTGGAGGCGGCACTGGGCCACCGCCACATCAAGTATGTCTTCATGGGCAAGGAACTAGGCGCGCGCCGGGAGGAGCGCGAGTGCTATGTCGCCGGCAAGGCGCGGTATGACCTAATCAAAAAACTGCCGGCGTTTGTGCAGGGGCTGGAGCGGCTGGAGCGTGGCAGGATAACGCAGCGCATCGCCATGATGTGCAGCGAGAAGGATCCGCTGACGTGTCATCGGACGATCCTCATCTGCCGGCAATTGCGGGGCGCACCGGGCATGGTGATTCAGCATATCCTGGAGGAGGGCACGCTCGAGTCCCAGGCGGCGGCGGAGACGCGGCTGCTGGCGTTGCTGGGCTTGCCGGAGGGGGATTTGTTCCACGACCGCGCGGAGTTGATCGAGCGGGCGTATGACCAGCAGGGGGAGGCGATTGCCTTTGTCGAACCGCCCGCGGCAGCCGGGCAGAAAGCAGTGCCATGAGCGACACAATACATATTTTCACCATCGGGTTCACGCGCAAGACGGCCGAGGAGTTCTTCACCCTCCTGGAGCGGGCCGGCGTCAAACGCGTGGTGGACACGCGGCTGAACAATGTGTCGCAGTTGGCGGGGTTTGCCAAGAAGGAGGATTTGCGGTTCTTCCTCCAGCGCGTCTGCGGCATTGATTACGTACACTTGCCCGAACTTGCGCCCACGCAGGATATGCTCGATGCCTTCAAAAAGGAAAAAGGGGAGTGGGCCGACTATGAGAAGAAATTCCTGGCGCTCATCACCCAGCGGCAGATTGAGACCAAGGTGTCCAGGGAAGCACTCCACCTGGGCTGCCTGCTGTGCAGCGAGGATACGCCCGAGCATTGCCACCGGCGGCTGGTGGCGGAGTATCTGGCGCGGGCGTGGGGGAATGTAAAGATCACACACCTGGCATAAAATGGAGGCGGGCGTCGAGCCGTCAAACGTGTCTTTTCGACAGCGGGGCGCTCGGCTACGATAGCGGTTTTCAGCAACCTTGGAGCGTATCATGCCCACCATCGGATTCATCGGCGCGGGGAACATGGCCGAAGCCATCGCCCGCGGACTACTGCGCACGGCGGCGTATCAGCCCGCGGACATTTATGCCACGGACCCGGATGCGAACCGCCAGCGGCTGTTTGTCGACGAACTGGGAATCGGGTGCGGGGGGGGCGGCGACTGCGGGAAGGCGGCGGGGGCGGACATCGTGATCCTGGCGGTCAAGCCGTTTGTGATGGGCGCGGCGCTGGCGCAGATCCAGGGTTCGGTGAAGGCCGGGGCGCTGATCATTTCGATAGCGGCGGGGATATCGACGAAGTTTATCGAGCAGGCGCTGGGGAGCGCGGGGGGGGGCGCGGGGGGGGCGGGGGCGCGGGTGGTGCGGGTGATGCCCAATACGCCGATGCTGGCGGGCAAGGGGATGTCGGCGTTGTGCCGGGGGGCGCGGGCCAGCGAGCAGGATCTGATCACGGCGGAGCGGATATTCGCGGCGGGGGGCAAGACGGTGCGGGTGACGGAGGACCTGATCGACGCGGTGACGGCGGTGTCGGGGTCGGGGCCGGCGTATGTGTTTTATCTGACGGAGTGCCTGGCGGCCGGGGGCGTGGCGGCGGGGTTGACGGCGGCGCAGGCGGAACAGTTGGCGCGGCAGACGGTGATCGGGGCGGCGGCGCTCCTGGAGCAAAGCCCCGATGCGCCGGCGGAACTGCGGCGGAAGGTGACCACGCCCAAGGGGACGACGCAGGCGGCCATCGAGGCGCTGGAGGCGGGGGATTTGCAGGATTTGCTGACAACGGCGGTGCTGGCGGCGCAGCGGCGGTCGAAGGAACTGGGGAAATGAGCCGCGGTTGCTGGACCTTGTACGCCCCAAGCGATACGCTACATGCATGTATGCCATTGAAGTTCAAACGGTGTTTTGCGCGGCCCATGCATTGCGGCTGGAGGGGGAGACCGAGGCGTTGCACGGGCACAACTTCCAAGTGACGGCGCGGCTGACGTGCCAGAAGCTGGATGCGGCGCAGACGGTGGCGGATTTTCATGATATTGAGGCGCTGCTGGAGCGGATTCTGCGGCCGTGGAGCGAGCAAAATCTGAATCAGTTGGAGGCGTTCCAGGGGCGGGTGAATCCGTCGGCGGAGCGGATCGCCGAGTGGATCGGGATGCAGTTGCAAGGGGCGCTGGGGTCGCTGGCGGACGATCCGGTGACGGCGCGGGGGTTGCGGGTGGCGGAGGTGCGGGTGACGGAGGCGCCGGGGTGCCAGGCGATTTGGATGCCGTGAGAAGGGGGGGGGGGGGGAGACCGCCAAATACTGGCTGTTTGAGGGTGTGGGTTTGGCGGTCGGACCTAACAAGATACCCCAAGTTGTCATATATACGTGATTACGGTCTATTGGTGTGAAGATGGGAAGGATTGAAGGATTCCAAGAAGGATTCCAAGGTTGAAGAATGCCAAAGGAGAGGAGGAGAGGGGTTGGCAAGGTTGCCAAGTGGATGAGGTTGATTAGATTGTTGAGGGGACAAGTAGTTTTACGTGAAAATGGATAAGATGGGTATCATGGCGCGGATAGGGTGGGTGGGAGTTGGGACAATTATTTATTTAACCCCTCGTAGGCACCTTTTTGGCACCCTCAAACCCCCTCGCGGCACGCGTCCGACACCCTGAAACCCTCCTGCCGATACACTGCGGCGCGCCTAAAACACGACGTCCGAACGCACCTCGGGAGGGTTAAATAAATGCGTGGTCAGTTGGCAGTGGCAAGTGGTCAGTTCGTGTTACGGCATGGTGAAGGGACACGGCGCAACGAGCCGCAACCTAACTTAACCACGAAGCCACGAAGAATGTGAAGACGCACGAAGAATTGCAACCCTGCGGACACCGCGGAGCCCAAGGCCCCCGAGGACCCCGAGGCGGCCATGAGGATTTTTTTGAAATCGCGCCAAGAACAAGAAGATGCGCGATAGCAAGCAATACAGAGGCGAGCAACGCGGGGAATTGAAGATTACAGAGGGTGCGGGTTTTGGATTATTATATTGATATATATTAGTAGTTTAAGGCTAAAACAATGGTTGACCCCTTTGCAAGCCCTCCCTTTGCTAGCCCTTCCCGATGCGAAATGCCGTTGATCAGGGCGATGGCACGGACGGGATCGGCGTGCCGCATTCCGGGCACTTGTCACCCGCCCGCCCCTGCATCTGCGTACGAATGTCATAGGAGCACGTTGCACATAGCCCGCTCTTCAGATGGCGCCGCCGGAGCGCATACCGCCACCAGGCCCATCCCAGCATGCCGGCAAGCAACAACGCGACCTGCCAGATTTGCACCAGAAAGCCGCGAAAATTCTCCCAGTGACCCAGGCCACTCTCATCGCCGTCATACCCCGTAACGCCGAACCGCGAATACCGCACATGGTAGGCCAGTTCCTGCCGAGAAATCCCCTCATCCGGACTGACGTTATGTTCCCACAACATGCGCGTCGGCACCCGCGGATTGACCGGATCGCCCGCCTCATGAAAACCCCACACATGAAAATGACCCAACACTCCCATCTCGCGCCCCTGGGCGG
>CAIPTQ010000128.1 GCA_903868035.1 uncultured Phycisphaerales bacterium
ACCACGCGGAAATAGACCACCGCATCCACCGTCACCGGCACGTTGTCGCGCGTCATGACTTCCTGCCGGGCCACGTCGATCGTTACCACGCGCAGGTCCATCCGCACCATGCGGTCCACAAATGGAATCAGCACCACCAGCCCCGGGCCTTTGATCCCGACCAGTTTGCCCAGCCGGAAGATCACCGCGCGCTCATATTCCCGCAGAATCCGGAACATCTGCGGCATCAGCACCATCAGCGCCACCACGCCAATACCCAGCCACGGAAGCATCATGATCAACTTATCCATCGGTATCCTCTCATTCACGTCCGTTTCGCGCGCACGGTCAGCGTCAGCCCTTTCACCACCACGATCTCAACGGGCGTCCCCTGCGCCAGCGGTTCGTCGGCCACCACGTTCCAATATTCGCCTTCAATGAAAATCTTCCCGCCGGCCCCGTCGATCGGTGTCAGCGCCGGCGCAATCTTGCCTACGAGTGTATGCACGCCCACCCGCGACGGCAGCCACTGCGCCCGCAGCCCCGCCCCGACCACGAAGATGAAGAACGCCGCGGTGATCACCGTCGCCGGGATCAGCATCGCCAGCGACACCCGCCACAGCGGCTCGGCCCGGTCGAACATCATCAGCCCGCCCAGGAAAAACGCCACGATGCCGCCGCCCGTCAGGATCCCATGCGTCGGCGCAAACACATCAATCACAAACAGCGCCATCGCCACCCCGATCAGCGACAGCCCCGCGATATTCACCGGCAACACGGCCGACATATACAGCATCAGCACCAGCGCGATCACCCCGGCCACGCCCGGCAGAATCGCCCCGGGGTTCGACAACTCGCCGATGATCCCGTACATCGCCACCAGCATCAGCATGAACATCAATTCCGGCCGCCACAGCACCTGGAACAATTTCTCGCTCACCTGCCGTGGTATCGCCACCACGCCCGCCCCCGCCGTGTGCAGCGTCCGCCCTTTCAGCATCCGGCCATCCAGTTGCCGCAGCAGATCGCCCTCGTTGTCCGCGATGATCTCGATTACCTTGAGTTCCTTCGCCTTCTCCGCCGTGATGCTCGCACTGTCTTTGACAGACGATTTCGCCCACTCCACGTTCCGCTGCCGCTTGGCCGCGATGGCCTCGATATAGCTGACCGAATAGTTCTCCAGTTTCTCCTTCATCGTGTCGCTGATTTGCTGTTCGCTGCCGCCGCCGATGGCCACCGGATGCGCCGCCCCGATGGTCGTCGCCGGCGACATCGCCGCCACATCGGCCGCCATTGTGATGAAGCACCCCGCGCTCGTGGCCCCCGCGCCTTGTGGCGCCACATAGACCACCACCGGCACCGGCGCTGCCAGCATTTCCCGCACGATATCCTTGGTCGAATCCAGCAGTCCCCCGGGCGTGTCCAGACCGATGATCAGGCACTCCGCATTCCGCGCCGATGCCTCGGCAATCGCCCGGCCGATATAACTCGCCGTCGCCGGCCCGATGGGACCGTCAATCCTGATCGTGCAAACCTCCCCGGCCAGGGCAATCGCCCACGGCCCGAACCAGAATAGCAGGGCTATGTAAAAACCCCGTCTCATGTTCATATTCTAACGTTGTTGCCCTCCTGATTCAGTAAAAAACAGACAAATCGGGGAACTGGCATCTCCACATTCCACAGGTACAATCGCCCACATCGGGCGTCGCTTTGCTGCAATCATGCAGAGGGAAACACCATGGCCCTCGCGTCTCTGCCGATCATCCTGGCCATGCTCCTCGCCGCCGCCGGCTTCTGCGCCTTGTGGGTCGGCTGGCACGGCAAACTCGTGGACAAACA
>CAIPTQ010000129.1 GCA_903868035.1 uncultured Phycisphaerales bacterium
ATACTTACATCTATGAGCACCATCAGCGAACGTCAGCAACGCGTCATGGAAGCGTTCACCCAGGACCAATTCACCACGCTCGAACGGGTCGAGACGTATCAGGATGGCCTGGGGATTTGCGTCTCCAGCGCCGCGCCGATCGGGGATTCTCCCGCCAAACGCAAGAAAGCCTATTATATTGATGGAGATCCCCACACCCTGGGGTACCTCATGGGGCGGTTGGCCGAACCCGAGATCGCGCGCATGTGCGATGAGTTTGTGGAAAACATTGTCTTCGCCTTCCTCAAGATTCCCAATCTGGATCTCTTCAAGCTCATGAAGGCGTTGCTGGAGAATATTTCGCAACACGGGATCGCCGATCTTCCCCTGGAGCTGCGGCAGGAGGTCCAGGGGATGCTGGAGGGCTGCCGCAGCGTCAATCCCGGCACCGTGGTGGACTTGGACAGCCTCTGGGCGTTGAACGTCGGGATTGACGTGCTCCTCTCCTCGCTCTACTGCGGCAAACTGCCGCTGCCTTTCCAGGCGGACGCTTCCAAAGTCCGGGCGCTCGCCCGTGGGCACAAAGATCAGTTGTTCCACATTCCCATCGCCTGCAACGGCTTCGTCATCTCCGGCGTGCGCCCCGAGACTCAGGCGCCCTATCACTATATGGGGCGGGACTTTATGTTCCCGACCGCGGACGTTTTCCAGGATACGGCGGCGGTGATCATCCGCAAACCCGCGCAAGGGTGTGCCACCGTCAGCGTCGCCGCCCCGGGCATGATTGGCAGTATTGCGGGCGTCAATGAAAACGGCGTCGGTGTCGGCGTGGACATCCTCCCCGCCGCCAACGCGGATGCCGACCGGCCAGGCTTCAATTCGTTGCCCCTGGCCCGCTGGAGCATCGAAGCCGGCGGCGACTACGAGGCCGCGCTGGAGGTGATGGTGCAGGCGCAGCGGGGCGTCCCTTGGATTTACCTCCTGGCCGACGGGGCCACCGGCCTCTCCGGCATCGTGGAGGCCGGGAAGAAGACCGCGGGGCCCGACTTTTGGGCCTACGTGGAGCCGTGGGCCAAGAAGGTGCTTCTGGCTGTGAATCCCCACTTTACCGATCTCTTGCAGACGCCCTCCACCCTCTTTCGGGACGGCTTGATGGCCCGCCGCGCCGATTACCAGTATCCGCGGGTTTACCAGGACAGCGACTTCAATCGCGAGCTCATCAAGGAGTACAACCGCCGGGCCTTGTGGACGTATCACTACGGATACGACCCGGCTGACTTCGGCGAGACCGGCTACCTCAATCATGCGCCGCACGACGGCGGCAAGCCCTGGACCATCGCCCACTGTCCGGGACCGTTCTACTTTGCGCCACCGCGCCGCCCACTGCCCTCGGGGGTGATGGTGACGAATCATGCGATCATTCCGGAAATGCGCCTCTACGGCATGTCCACGCAGATCGAGAACCTGGTTGGCGGGACCTTTGACGATATCCAGTGGCGCTACGACCAACTGCATGCCGAATTGCTCACCCGACTCCAGCCAGGTTCTTTAAGCAAAGACGATGCCCGGGCGGCGATTGATTTTCTCGCGCCCTCTGGCAGCTTCCCCAAATACTACAACAAGGGTGGCGAGGCCGATTTACGGAAAGTCCAGGTTCACGGCGCGGTCGCCCTGAT
>CAIPTQ010000130.1 GCA_903868035.1 uncultured Phycisphaerales bacterium
GCTTCGGGTCGCTGGCAGATGGGGCACTGACAGATATGAACGGATGCGTCCTGCATATATCACCCAACCAACTCCATTGGTCAGGAAATCTTCATCGGCTATCGGGCGGCAAAATGCGGAGTTGTTTCTGCACGGCCACTTAGCTCTCGCTTAGGCTACGGGTTGAGTTTATACTCCCGCATATGATTGTTCTGATCGATAACTACGACTCGTTTACGTACAACCTCGTGCAGCGGATCGGGGAACTCGACCCATCGCGGCCGATGAAGGTGTTGCGCAACGACAAGACGTCCATCGAGGAAATCGAATCCCTCAAGCCGACGCATGTGATCATTTCACCGGGACCATGCACACCCAAGGAGGCGGGGATTTCCAACGAGGTGCTCAAACATTTCGGGCCGCGGGTGCCGACGTTCGGCGTGTGCCTGGGGCATCAGTGCATCGGTTATTCCTGGGGCGGCATTGTCGAGCGCAACTGGCGGCTGATGCACGGTAAAACCTCGCCCATCCACCACGACGGCAAGGGGGTCTTCGCGGGGCTGGCCAACCCCTTTGAAGCCACGCGGTATCACAGCCTGGTGATCAAGCCCGGCACGCTGCCGGCGGATTTTGAGCTGACGGCCTGGACGGCGGAGGAGGAGATCATGGGCGTGCGCCACAAAACCTGGCCGCTGCACGGGGTGCAGTTTCATCCCGAGTCGTTCTTGACGCTGGAAGGGCCGAAACTGCTGGCGAATTTCCTGAAAATGTAAGCCCGGCACGGTACAATGAAAGGGACAATGGGAACGGTGCCATATGACCATTAGCATTGCCGGGCGGATTTGGTCCGACGAAGAACTCCTTGCCCTGCCGAAAGACGGTTATGACAAGGAAATCATTCATGGAGAAATGATCGTGAGTCCAGCGGGATCGGAACACGGGGCCATCATCATGGCCATTGCGGGACCGTTGCATGTGTACGTGGTCAGGAAACAACTCGGCCAGGTGCTCGACGGACAGACGGGATGCCGGATGTCCTCCGGCGATCTGCTCAGTCCCGATGTGTCGTTCGTCAGTGCCGCGCGCTGGGAGGCGCATCGCAAATCCAAGGAAGTGTTTTTCCCCGGCGGGCCGGACCTGGCGGTGGAAGTGCTCTCGCCGGATGACTCCCTGCGAATTCTCAAGAAGAAAATCCTGCAATACTTCACCGAGGGCACGCGTCTGGCCTGGGTGGTCCACCCCCGCAAGCGCTGCGTGACGGTCTATCACGCGCCCACGTCCGCCGACATTCTCACGGTGGATGACGCCTTGGATGGGGAGCACGTGGTGCCCGGATTTTCGTTGAAAATCGCGCACCTCTTCCGGTGAAGCGCCGCGGCCTTCTTACACCCGCCGCGCCAGCAAAAACGTCCGGTCATCCTTGGCCATCCCCTCTTGCAGCGAATCCAGCAGCGCCGTCAACTTCGCCGCGATGTCCGCGGCATTGGTCGTCGTGCCTGCCCGATGCTGGTCCTTGATCAGCCGCGCGATGTGTACCCCCAACGCCTCCTCGCCGAGCATCTCGCCACCGGCCATGTGCAGCTCGCTCAAGCCGTCCGTGAACATCACCAGGTACGACCCTTGCTCCAGCGTCGTGGTGTCGCAGACCAGTTCCGCGGACTTGTCCAACCCCAGCGGCAGGTTCATGCTGTTCTGGGTCTCCTCCATCATGCCCTCGGTGGTCACAAAATACCCCGCCGGGTGCCCCGCGTTGATGGTTTCGAGCCGCCCGTTGGCCGTGTCCAGCAGTGCCGCCAGCATCGTCACGAACGTCCCCTCGGCCAGATTCTCCGACAGATAGATGTTCAGGTTCCGCATGATGTCCGGCAGGGGCGTGTTGTTCCGCATGGCGGTGTGCGTGAGCATATGCAGGCTCGAAGCCACCAGCGCCGCCGGCAGGCCCTTGCCGCAGACGTCCGCGATCGCCAGCAGCACCCGCCCGCCGCCGTTCGCCCCGTCGCCCCCCTTGATCAAATCCACATAATCCCCGCCCACCCACCGGCAAGGCGTAAAGCCAATTGCGTAGTCCAGCCCCGCCACGCGCACGTCCCGCGGCACCAGCCGCTTCTGGATCGAATGGGCTCGGGCCAGTTCCCGCTCGATCGACGCATGGTCCTCGCCGAGTTTCCGCGCCGCCCAGGTCGATTCGGCCTGGGTGAACTGCTTGACCGCCAGGGCCGTGAGCGCCAGCCACTCGGAATTTCCGTACTGCGGCGGAAACAACACATACAGCAGATCGGTGTAAGTCTTTTCCGACTTGATCGGGCAGGCGACCGCGGAGATCGTCATCACATCCGACGCCAGCGACAGCTCGGCCATGTTCGCCTGGGCCGCCCCCGCGGCCTGCGCCGCCGCCGTGGAATTGGACGCCAGCACCGCCTCGTTCCGCGCCAGCAGCGTTCGCACCAGTGTCTTGGAGATATAGGGTGCGATTTTTTCCTCCCCCGCCGGGGCTTGCGGTGTACACAGGGTCTTGGGCGCCTCGGTGAACGACTCCTTCGACGCCCGCAGCGCCAGGGCCGAGCGCCCATGAAACTCCGGCCGCACCATCAGCTTGCACAGTTCCACCAGCCGGGCCGCCGGGGCGTCCAGCATCAAAAGCTGCTGCCCGAAATCCGAAAGGATCGACAGATGCGTCGCCGCGAGGCGCGGGGTCTCAAATTCCCGCATCGAGGCGATCTTTCCGGTCTCCGCCTCCACCATGGGCACCTGCGGCGCGGCCGTCTCCTCCTGCGTATGCCGGGAATCCTCCACGGAGGAGAGCGTCAGCGAAAACTCGCCCACCTGCACCTGGTCCCCCGGCTTGAGCAGATGCTCGGTCACCCGGTTGCCGTTGACCACCGTGCCATTGTGCGAACCCAGGTCGCGGATCCACCAGCGGCCGAAGGGGTCGCACGACAGTTCCGCATGGCGGCGCGAGATGGTGCGTGAATCCAGGAATATCTGGGCCTCCCGCGCCCGGCCAATGATCAAATTCTGCCCCGCCAGCGGCATCCGCGTCGCCGGCATGTTCGGCGAAACCACATCCATCACCAGTGCCGCCATGGTCAACCTGCCCCGCTTGCATGGAGAGTTCACGGGAGCGTGTTTCGCATCAACAGATACCAATGCGGCCCGCAACACGCTTCCGCCGGAACTCCCGGGAAGTGCCTGCCCGCTACTCTATCAGGATCGCACCCGCAGGCAAGCTTGACTTGAAGCAGTCTGTTCGTAAGATGGGGCGCTTGGCCCAAATGTCCCGGCTCCCCGCCGGCGGCGGTTGGCGCCCAAGGGCTTGTAGCTCAGTTGGTTAGAGCGCGTCGCTGATAACGACGAGGTCAATGGTTCGACTCCATTCAGGCCCATGGGTTGGGGGGAAGGCACTCGCTATAATGCCTGCGGAGTGATCTGGTGTGGCCTGGACCTCTCACAAAGGAGACCGTCGTGATCACCGCGGACGAACGGCAGAAACTCGAAGAACTCAAATCCCAAATCCCCTGCGCCAAGCACTTCACCTGCGTTGAAGCCGCCCTCGCCGAACTCTGCAATGGCGAGTACCACGCCGACCTCGACCTGCTCGAATGCCTGGAAAAAACCGACCCGCCATGCACCTTCGCCCGGGCTTTTGGCTGCACCTCCGTCTGCCTGTGCCCCCTCCGCAAGTACATCGCCCGGAACCTCAATCGCTGGAGCGCCAACAGCACCACCCACCTCCGGCAATCCGCCCCGCCCGGTTGAACTTCCGGAAGCCGGACGGTATCATCTGGTTTCCTTCTCCCATCCCGCCCGACTTGCATCCCCTGCATTCGGGCGGGCTTTTATTTTTGCGGCAGTTGGGCGTACGCGCAAGACCGCCGTTGTGCCGTGGAAAACGCCTTGCCAACCGTTGAATACTGGATGTAATGCAGCACCATGTTCGCCCTGGTCACCATCTTTTTTACGTCATTTGTCATCGCCTTCTCCGGCGCGCTGATGCCCGGGCCGCTCTTGACCGTCACCATCAGTGAAAGCCCCCGGCGCGGTTCGGGCACCGGCCCCCTCCTGATCGTCGGCCATGGCCTCCTGGAAATGGCGCTGGTGAGCGCCATCTTTTTGGGCATGGCGCCGCTGCTCAAACAACCGGGAGTGTTTGCGGCCATCGCCTTTTCCGGGGCGGCCATTCTCCTCTGGATGGCCTGGGGCATGTTTCGCACCCTGCCGACGCTCCGCCTGAAATCAGACCCTGGGAAAGCCGCCGGCCATTCCTTGATCGTCACCGGTATTCTCATGAGCCTGGCCAATCCCTACTGGATCGTCTGGTGGGTGACCTTCGGCTTGGGTTATGTCCTGCAGAGCAGCCAGCAGGGGCCTTGGGGGGTGGTGTTCTTCTTTGCCGGGCATATTCTGGCGGATTTTGTATGGTACACCGCTGTTTCCACGGCCATCGCCAAAGGCCGGCGCCTGCTGACCGATCGGCTTTACCGAAGGCTCACGGGCGTCTGCGCCGGATTCCTTATTTTGTTCGCCCTTTATTTCTGTTATGCCGCCGTCGTGGGTTTGATCGCCCCCTGACCGTTATGGATATGCTTTCCCAGTTTATCATTAATTGTCTGTAAAAAGCCAAAAATGTTAAAATGGGTAATCTTGTTAGGGAGACCGCCAACCCCGCCAACCCAAATCCGCGCCATTTGGCGGTCTCCCCCCCGTCCCTCCCACACCGGCTCGCAGCGCCGCTTTTTGCGGGTATCATGCCCCCATGGATACGCCCCACGCTTTTTCCCCCGAGCTTTTCCGCGCCCAGGCCCATGCCGTCGCCGACCAACTCGCCGACTACCTCGCCCGCGCCACGCAGCGCGCCGCCATGCCCGTCCTCCCGCCGGATACCGCCGACGCCCTCGTCGAGCACTGGCCCGACCGTTTCCCCACCGGTGCCGCGTCCGATCCCGTCGCCGCCCTCACCACGCTCCTCGCCGATGTCATCACCCACTCCAACCACCTGCACCATCCGCACTATGTCGGGCATCAGGTCACCGCGCCGCTCCCCCAGGCCGCCGTCACCGAACTCTTCTCCACCCTGCTCAACAACGTCATGGCCGTCTACGAAATGGGCCCCGTCTCCACCGCCATGGAACGCAGCCTCATCCGCTGGATGGGCGCGCAGTGCGGCTTTGACCGCGCCCGCGCCGATGGCGTCTTCACCTCCGGCGGCTCGGCCGGCAACCTCACGGCACTCCTGGCCGTGCGCCAGGAGCGCGCCGGCTTTGACGCCTGGCACGGCGGCCACACCGCCGGCCCGCCGCTGGCGATCCTCGCCGGTGAATCCGCCCATTATTCGGTGAAGCGTGCCGTGCAGATCATGGGCTGGGGCCACGACGGCCTGATCCCGGTGCCCGTCGATGCCCGCTTCAAACTCCGTCCCGAGTGCCTGGACGCCGCCCTGGACGAAGGCCGCCGACGCGGTCGCAAGGTCATCGGCATCGCCGCCGGCGCCTGCTCCACCGCCACCGGCGCTTTCGACCCCCTCGAACCCATCGCCGATTTCTGCGCCCGCCACGGTCTGTGGCTCCACGTCGATGGCGCCCACGGCGCGGCCGCCGCCTTGTCGCCCAAGTACCGCCACCTGCTTGCCGGCATCCAGCACGCCGACTCGGTCGTCTGGGACACCCACAAGATGCTCCTCATGCCCTCACCGGCCACCGCCGTCATCTTCCGCGACGGCGCCTCGTCCTCCCATGCCTTCGCCCAGCAGGCTTCCTATCTCTTCACCGGCGCGGTCCCCGAAAGCGAGTGGTACAACGTCGGCCAGCGCACCCTCGAATGCACCAAGCATCAGATGAGCCTGCAACTTTACGCCGCCCTCCTTGTCCGCGGCACCCAGTTCTTCGCCGATTATGTGACGCAGATGTTCGACCTCGGACACACCTTCGGCGATCTGCTTGCCGCCGCCCCCGACTTTGAACTGCCCGTCCGCCCCGAGTGCAACATCGTCTGCTTCCGCTACCGCCCGCCCGCCGCGAAATCCGCCGCCACCCCCACCCCCGACCAACTCGACACCCTCAACGCCAACATCCGCCGGCACATCCTCCGCTCCGGCAGCTTCTACCTGGTGCAAACCCAGCTCCCCGCCGGCCTGCATCTACGCGTCACCCTCATCAACCCCCTCACCACGCAGGACGACCTCGCCGAACTCATCACCGCCGTGCGCGACGCCGCCACCATACTCATGTCTTGAGTGATTGAGTCCTTCACACGGCAGGCGGACCCTGCTGGGCCAGCCCCACAATCGCCTTCAGCCGCTCGCGGATCGGCAGGTGCTGCGTGCAGGCCGCTTCGCACTCGCCGCACATGGTACACGCGGCGGCCTGGTCCGCGGTCAGGTTCCAGTGCCACTTGAGGCGTTCGGTGATCGCCTTGTCGTTGCCTTCCAGAATCCGCTGGTTGAAGGCGTCCATGAAGCGGGGGATGTCCACGCCCGCCGTACACGGCAGGCAATAGCCGCAGCCCGTACACAAGCCCTCGAAGCTGCCGGCAAGCTGCGACTTGAGCCGGTCTATGTGCTCCGTGGAGTACGGTTGAAAGTCCCGCACCGCCTCGACGGCCTGGTCGATTTCCGCCTTGCTCGCAAAACCCACCAGCGCCGCCGTGATCGCGGGCTGGGAGATGTTGAAGCGCAGCGCCGCCTGGACCACATCGCGGTCGCCCGGGCCTTTGAGAAACGCCAGGCGCTCGGCATTGCGCGGAATCACCCCGCCGCCCAGGGGATTCATCGTAACCACGCCTACCCCATGGCGCTGCGCGGCCTCTAGCCCCGCGGCGCGGTAGGGAAAGTTCAGGGCGTTATAGCCCAGCGTCAGGCCCTCAAAGCAGCCGCTCTCCAGCACCTTGGCGATTTCCGCGCCCGGCAGGTGCGTCGAGACGACCACATGGCGCACCAAGCCTTGCGCCTTGGCCTTCAGCAACACGGCAATGGCCCCCCCGTCAAGGCGCTCCTGGAGCTGGTGCGGCCACAGCAGGCACCAGACGTGGAAAAAGTCGATGTAATCGACGTTCAGGCGTTTCAGCGAGCGCTCCAGGCTCTGTTGCATCTCCGCGCCGCTGGCCGAGCCGCACTTGGTGGAACAATAGAACGAGTCGCGGGGCATGGCCGCAAAGGCCCGGCCCATGATCTCCTCGCTCTTGTCCTGGCAGTAATACGGTGCGGTGTCGAAGTAGTTCATGCCCTGGGCGTGGCCGTAGAGGACCAGTTCCGCCGAGGCGTCCAGGTCCATGGGCGTGGGAAACCGCATGCCGCCAAAGGCGATCACGGATATCTGTTTGCCGGTTTTGCCGTACGGTTTATGCCACATCTGCCGCTCCACAACGCCTGGGTCATACATGACTGTCGAGTTTTCACGCTGGGGAGCATATGTAAGGCACGGGCCGCGGAACGTCAATGCCGCGAAAGTGCCGCGCGGAGCGTCACGATGCGAACTTTTTCGTCATTCGTCATTCATCATGCGTCATTCGCTCCCGCCCCAAACCCCCGCCCCTGCCGCCGCGCCAACATCCGCAAAAACAAATTTCCTACCAGCAAGTTGCCTTTATCGGTGATGCGGCATAATATTAAGAATGCCATGGAGCAGGTCGCGAAGGATTCTGCTCCATGTCGGATGACTGGTTGAAGGGCAGCCTAAGCGTTTGGGTGGCCCGTTAGAAAGTAAGCCGACGTGCTTGATGCTCTGGAAAAACCAGGGGTGTTCAAGCACGTCGGTTTTTTTTGTTTCCCGTGGTATCTGTTTCTAAAGGAGCAGCAAGATGAAAATGGCACTACTACTTGTGGCAGGGTTGATCGCGATGGCGTCCGTGGTGGGCTGCGACCAGAGCGCCACGGGGGGCGGAGCCGGGGACCAGACGTTCAAGCTGGTGGTTCCGAGCACGACCACGACCGTGAAACAGGGCGAGGCGCAAACGGTGAAGGTGTCGGTGGAACGCGGCGCCGGATTCAAGCAAGCGGTCACTCTGGACATGAAAGCCCCCGCGGGTCTGGAGGTTGAACCCGGGACCACTACGGTGAAGGCCAGCGATAAGGGCGAGGTGCAATTGACCATCCGGGCCGCCAAGGACGCCGCGCTGGGCGCGCAGAAGATCATGGTGAAAGGCACGCCGGATAAGGGCGAGGCCGTGGAACTGGAACTCAAGGTTGCGGTCACCGCAAAGTAACGGTGCCGGCGTCATGAGTCCAACCCGTGTATGCACAGGTAAAGTCTATCTATATAAGGAAGCAGATATGAAAACCATGAAAACGGCAATGGCCATCGCGATGACGTGTTTTGTGATGGCGGCAGTGGGCTGCGAGAGCCCCCGCGGCGGCGGCATGTCCAGTGGCGAAGGATTCAAGATCGGCGCGCCGGCCCTGGATACGATGGTCATGCAGGGCCAAGCCCAAAGCGTGACCGTCTCCCTCAACCGCGGCGAACTGTTCAAGCGGGACGTGACGCTGGATATCAGGGCGTCCAAGGGGATCAGCGTCGAACCAACGAAAGCCGTGGTCAAGGCGAGCGCGACCCCGGACGTGCAGCTTCGGATCACAGCGGCCAAGGACGCGGCCCTGGGCGAGTACAAGATCTATCTCAAGGGCACGCCGGATACCGGCGAGGCGACTTCGACGGAGTTCACCGTGAAGGTGATCTCCCCGTAACTACTGATAGAAAATTTGATTTTTATGAATGTTGTCGCGCGAAGTGGGGGCGGGGGGTTTACGCCCTCGCGCCATCCGCTGGCCCCGGAATGCCTGTGTCACCGCTGTAACGGTAATAACGCAGTCGAGCCTGTTATGATCTCGACGTCGAATCATAACAGGCTCACAATCAAGGACCTTAAAATGAGAATATTATTATGTGTGATTTTTGCTCTGTTGACTATGTTGGCAATGCAGGTTTCTCTTGGGGCTGATCCCACCACGTCCGGAAGCGCTGCAGCGCTGACAACACAGATTGCTCCTGTAGACGCTGGCGCTGACCTTGTCGCTGCTTTCTACAAAGTCTTGCTTCAACAGACCACACCCACCCTTGAGCAAGAAAAGGCCATATTTGATGATGCCTCCGCGGTTCGCGGCGAACTCATTGCAAAGGGCGCTGGATCAGAAAAGGAAGCTGTTTACTTGCAGTATTGCTGGAAACATAAGGACCTCTTCCTTCCCAAGAACACAGATTCCGCAGCACGGACGGCTGGCGCTATCCACATTACAACTACGTTCGTCTATGCGAGGACCATCGAACATCAAGACAGCGGTCGCTCATTGACGCAAGGTTCGGTGATGGCGGCTTTCAGAGAGGATTTCAAGGACCAGGCGAACAAAGGGCGCTTAATTCTCTTCATGCTCAGTCGGGGAAAGCTGGACCCAAGCCCTGGTCTTTTGATCCTCGATTATCCCTCTTCGGGAAAGACCATGCGTAATGTGATAGACGAGGAATACCCCCCATTCACTCCAGAGCAGATTAAGCAGTTGCAAGAGATGCATAGCCCACCGAAATGAGGCCCCATACTAGGGGAGGCCCCATACCAGGGGGCCCCATCCAGGGGTCAAAAATCGTTTCCTTGCCCCAAAACC
>CAIPTQ010000131.1 GCA_903868035.1 uncultured Phycisphaerales bacterium
GCACCGCCAGGTCGTTGACCAGGTTCGCCCCGTGCGTGTAGGCTCCGATGTTCACCAAATCCTCCAGCTCGGCATAGGTCGCCAGAAGCTGCCCGACGCGGTTGGCCATTTTCTGCTGCTCGGCATCGGTCACGTCCGGCCGCACGCGCGAGATCGACTGCAAAATGTCGATGGCCGGGAAATGCCCGCGGTTGGCCAACCGGCGCTCCAGCCACAGGTGGCCGTCGGTGATGCCCTTGACGGCGTCGGAGATCGGTTCGTTGAAATCGTCCCCCTCGACGAGCACCGTGTAAAACCCGGTGATCGACCCGCGCGCCGTCTGGCCGGCGCGCTCCAAAATCTCCGGCAGCAGCGCGAACACCGACGGGGTGTACCCCTTGGTGGCCGGCGGCTCGCCGACGGACAGGCCGATCTGCCGCTGGGCGTGGGCCATGCGCGTCAGCGAGTCCATCAGCAGCAGGACGTTGAGGCCCTCGTCGCGAAAATACTCGGCCACGGTGGACGCGGCCCGCGCCGCCCGCACGCGCATGATCGGCGGATCGTCGGCGGTGGAAACCACCACGATGGAGCGCCGCAAACCATCCTCGCCCAGGGAATGCTGCAGGAAGTCCTGCACTTCGCGGCCGCGCTCGCCGATGAGCGCGATGATCGAAATATCCGCCGAGGTGTTCTTGGCAATCATCGACATGATGGTGGACTTGCCCACGCCGGGACCGGCAAAGATGCCCAAACGCTGGCCCAGGCCGCAGGTGAGCAGCGCATCGACCGCCCGAATCCCCGTGCCGATGGGTTTGTTGATCGGCACGCGCTGCATGCAGTCCACGGCCCGCACGTTCACCGGCCGCCGCCCGCCGCCCACCAGCTTGACCGGTCCCTTGCCATCCAGGGGCCGGCCCAGGGCATCGACCACCCGCCCCACGAGCATGGGGCTGCAGATCATCCGCTGGGCGCCGGTGGTCATCCGCACGGCGTTTCCCGGGGCGATCCCCTCCAACCGTCCCAGGGACATCACCAGCGCGCTGCCACCGCCAAAGCCCACGACCTGTCCGGGCACGAGGCCCACGTCGCTTTCGATCACGACCGCCGAATCGACGGGGGCCGGAAAATCAGACACGCGCACGGTCAAGCCGCGCACGGATTCCACCTGGCCGCGAATCTCCATGGACTCGATGCCCGCCACCTGTTCAATCTGATTCGCCAGCAGCGTCATGGCGCGCTATTCCCATCTTTAGGACCCAGCAATTCCTCGGCGATCCGATCCAATTGCGTTTCGATCCGGGCGTCGATCTTCCCGGCGCCGAACCGCAACTCGCATCCGCCGGGCGTGATGCCCTCATCCGGGGTCAATTCCACCTCTTCAATGGAGCGCAGCTTGGCCAGCAGGTCCGGCAGATACTCGCCCAGCGCATCGACTTCCAGGGGATTCACCAGCAGCGCCACCCGCCGGGCGGCGCCGGCCGTGCGCAGGGTCTCCTCCACTATCGCCGCGGCGACCTGGCGATTTTGCAGCGCCTCCTGATGGGTGACGCGCCGGGCGATCGCCAACGCGAGTTTGACCAAATCCTCGCGGGCGTCAGCCACGTGTTCAGGCATGTGCTGGCGGAGCAATTCGAGCGTCTGGGACCAACGGGCGGTCAAATCCGCAAGCTGCGCGGCCGCCGCGGCCAGGGCTTCGTCGCGGCCCTGCTGGCGGCCCTGCGCCAGGCCCGCCTCCAGGCCTTCCTGCTGGCCGGCCTGCCGTGCCTGCTCCCGGATGCGGAGCGTTTCGCGCTCCGCCGCCGCGCGCCCGTCGGCCAGCAGCCGCGCCGCCTGGTCGCGCGCCCGCGCGACAATCTCCGCGGCCTCGTGTTCCAGGTCCGACAGGTCCATCACGATGGCGCTGTCCCGCACCCGTGACTTATGCTGCGCTTTCATGACCGGCATACATGCTCCTGCCACTGACCACCGGCCACTGGCCACTGACCGCTATCTCACACGACCAGGTCTTTTTCGCCGCCGCGGCCGCTGATGATGATTTCGCCGCTTTCCTCAAGCCGCCGCACGACATCCACGATCTTCTGCTGCGAGGATTCGACATCGCTGACGCGCACCGGGCCCATGTATTCCATATCTTCCTTGATGAGCTGCGAAGCGCGTTCCGACATGTTCTTGAAAATCTTGTCCTTTAGGTCCTGCGAGGCGGTCTTGAGGGCCAGCGCCAGGTCGTCGTTGTCCACTTCCTTGAGCATCGCCTGGATGCCCTTGTCGTTGACCATCATGATGTCCTCGAAGACGAACATCAGGCGGCGAATCTGCTCCACTAAATCCGGATCCTCCGCCTCCAGGCCCTCCATGATGCTTTTCTCCGTCGCCCGGTCGGCCAGGTTGAGCATCTCGGCCACCGTGTCCACGCCGCCGGCCTTCTCGAAGGTCTGCGTGATCATCGCCGAGAGCCGGTGCTCCAGCCCGCGCTCCACCTCCTTGATGACCTCGGGGTTGGTCTGTTCCATGTTGGCGATGCGCTTGACGACCTCGACCTGCTTCTGCCCGGGCAGGCCGCGGAGAATCTCCGACGCCTGTGTGGGCTTGAGATGCGCCAGGATCAGCGCGATCGTCTGCGGATGCTCATCCTGGATGAACGTCAGCAAATTGTCGCTCTCGGCCTTCTGCAGGAACGAAAACGGCGCGCTTTGGATCGCCTGGTTCACCTGCTCGATGATCTTGTTGGCCTTATCCGCCGGCAGGCTCTTGGACAGCAGCGTCTTGGCGTAGTCCCAGCCGCCTTCGTCGGCGTAGGTGCGGGCCAGCGCGAGCTGGTAGAACTCCTCCACCACGCCGTCGCGCATGTCCTGGGTCACCGGCCCCACGGCGGCCAGCTCGCGCGACAGCTCCTCGATCTGCACGTCATCCAGATGCTTGAGGATGTCCGACGCGATCGTCTGCTCCAGCGTCAAGATCAGTATCGCCGCCTTCCGCAATCCGCTTACTTCACCGGCATCTGCCATGCTGCAATCCCTTTCATCCGTGGACCATGGACCCGCCGGCGCGCCCCGGCCGCGCGCCTATTTGTTCTTGGCCATCCAGCGCTTCACCAGGGCCGCGGCGTTTTCCGGATTTTCCTTGATCATGATCGACACCTCGTCCACCATCTTGCGGCTGGCCAGCGTCTCGTCATCCAGTTCAATGCCCGTCAGCACGGCCTCGCCCTGGTTGGCCTCGCCGAAGACGTCATAGGCGGCATCCCACTGCTCCACCCCGGCCTTCCTTTTCCTCTTGCCCCCACCGCCCCCCCCGCCGCCCGCGAAGAACGCGCCCGTGTCCACCTCGCCCTCGGTCCCCGCCGGCACGGCGCGCCGCACCATCCGCAGCATCATCCCCAGCGCCCCCAAGGCCACCAGCGCCAGCACGCCCTGCTTGGCGTACTGCGAAATCAGCGGCAAGGTTCCGGAGGCGAAACCCGTCGCGGCCGCCGCCAGCGCGGGCATCTTGAGCACCACCGCGTCGTCAAACCAATCCACCTTGATCTGCTCGTCGGTCTTGGCCCCGATCGCGTTTTTCGCCAGCGCCGCCGCTTTCTTGAGTTCCGGCCCGATCACCTCCATCTGAAACTTCTCCTCCTCCGCCTGATCCTTGGGCTCCGCCTTGGGATCCTTCAGCTTGTTGCGGTACACCGACACAAAATAGCTCCGCGGCAAACTGATGCTCGCCGTCAGTTCCTTGATGTCGCCCGGCGGCACGATGCTGGTGATGTTCTTCTCCCCCACCACCACCTTGGTGTCCGTCTTGCTCACCGTGCTGGTCGATCCGCCGCGCCCCCCCCCGCCCCCGCCGGCCGGTTCGCCCACCGCGGAAACGCCGTTGGACTTCACGCCCGGCTCACCCGCGGCGCCCCCGCCGCCCTCGGTGCTGATCGTCTCCTGATTCGTTTCCGACGTCACCTTGGAGATCACATTCTTGGGATCCAGCAGCAGCTCGCGGATCGTCTTGGACGCCATATCCGGCACCACGTTCACCGCGATTTTCACATCGCCAAAACTCGAAAACATCTGCTCGAGCTTCCGGGCCATGTCATCCTCAATCAGCTTCTTCCACGACAGCACATCCGCCGGCATGGGCGTGTCGCCGCTGGGCACGTGATAGGGCCGCTGGCCGTTAACGATCAAATGCACATCTTCCCGCTTCATCCCCGACACCGCCCCGCTCACCAGCTCGGCGATCGCCTGCACCTGGTTAGTGGAGAGTTCCGCGGTGTCGCGCGTCTTGATGTACACCGATGCCGTGGAGGGCATCGGCGGGCGGCCCAGGGACTGCTGCTGGCCCAGCGAAATGATCACCGAACCTTCCGCGACATAGGGAAACGAGGTGATATAGCGCGTCAGTTCCATCTCCAGGGCGTTGTTCCACATGCGGGCGTTCTGGGCTTCCGGGGTGAACAGGCCCGGCGGCTGCACCAAAATCTTCAGATTGTTCGGCAGTACCTGCTGGCTGGCCAACACCCCGCGGATCGCATACGCCTGCTCCACCGGCACGAGTACCTGATCCTGCGAAATTTGGTACTCGTACTTGCCCTTAAGAGCCATCTCCACCCTCGCGATCTGCTCGCCGGTCATGGGCTGGGCGATCAACGGCACCATCTGCGGCTTGGCTGACCAGACGACGGTCCAGAAGATCGTGCCCACCATGAAGATGCCCAGCAGGCCGATCAGCAACTTCTGGCTGACGGTAAGGCCGAGCAACTGCGCCTTGATTTGCACGAGATATTTGCGGATCAGATCCATGGCCTCCATGCCTCTCTTCAAGACCCCGCCGTGATGGACAATGGCCCAACCCGGCGAAGTGAACCGCGCAATGCGCACCCAGGAACAGGCGCGCCAGCGGCCGCTCCGCAGCCGTAATCGTCTCATCGGTACAAAGGGGGAAACTTCATCAAAGGAAAATGGAGGCAATGGTCCGTTGTCAGTGGGCAGTGGTCAGTTGCAGCGCAGGTTTTGCGCTCCAACCACTCACTGACTACTGACTACTGACAACTGGCCACTGACCACTCACCACTCACTATATCCGCAGATTCTTCACCTCATCATACGCATCTTGCAGCTTGTTGCGGATTTGCGTGAGCATGCTGAAGGCCAGGCTCGCCTTCTGGCTGGCGGAGATCACTTCCCCCATATTTTGCGTCTTGCCGGTGACGAAATCCTGCAGCTTCTGGTCGGCATCTTCCTGGAGTTGATTGACCTCGCTGAGGTTCTTCATCAGCACGTCCTTGAAACTGCCTTGGCCTTCGCCGGGCGTGGCGCTGGTGCCGGCGGTTCCGGTGCCGATCTTGCCGATTTGGCCGGCTCCGGTCGTGATTGTATTTAGCTGATTAAGCGCGTCCACAGTTATTTCCCTTTAGTTTCCAGTTTCAGGTTTCAAGTTTCGAGTGTCAAGTTCCGGTTCTTGAAACTTGAAACTCGACACTTGAAACTACTTTTACCCCAAAACCCGCAGCGTCGCATTGAGCATCGACTTGGTGGTTTCGATGGCCGTCACATTCGATTCATACGCCCGCGTCGCCTCCAGCGCGTTGACGTTTTCCACGAATAGATTCACGTTCGGATAGTTCACAAACCCCTTGGCATCCGCCAGGCGGCTCGAAGGTTCATACTTCTGCACAAACGGCGCTGGGTCCTGTTCGATGCTCTTGACGCGCACGCCCGCGCCGCCGTCGGTGCGCTGCGGCTCGAAAATGGTGAACAGGCGGCGGTAAGGAATGTGGCTGCCATCCCGAGCAACGCCGGCGTCCGCGGCATCCACGTTGGCGATGTTCGAGGCGATCGTGTCCAGACGCACCCGCTGGGCGCTCAAGGCGCTGGCCGAAATGTCAAAAGCTCCGAACATCTGTCACCTTCATTACGCTTTCATCGCGATGGCACGGGCCAGTGTGTCATAGCGGTTCTTCAAAAATTGGGCCGCCATGTTGTGGGCCATCGCGTTGTCGGCCATCTGGCTCATCAGGTATTCCATGCTGCGGACGCCGCGGTCGTGGAACGGCACGCTGTTGGGCATTTCCACTGACTGGGTCGTCACGCCGGAACCTCCGGGCTCGAACCCCACCGTGTCCTGCGACTGGGGTTCATAGGTGTCATTGAGCGACTCCCGCTGGCGTTTTACGGCATCCCGCAGGGCTTTCTGAAACTGCGCCACGGGCAGATCACGCTGCACGTAGCCGGGGGTCGAGGCGTTGGCGATGTCCGCCAGTAGCACATTGTGCCGCTGTTCGGTGAAGCTCATCGTCTGCTCGAGCATCCGGACGGTCGGATTGGAAAGCAGCGTGTCGATCATAAAGCATCCTGCGATGGAACGTGCCGCCGTCTCCGACGGGGGCGGGCCTCTCGACCCGCCCTATGCAGTGCAACCGTCATACCACCCCTGATACGGGGATAGGACCGCCAAATATCGCGGCATTTCGGCAACGAGGCGACATTTTGCCGCGCATAAACCGCGCCACCAACGCATTTTTTGCCACTAACCACGAACAACTAACCACGAACAACTCACGCCTCCACCAGCACTCCCTCCTCCTTGAACTTCTTGAGCTTCATGCCCAGGGTGCGCAGGCCGATGCCCAGTTCCCGGGCCGTGCGCATGCGGTGGCCGTTGTGCTTGTCGAGCACCTTGAGGATCATCCGCCGCTCCATTTCCTCGAGGACGCCGCCAGCGCCGTTGGCGCCCCCGGTGACGAATTCCGTCACGCCTATCGTCGAGAGCCACGGGCTGATCGTGGTGGCCCGGATGACTTCGCCGGTCTCCAGCACCACGCTGCGCTCGCAGATGTTTTCCAGTTCGCGCACGTTGCCCGGCCAGAAGTACCGCTGCAGGATTTCCATCGCCCGCGGCTCGAAGCGCCGCTGCGGACGGCCGTCGCGCCGGGCGATGCGCTCCAGGAAATGCTCGGCCAGCGGCGGCACATCCTCCAGCCGCTCGCGCAATGCCGGCAGAGCGATGGGAACGACGTTGAGGCGATAAAAGAGGTCTTCGCGGAACTTACCGTTCTTGACCCATTCGGTGAGGTTGCGGTTGGTGGTGGCGATGACGCGGACATCGACCTGCTGGGTGACGCTGCCGCCGACGCGTTCGAAGGAGCGTTCCTGGAGGACGCGGAGAAGCTTGGCCTGGATGCCGAAGTCGATCTCGCTGATTTCATCCAGCAGCAGCGTTGAGCCGTCGGCCAGTTCAAAACGCCCCTTCCGCAGCTTGTCGGCACCCGTGAAGGCACCCTTTTCGTGGCCAAAGAGTTCGCTTTCCAGGAGGTTGGAGGGGAGCGCGGCACAGTTGAGGCAGACCATGGGGCGGGCGGCGCGGGCGCTCTGGGCGTGGATAACCTGGGCGACGTTCTCCTTGCCGGTGCCGCTGTCGCCGGTGATCATCACCGTCGCCGAACTGCTGGCTGCAACCTGCCGGATGCGTTCGCGTACCGCCAGCATCGGGGCGCTCTCGCCGATGAGGACCTTGGGGGGCGCGGCCTCGGCATTGGCCCGGAAAGCCTGGTTCTCCGCGACCAGCTTTTGATGCTCCACCGCACGGTCCACGATGACGAGGATTTCATCACTTTCGAAGGGCTTTTGCACGTAGTCAAAGGCACCCAGGCGCATCGCCTGCACCGCCGTGCCAATCGTCGCAAACGCCGTCATCAGCACCACCGGCACATCCGGCTGCTCGGCGCGGATCTTCTGTAAGAGTTCGATGCCGTCCATCTTGGGCATTTTGAGATCCGTGATGACGCACGCCGGCCTGTGCTGGCGGACCAGGGCCACGGCTTCCGAGGGATCGCCGGTGGTCACCGCCTTATGCCCCGCGCGAGCCAGCGCCAGCGAGAGCGAATCGCGCATCATTTCCTTGTCATCCACAACTAAAATCGTCGCCATCCGTAGCTACTCCTTTTATAACTCCCGGCTTGCCGGGGGTACGTACCGGTTACTCACAACACGATCCGAAACCGCGCTCCGCTGTCGGGCGCGGGTCTGTTGGCCGCGGTTATTTGGCCGCCGTGGGCTTCGATGATGCGATGGACGATGGCCAGGCCCAGGCCGGTGCCGGTGTGCTTGGTGGTGAAGAACGGATCGAAGATCCGCTCCAGGTTTGCCGCCGGGATGCCTGGCCCGTTGTCTTCGACCACGATTTCCATACGGCCATCGATCACCGCCGCGCGAATTTCAATCATCCCCCCTTCTTGCTTCTTGCTTCTTGCTTCCAGCTTCTTGTTCCCCACGTCCCGCGATTCCCCAATCGCCTCCGCCCCATTGATGACCAGATTCAGCAGCACCCGTTCCAGCAGCCGCCGGTCCACGTTCAGGCATTTTCCATCCACCGAGCCATGCACGCGGACTTTGACATCGTGTTCCAGCAGCGTGGGTGCCGCCAGTTCCAGCGCCCCGAGGATAATCTCCCCGAGTTCCTCCTCATGCTTGGCCAACTGCAGGTCGCGGGTGAAGGCGAGCATGTCGCTGACCAGGACGTTGAGGCCCTTGACGCCGCTGGAGATTTTGCGCACCAGGTCGGCGGCGGCGGGGCGGTCGGCGACTTCGGCCAGGAGAGTGCTGGCGTAAAGTTGGATGCCGCCAAGGGGGTTGCGAATCTCATGGGCGATGCCGGCGGCCATTTCACCCAATGCGGCCAAGCGTTTCTTGAGTTCCAGTTCCTTGTTCTTCTCCTCCAACTGCTCGCGCAGGCGCACCACTTCCCCCTCCAGCCGCTCATGGCTCACCTGCAAGCGCTGTGTCACTTGGTTGTACATCTGCAATAGCTCATGCAGATCCTCCAGGCTCCGCGGCATGGGCGGATGGGCCGAGTCACCAACCGCTTTATCTCCATTTCCTTGCATGTCCACTTCCACACTCATTAAAAATCCTCACACGCTCCCTTACGGTCGCGTCTCCGTTTTGCGACAACTACGCCTTTCCATACGCCCGATTCAACGCCGCCCCGGTCACCGTCCGCTTGATCTCCGTCCCCACCACGCTCTTTTGCCGCACCAGCGCTTCCTTGTCGCGTTCATCCAGTTCCAGAATATCGGCCAGCAACCTCTGCACATCCTGCAGCAGCCCCCCTACCGCCTTGCGATCCGCCGCCGGCAGGCCATCGAGCACCTCCTGCCAGCGCCCTTTATATGGTTGCAACTCCCGATCCAGCGGAATCACCTGCTCGATCAGCCGGCTCCGCGCCCCGAGCACCGTCATCAGCGCCTCGGTTTCGCCGGTGGCCACGTACTGCGACTGCTGCCGGGCGAGCGTGAGTATCTGCTGGTAGAGCGCCTTTTCCCCCGCCAGCGCCCGCAGTAGCGTGCCGACGGTCCCGCCGCCCTTAAGCCCGGCCATGAACATCGTTTCGGTCATCGTTTCATCCTCTACTTGAGCGCCAGCAACTTCGTGTAATACTCCCTGGTCCCCGCCACATCCTTCCACGCCGCGTCCGGCACGCGCTGCAGAATCCACTGCCCCCGGGCCGCGGCGGCATTCGCCTGCGCGGGCTGATTGAGCTTCAGGTACGCGTTGACAATCTGCACATATGCCTCCACCGCCAATACCTCCTCCGAAAACCGCACCGAGGTCTCGTCGTACAATTTCACCGCCTGCTCATAGTCCCCGCGTTCAAAGTGGCACTCGGCGCGCTCCATGTAGCTGCTCCGCAGGTATTGCTGCTCCAGCGCCGTCAGCTTTTTGCCGCCGCTCGCCGACACCGGCGTTAGCGACTCCACATCCAGCAGCGCGATCACCCGCGAAAAATACCCCGCCGCCGCCAGCAGCCGCTCCCCGCGCCACTTCTCCAGCGCCGCGCGATTGCCCACCGCCGGCTGCGTCAGCGCCGCATTGATGTCCCCGGCGCTCTTGCGATAGCTCTCGGCCAGCAGGAACGTCACCCGGGGCACCGCCGGATCGTTGGGATAGCGCGTCACCACTTCATCCAGCCGCAGGATGGCATCGCCCCACCGCTGGTTGTGGTAGTACAATTCCCCCAGCGCCAGCAGGCTCGCGCGGAACTCCCGCGCGCTGGGCTGCAAATTGGTGTTGTCCTGCACCAGCCCCAGCAGCGCCTGCTCGGCCTTGTCCAGCAAGGCCTTCTTCTCCTCCGGCGTGGCGGCCTTCCCGGCCAGCGCGGCGTAACACCGCGCCTGGTTCACCACCGAGGTATACGTCGCCGGCGTGTTGGGATTGTCCCGGATGTTCCGCTGATACACCCCCAGCGCCTGGTCCGTCATCCCCGCCGATTCATACAGCCGCCCCAACGCCAGCAGCCCCTCGGCCGCCCGCGCATCCCGCGGCCGCTGAATCGTGAACCGCTCGTACACGTCCGCCGCCCGCATCGTCTCCCCCGCCGCATCCAGCAGTTGCCCCGCCTTCCACAGGCTGTTCCCCGACTGCTCGTCGTTGAGCGTACTCATCTTCGCGTGCAGCAGGTAGTTCTCGGCGGCATCCGCCAGACGCGCCCGCGCCGCCGCCAGCATCTGGGCATTTTTCACCCCCTCGAGCATCCTGGCTTCCCCCAGCAACTCCAAACCCCGCCGTTCCTTCGTGGTCGCCAGGCGATACACCATCTCCGCCGTCGGGCGCTCCTCGGTCTGCTGGGCCAGGGCGATGAATTCCAGTGCCGGCTCTAGTTTGCCGGCATCCAGGGCCCGCTGATACGCCTCCAGCAGGCTCGCCCGCACTGCCACCGTCCCCACCATTTCCGGCCGTTTGCCCACCGGGGCAAGGGCATCCTTGGCCGCGGCAAGGGCGTAGCGGTAATCGCCCATTAACAGCTCGCCGTCCAGCGTGCCCCGGCGCACCGCCACATCCGCCCGGCCCAGCCGGGCCGCCGCCCAGACACTGGTACCCACCTGGCCGGTCACCACTTCCTGGAACAGGGTCGCGGCCGCGTCCAGGTCGCCGCGCGATTCCACAATTTTGCCCAGCAACACCGCCGCCCGCCCGTCATCCAGATGATGCACCGCGAAGCGCCGTCGCGCCTCGGCCAGGTCGCGCTCCGCCGCGGCCATCTGGCCCTTCTCCAGTTCCGCCCGCCCGATCCACACCAGCACCCGTCCGCCGGGATCCTTCAGCGGCAGCGTCGCCAGGGCCTCCCGCGCCCCGGTCACCGCCCGATCCAGCGCATTGTCATCCCCGGCGGCCAGCGCAATTTCTATCCGTTTGCACAGCCCCCAGGTGCGCTGCTCGATCGCCTCCATATCCGTATCATTCACCTTGCCCGCCCCGGCCTCCAGCATCCGGTTCACCAGCGCCAGGGCCTTGGCGGGCTGGCGGGCATCTAGATAGGCCGCCACCAGGTTCCGCACATGCCGCTGGAGCAGCAGGTCGCCGCCGCCCGAGGTCGCAATGGCCGCCTCGAGTTTCTCCACCGCGGTGCCGGCATCGCCCAATGCCAGCGCCGCCTCCCCCCAGCGCTCATTCATCTCCACCGTCGGTATCAGCCCCCAGGCCACCGCTTTGGCATAATGATCCGTCACCCGCTCATAGTTCACCCGCACCAGTGTTGGCGATTGGCGCTGCGCCAGGAACGTCGCATCGCCGGCGAGCTTCTGCAACTCCCCCTGCTGGAGTGCTTCCTTATAGTATGGCGCGAGGGTATTGATCTCCTTGATCGCTTCGGCGTACTTCTCCTGGGCGATCAAAGCCTCGACGCCCTTGACTTGTTGTTCAAAAGGCACCTGCCGAATGGTCCCCACAAACGCCCGTATGCCAAATCCAAAGGCGATGATCCCCGCCAGCAGCAACGGCACCTGCCAGAGCCGGCGCCAGGGATTCCCCCCGGCGGCGCGCACGTTCCTTCCCGCCGCACCGCCGAATCCATCCTTTGCTGCACCAGCCATCCGCGGCTCCGCCGTTGTGACCCAAAACACCTGCCGACTCCGTCGGCACGTAGCGCATCCGCGTCATGCAACGCGCAATTTTCGCTCTTATTCGCGTATCGGCTCGCCTTCCCTCATACCTGCAAAAATTGCGTGCCCGCCCCGCCCCCGGAAGGCAAACCCTGCGCTTAAGGAGGGAATTCACTGCCCCGCCGCCATCGGCGTGATCTTCTTGTCCAACTGCGCCTCGAGCGTCTCCCCCGTGAGCGCATCCCGCAGCCGCACCCGGAACGTAATGGCCGACCCCGCCGGTTCCGTCTGCCACGGGCAGGAAAACGCGAAATGATTCAGCCCCAACCCCGTGTACCAGCTCGTCTTCATCTGGGCCGGGGTGAAGGTCCACAGCCCGATCCGCTTAGGCTCCGCCGGTGCCGCCGGCAATTCAAAGGCCTCGATCACCAGCACGCCCGCGGCCGGCACGATCTGCCCGTCTTCCGCATAGGTCCGCAGGAAGACGCGGAAGCCCTTGATGCCCGCGCCCAAATCCGCCGTGTCGGTTTGCCCGCGAATCTCCAATTTGGCCACGGTGAAGAGTTCCGCCAGCCGCTCGGGGGGCAAGGTCGGCAATGGGGGCGAGTTCATGGCGAAATGCGCCTGCAAGTCCCGGACTGTGGCTTCCCGGCCTTTGAGCTTTTCCTGCAAGTCCGTTATCTGCCGCTTTTGATCCAGGTTTTCCTCGCGGAGCCGGTTGGCCACGGCGTTCAAATCCGTCCCGCCGCAACCCGCCAGCGCGAGTGACACCACGACTCCGGCCATAGCTGCCGCATGGCGGATCGCCGCATCGTCCATCGTGTTTCTGTGTTGTTCAATGCTCATGCCCGCATTATCGCGAAAAATCCCGCCGTATGCCATGCGCAGGCGCAGGGGAAGAAATAGACCGTTTCATGGCCCGATCCAATTTGTCGACCGTAGCCACGCTAGGCGTCAGTTTGCAGCGTTCGATGCGGTTGAGAGTTTCAACCCTCACGCCGGCGCGGCGCGCCAGTTCGGCCTGGCTTAAGCCTGACGCCCGGCGATCCAATATCATTTTGCGCGCCAGAGACGCCCGGGAGAACGCCACCGCGTCATAGTTGCCGTTGGCCAGGGGTTTGGGAAGCGGGGGCATGGTTTATGACCTATTCGCATGACAATCTTCGGGCGATTAGTAGTGCCGCACTGGCGCAAGCGTTTCCAGCGCAATGTTCGCCAGCGCATCGGCGGCATACTGCACATCCGGCAGGTTCAGGAACGGCCCGAACGACAGCCGCGTCGTGCCATGCGTGGCGATGGTGCCCAGGTGCGTGTGCGCCAGCGGCGCACAGTGCAGGCCCGCACGGGTGAGGATGCCGTACTCCGCTTCGAGCTGATCGGCAAGATGCAACGGGTCCATGCCCTCGATCCGGATGGAGAAGACACCCATGCGGTGCTTGATGCCTTGCGGCCCCAGATAGCCCAGCCCCTCTACGCCATCCACCGCCTCCATGAACGTCCGGCACAAATTTTGGTCATGCTCGAAGAGCGTCTTGACGGTTTTGCCGAGAATCCACGCCACGCCCGCCGACAGGCCCGCGATGCCGATGGCGTTGTGCGAGCCGGACTCAAATCGGTCGGGCATGAAGTCGGGCTGGCTTTGTTGTTCGGAGATCGAGCCGGTGCCGCCGAAGCGGAGGGGGCGGATTTGCTTTTCCAGGCCGGGGCGGATGTACAGGCCGCCGGTGCCCAGCGGCCCCAGAAGTCCCTTGTGGCCCGGGAAGGCCAGCAGGTCAATGTTGTCGGCCTGCACGTCGATGGGGATGTGGCCGACAGATTGGGCGGCATCCACCAAGTATGGGATGCCGTGGTCGCGGGCGATGCGGCCGATCTCGCGGATGGGTTGCACCGTGCCGGTGACGTTGGAGGCGTGGACCACGGCAATGAGCCGGGTGTTGGGGCGAATGGCCCGGCGGATGTCGTCCGGGTTGACCACGCAGGTGATCGGATCGACCGGAACGTGGGTGAACTCCAGCGCCCGGTCTTCCGCCAGATGATGATACGGCCGGAGAACGGAGTTGTGGTCCATCCAGGTGGTGATCGCGTGCCCCCCCTGGCCCCCGCTCCCCCCATCCCCCGGCCTGAGCAGCCCCTGAATCGCCAGATTCAGCGCGTCGGTGCAGTTGAGCGTGAAGATGAAGTGGTCCGGATTCGCGCCGTTGAACAGGGTATTCAGCCGCTGGCGGCAGGTTTTTATGACCCCCGCCGACGCCTGGGCCTCGGCATAGCCCCCGCGGCCGGCCGAAGCCCCGATCCGCGTGGCATAGTCCACCATCGCCGCCAAAACCTCCGGCGGCTTGGGAAAGCTGGTGGCGGCATTATCGCAATAGAGACGGCGGGACACGGTGTTCATAGCCCATCATCATAACGGGCTGGAACGCGGGCGTCTCGCCTTCGCCCCCTCTCATTTTTGGATAGATAAGTATGAATTCAGGCCGCACAACACCCCTGCCGCCAGCCACAAAAAAACCGTTTTTCGAATCGTGGACAAACGCTTATTTTGCCCGTACACTTCGCCCCAAGTCATGTCGGCACATCTCCGTGCCATGCTTTTTACAGGAGAGAAACGAGGATGAATACGCTTGGCCTGATTCTCGCTCAAACAACACATGCTGCTGAAAGCTTGATCAAGTTGGGGCCCATCGACTACACAATCCTGATCATCTACTTCGTGTTTGTCCTGGGCATTGGCGCGATCCTTACCCGGTTCACCAAAAGTTCCGGCGACTTTTTCCTGTCGGGCCGCGCCATCCCCGCCTGGATCTGCGGACTGGCCTTCATTTCGGCCAACCTGGGAGCACAGGAAGTCATCGGCATGGGGGCCTCGGGCGCCAAGTACGGCATCATGACCAGCCACTTCTATTGGGTCGGGGCCATCCCCGCGATGGTCTTCATCGGCATCTTCATGATGCCCTTTTACTACGGCTCCAAGGCCCGGTCGGTGCCGGAATACCTCAAGATGCGTTTTGACGAGAAGACCCGCGCTTTCAACGCGATCACGTTTGCCGGCATGACTGTGCTCTCGTCGGGTATCTCGATGTACGCCCTGGCTTCGCTGCTGGAATTGCTGCTGAAATGGGACTTTAATTTCAGCCTGCTGATTTCGGCGGCGATCGTGCTGGTCTACATCACCCTGGGCGGCTTGACCTCCGCCATTTACAACGAAGTCCTGCAATTCTTCCTGATCGTGCTGGGGTTCATTCCGCTGGTTTACCTGGGACTCAAGGATATGGGCGGCTGGGAAGGCCTGAAGGCGCAACTCAATCACGTCTCGGCAAGCCAGCATCTGGCGGATGGCACCTATACCGCCTCCTGGGCGCACATGGCCAAAGCGGCCGAAAATCCCATGGGGGTGGAATGGTTCGGCATGGTGTTTGGCCTGGGTTTCGTGCTATCGTTCGGGTACTGGTGTACGGACTTCCTCGTCGTGCAGCGGGCGATGGCGGCCAATTCTATGTCCGCGGCACGCCGCACGCCCCTCATCGCCGCCATTCCGAAAATGCTCTTCCCGATCCTGGTCATCGTGCCGGGCATGATCGCCATGGCCCTGAACTTCAAGACCGGCGGCACCTTCATTCCCACGAAGGCGGACGGTTCCACCAACTTTGACATGTCCACTCCCGCGATGCTGGCCCACTACCTGCCCACTGGATTGCTGGGACTGGGCTTGACGGCACTCATGGCCTCCTTCATGTCCGGCATGGCCGGCAATGTGACCGCCTTCAACACCGTCTTCACCTACGACATCTACCAAAGCTATATCGCCAAAGGCAAGAGCGACGCCCACTACCTGTGGGTGGGCCGTGCGACGACCGTCGTGGGCATTGTCATCAGCCTGCTGGCAGCCTATATCTGTCTGGCATTCAACAACATCATGGACGTTCTGCAATTGGTGTTCAGCATCGTCAATGCGCCCTTGTTTGCCACGTTCATGCTGGGCATGTTCTGGAAGCGCGCCACGGGACACGGGGCCTTTTGGGGTTTGCTATCGGGAACACTCGCGGCAGCGGCCCACCATGGACTGACGCTGCCCAAGAGCGACGGGCCTTGGAACTGGCTCCACGGTGGTTGGCTCCTCGGTGGGAATAGCTTATACACTTATCCCAAGGACATGGCGCAGAATTTCTGGGGTGCAATTTTCGCATTTACGGTGTGTCTCGTCGTCACCATCATCGTTTCGCTGGTTACTCCAAAGATTAAAACCGACGAGGACCTCAAGGGCCTGGTCTACTCCCTGACGCCCAAGATCAAAGACAAGGATATTCCGTGGTACAAGCAGCCCGCGATTCTGGGCGGCATTGTGCTGGTGGCGACGATCATTCTCAATATCATCTTCTGGTGATTGAAAGGAGTTTTCTATGAGCGGTGGACCAATAGGCATGGATATTCGCCTGCCGATCGGTTTGATGTTCACCATTGTGGGTGCCATCCTGGTGGTGTTTGGCGCGGTGACCAACGGCGACAAAATGTATGCCGATCACTCCCTGGGCATCAACATCAATCTCTGGTGGGGCATGGTGCTGGCATTGTTTGGAATCATCATGCTGGGGCTCTGCTGGTGGTCGACGCAGAAGGAAAAGAAGTCCTGATGCCCGGCCCAGACACCATAAATGCATAAACACCCGAACACCTGCGCCGCCTGGACGCAGGTGTTTTTTGCGCAGTGGCGGTTGAACCCAGACAATCGCCGCCCTCACACATGGACCGTGCGCAACCCCAAGTCGGGATCGTGATCCTGAACCCCGTGGCCCCGTCGGGCTAAATTTGATCGCGGCCACGCGTTACGCACGAGGGATGACGTTCAGGTGAGGGGGCGGAAGTAGCCTTTGACGCAGGTGGGATTGCGGACGCAAATTTGGATGTGATTTTGGTCGTAAAAGGAAGCGCCCTGGTAGAGCGGGCGGCCTTCGATGAAGGCGGCGCGGACGGAGTCGAAGGGGCGGAGGTGTTCGTCGCGGCGATATTCATGGATGGTGTTGATGACGCTGCAATCCAAATCCCGCAAAATGGCATCCGAACTCGCGCCAAGGGGCCGGTTGACGGGCATGGGACGTCCGGAACTTGTGGTGGTTTTTTCCAGCAACCTATGGGCTCGGCGGACGATATCGAAATATTGCGCATCCAACAAGTCGAGGCAATGCCTCAGATCGAGGACCGCGCCCAGGATCGCCGGCTGGCGAATTTTTCCTTGTTTGGGTGAGGGTCGGGACATGCTGATTTGGGCGTATTGCAGCGCTCGGGCGGGGCTGGCCTCCCAGAAATAGATGCCGGTGCCGAGCCAGTCAAATGTATTTTCGCTCGGGCGCAGGTGCTGGATACGTCCGGAGAGGATGGCATTGGCGGTGGAGGCGTCGCACCCGTGGAATCCAAGCACGAAGCCCGCGCGAAAGGAATTGCCTTCTTCTATTTCGGGCATCTTTTGGCCGATTTCTTGGGAAGTTTATTCCAGATGCCGGCGCGGATCAGGAACCGGCGGGAGGCCTCCGGCGAGGCCAGAACCCGCTTCCTAAACCGCTTTTCGGCCTTCATGTGCTCTTCAACTATTTCTTTAACGGTCATTGGGCTCATGGAGGCACCTCGCATTCAACGAGGAATAGAATAGCACATTTTCGGGACGCGTGCCAAGAGGGAGGGCGGTGGAGGGCGGGTAGGCGGGTAGGGTGGGGGCCGGTCTGTAAATGGGTTGCGCGAGGGTGAGCTACCACGCCAGCATGTCCGCAAAAAGCATTGCCCGACACCCTTCCACAGGCCATAATTCATACCCTGCGAAGCACCCCATAATAGAAAGGATCATCCATGGGTATGTCCAATATTTTCGCCGCCTTCCTCATGCTCCTGCTCACCGTCAGCGGCGGCAACACCCCCGGCACGCGGCGCAACGACCTGCTGGATATGATCCCCACCCCGGCCTACTGGCGCGCCAAAAATGTCACCGTGACCCGCGCCCAGCTCGAAGCCGACATCGGCGTGGCCACGCCGCCCCCCCAGAACCTCGCCGGGCTGGCCAAAAACCTCGAATCCCTCAGCCGCCGCGAAGACGCCAAAAAACAGCTCCTCGCCGCCGGCGCCGCCGCGCTGGATGCCCTTCAGGCCGAAACCCAATCCGCCGACCCCGAGGCCGCCGCCATGGCCAAGGACATCATCGACACCATCACCCAGCACGGCAAAGAGCAGGACGTCCGCCGCCTGATGGCCATCCGCACCCTCGGCGAACGCAAGGAAAAAGACTCCCTGCCGCTGCTCAAGTCCCTGGCCGATTCCAAGGAGCTTTTCGTCGCCGATTACGCCGCCCGCGCCATTTCACAAATCGAAGGCACGCCACTCAAGCCCGTCGAACTATCCAATCCCGCCGACGACCTCAAGCTGCTTCCCGCCTCCACCGGCATCGTCGGCCAGACCACCGGCCTGGGTATGCCCGGCTTCAATCTCGAGGCACTGGTCGCCCAGATGCTCGCGATCAACCCGCCCAACGGCCCGGCGCCCAACCCCGCCGACAAGGACGCCATGCTCGACAACCTGACGCGGCAGCTTCTGGAAATCGCCGAAGCGGTGGGCAATTGCCGCGCCGACAGCGCCACCGTGGCCGTTTCCGCCGACATCGGCGGCAACAATGATTGGTTCATCATCAGCGTCCGCGGCCTGTACGACCGCCAGGCCGTCGCCAATTATGCCTCCAAACTCAACCGCACCCCGCTGGCGCACGACGGCGACATGATCAAACTGAATCTCACCAGCGATACGGTTGCTCTGTTCCCCTCCAACCGCCAGCTTGTCTTGATCGCCGCCAACCCCGCCAACACGCCCATCGCCACCGTCCTGGATCCCTTCACCGAAGCCCTCACCACCGGCAAGCCCGGCACCCTCGCCGACAACAAAACGCTCGACGGCCTCCTCAAGTCGATCGACCAAACCGGCCCGCTCTGGATCGCCTGCATCCCCAGCGCCAAGATGAGGCAATCCATGCCCATCTTCGGCGCCTTTGACACCCTGGCCCTGACCGCCAAGGAAGAAAAGGGCGCGGTGAAAATCACCGCCACCGCCCGCGGCACCGGCGACATCCAGGCCGCCGTGGACCAGTTCAATTCCGTGCAAAACATGCTGCTTCCCAATATCAAACGGCTCCTCGACATGAGCAAGGATTTCCAGCCGCTCGTAGATGCCGTCGAATCCGCCAAAATCACCGCCGACGACAAAGGTGCCACCGCCACCGCCACACTTTCCCCCGAGTTCGCCAAGAGTGTACTGGCCGCCATCATCAGTCAATTCCGCCTGACCCAAACCATCCCCGTCGCCCCGCCCCCCGCAGTTGACGTGCGAATGCTTCGTCGGGATTGACGATCACGACGCCGGACTGGCCCGTCGCCCCGCGCCCCACGGTTGACGTGCGTATGCCGTAAGCGTGCATCCGATTTGACGCCGCCCGCCCTCCACCTACGTTCTTCTCACTATGGACGCCGGCACCTCCGGTCGCGACGCCACGGCATTATTTCAGGTATCCCTTGCCGCCCCTGCGTATCCTCACGGCATCGATGCCGCCGCCTTCGTAGTCGCTGCCGCCGCATCGTCCAGCTTCTTGATATAGGCCCGGATTTCCGATTCTTTCGAGACGTCGCACGTGACCAACACCGAATTGGTATCTGGGTTGGGTACGAAATACGCCGCGATCAGAGGGGCCGTGGTGCCGTTCCCTACTAGGGCGGGTATGGTGGTTCTGCTGGCCGCGCCTGGAGGGGTGGTTGTGTATTGCGCATGAAGCGTCACCGCGATCTCCGCAGCCTTGGCCGCCTTGAGCTTAACGATGAAAAAGACACTGGTATGGACCAGATCGTCCATTCTCTCCAATCTCGCGATCAGTTCCCTGGCCTGGGTCAAGTCCTCCTCTGTGCCTGTTATGATGATCGTGTTGCCGCCTTCGTCCACGCTTGCCCGCGCATTGGAGCGGATGCCATCGGCCCTCGGCGGCGCGAACATGTTGTTCACCAGTCGCGCCACATCTTTGCCATTGGCCGTCTTCAACGCCACGCGCTCAGTCTTCACCTGGCCCGGCGCGGTGTCCGCCACAACGCCCCGCGTCGTCGCCGGCGATCCAGTGGCGTTCCTGGCGGAGACCTGGATCAGGTCGCCGCTCTGCAAGAAGCGATCGGCCTGGGCTCCGGCCAAGAGGCCCACGGGATCGATGTGTTCAGTGTGTATCGCCGCAGTATTCCCCTCCGTCCGCCGGTACAGCGTGATGTCGAGGGCGTCCGGATTCCCAAGATCCACGTGGGCCAGCGCCAGACCCTGCTTGATCGTCATCCTGGGCTCCACGATGTTGTACGTGCCCTGATCCCCGCCGCCCAGCACCGAGAAGGTTCCCTCGCCGTTGGCCACTGCCGGACCTTGTGCCGGAACGATCGCCGGCATCCGCGCCACAATCACCACATCGCCATCCTCCGCCCGCATGCCTCCCTTTCCTGCACTGCTCAACTCTTTCCAACTCAACGTCGTGCGGCTCTCACGCTCCCCTGCGCCGCGCCGCACCACCGTCACGCCCATCGCCTCCTTTTCCCCCTTTATCCCCGCCAACTCCACCGCCTCCGCAATCGTGCTTCGCTCGCCCGTCCCTTCTTTCACGCTTCGATAGCCCGCAGGTCGTTCCACCTCTCCTATGACGTACACCGCCCCCACCGCCCCAGGCACCGTCGTCGCCCTCGTTTCCGCTCCTCCCGCCTGCGTCGCCAGCCTCGTCGCCGCGCCCTCCCCTGCACCTTCAATCCGCACCGGCACCGGCCTGCCTCTGATGCCCCCGAGCATCGGCTGCAATTCCAGCCGGCGCGTCTGCCCCAGCAGGTTATGCCCCTCCCAGTTCACCAGCCGGTGCAAGCGTATCCCAAACGATACTCGCTCCCCCGGCTTCACTTCCTTCCCCGTCGGTGAATTCCCCACCTTCGACCAGTAATCATCCATGTTGTCCGCCCGCCAGTAATGATCCGATCCCCGATTAGAGTCGATGGTCAGGATGTCCAGCCCGATCACCCACTCCTCCGCTTCGGATCTCCGCCCGCTGCTCAAATTCTGCACTGGAATCTCAAGCGCCGTCGTTCCCGTGTTCCACACCTCCAACCGCGCCTGACACGACTGTTCCGACAGTGCGGGCACGCCATCCTGATCCAGTCGCGGCACGACCAAGCGAATCCGCAGCCCGTTCGTTGCCTCTCCCCATCCTGCATCGGGGTTGTCAGCCCGTGTCGCCGCCGATCCGTTCGTGGCGCCGGCGCCACCTGCCTTCGCTTGTAGGGCTGCCTCCTGCCCCCGCGCCCGCAACATTCCCAGGGCTGCCGCTATCCCCACAATGACCGCCAGGACGCCCACCCCCACCCGCCACGTCACTCCGCGCCGATTCCGCCGGCCATCCAGGATGGCCAGGAGTCGTCCCTCCAGAGTTGAGGTCCGCGCCATCGCCAAGGCTCCTGTCGGCACATGCCCGCCGCGCATCAGCGGCGCGGCATACTCCATCAATGCCGCCGCATACGTCGATCCTCTTGTCCCCGCGCCCAGCACGCGATCGTCGCAGGCCCGCTCGCATTCCGCCTGCACTCGTGCCACGGCCACCCAGGCCAGTGGATGATACCAGTACAGGGCACGCACGCAGCGCAGGAACAATTGCAACAGACAATCCTGCCGCCCTATGTGCGCCAGCTCATGCAGCAGCGCCATACGCCGCCGTTCGTCCGGCCAGTTCATCGCTTCTGCCGGCAGCAGGATCACAGGTCGCCGCACGCCGTATGTCAGCGGCACCGCACAGCGGCCGTTCTGTCGCAGTTCCACTTGTCTCTTGACGCCCGCCACCGTTGCCAGGCGAGCCAGCAATTCCCGCCAGGGCGTTTCCTTCACCTCCGCCCCCTCACGCCGCAATCGCCGCAGCCGCAGCGCCCCCAGCGCCAGCGGCACCAGCATCGCCAGCACGCCCGCAGTCCACAAAGTCACAACAAGCCAAGGCCCGCTGATGGCCAGAGGCGGCGCGATAGCCGTCACCGTCACCGGTGGCGCGGCGGGCGTCGCAGGCTCCCCTGCGGCCGGAATGTCCCGGATTGCATCGAGTGTGATCGGCTCCGGGGACATCGCCGGTACATTCGGGAGCGGCGGGGCTTTCACGGCCATCCAATTCGGCAACACTCCCCACCCCGGCAACACGAACGTCAGCACTGGCAACAGCAGGAGCCCCGCCGCCGCCGCCACCCACACCCAATGCCGCACCGCCGCCGATCCGCGCCGCATCCCCGCCGTCACCCCCCACGCCAGCAAGAGCAGCACCGTCCCCTTCACCGCCGCCTCCGCCACCACCATCAGCCCCGCCATCGCCCCCGCCGAATCCCACGTCCATTCAATACCCATTACATTTCTCCTCACATGCCGTCGGCAAACCAAACATACCTTCGGGGCCTTCGTGTGCGTCGTGTCTTCGTGCTTCGTCGTTACTCCCCGCGCCTGCGCGCCGCCTCAATCAGCTTCATCAAGCGCCTATACTCTTCATCATTGAGCTTCACCGAAGGATCCGTCAACCGCGTCGCCACCGCCTTCTCCAGCGACCCGCCGAAGAACACCTCGATCACCCGGCTCAGCGCCGACTTGGCCGCCCGTTTCCGCGTCATCGCCGGCCCATACACGTACCGCTCCCCCTGCTCCCGATGCCGCGCGTGCCCCTTGTTTTCCAGTATCTTCAGCAGCGCCCGCACCGCCGAATAGCTCGGCGCATCGTCCATGTCCCCCTGCACCTGCGCCGCCGACGCCTCGCCCCGCGCATACAGAATGTCCATGATCTGCCGCTCCCGCCGCGATAACGCCGCCTGTGTGCCATGAGCCATCGTTCTCTCCTAAAAAACCACCCGTCCTCCAACGTGCTAAAACTTTAGCATGTCCTCCCACCCCTGTCAACCGGTTTGCTAAAAATCTAGCATGCTCTTTCGCCGACAACCCTCCGCAAACTACGCGCCACCCGGAGCGCCCCGTCTTGCCCATTTGACTCCCCTCCCCTCCTCCGCGACGATGCCCCCATGTCCACCTCCCTCTACCTCATCGACGGCCACGCCCAGATCTACCGCGCCTACTACGCGGTCATGGGCCTGCGCTCCCCCACCGGCGAGCCGACCAACGCCACCTTCAACTTCGTCCAGATGCTCCTCAAGCTCCTGGCCGCCAAGCCCTCCTACGTCATGCTCACCATGGACGCCGGCACCTCCGGCCGCGACGCCATCGACGCCGCCTACAAGGCCCAGCGCAAGCCCATGCCCGAGGACATGCCCGTCCAGATCGACCGCATCCTCCAGATCATGGAAACCATCGGCATCCCCATCTACCGCCAGGAAGGCTACGAAGCCGACGACGTGCTGGCCACCCTCGTCCGCCGCGTCCGCACCGACCCCGCCCGTAAATACATAAAAATCTACATGTGTACCAAGGACAAGGACCTCGACCAGCTCATCGACGATCAAATCCCCGACGGCGCGGCCCCCTGCGTCATGTACGACATCCAGAACGCCGAGGAAATCACCCCCGCCGGTTTGCTGGCCAAAAAAGGTTACACCCCCGCGCAGGCCCGCGATGTGCTCGCCCTCACCGGCGACACCGCCGACAACATTCCGGGCATTCCGGGGGTGGGCCCGAAAACCGCCGCCAAGTGGATCTCCCAGTACGGGTCGATTGAAAACCTGATCGCCCACCAGGCGGAACTGGCCGGCAAAATCGGCGAGGCCTTCCGCGCCAACCAGGCTGTGCTGGAAAACTCGCGTAAACTTGTGGAGCTGCAATTTGACGTTCCGCTCCCGCCCATCGACTGGCACGCCGCCACCATCCACCCCGAGAAACTCCCCGCCCTCGGCCCCCTCTTCCACCAACTCGGCTTCTCCCGCCTCCCCGAAGCCCTCGAAAAAATCATCGCCTCCTACCGCGGGACGAGCAACACACCCCCAATCGGAGCCGCGACCGTAAGGGA
>CAIPTQ010000132.1 GCA_903868035.1 uncultured Phycisphaerales bacterium
CGAGGCCGACGAGCAGGCCGATCAGCGGTCCGCCGGTGCCGAGGCGCGATCCCATGGAGATGGTATCGATCTCGTGATCCACGGCGGCGGGGTAGTCGCCGTGGTCGGCCTTCACGCGGGCGGCGAAGGACTGCAGCCGCGCCAACTCGCGCATCTTCGACCAATGCGGGTACAGCGTGCCGAACGAGCGCATGGGCGTATCGCGGAAGGGCAGCGCCTGCGCCTGCTGAAACAGCGCCAGCGCGGTGGCGTTCTGCGCCAGCACCGCATCGCGCGCGGCCAGCGGGGCGGGTTGCTTGTTCGGCATGTCGATCATCTGGTCCTGATGCATCGCCGCTTCCGCGTTCATGTAGGCGGTACGCGCGGCCGCGCCGGTGTCCACCGCGGGCGGAATATTCACCACCGGGTCGGCGTTCAGCCACGCCCAGTAGGCGTACGGCCCCGCCACGAGGACGACAAACAGCACCGTCGCCACAATCAACCCGCGCTCCCAGCGCTCCAGCGGTTTCCCGGCCATGGTGGTGCCCTCCTTATGCACGTAGTTCCGCGCGCATGCGCGAGCACCTGCTAACGGCTATTTCTGCTAAAACTGGTAAAATTTTGGAGTGCGGGGTGAAGCCCCGCTTTCCCTGTAGTAACCGGCAACGGCATCGAATTATGTCACGTGACACGGAAGCCGGTCGCGCTGCGTACAGGGAAAGCGACGCTCCACGCCGCACTCCAAAAAGGGCTCCAAAAAGGTTGAAGGATTGTATAACACAACACGGAATATCACTTCAGGAGAGGAGGGCGGTATGCCGCACTGGCCGCATGCGCCGGACCACCGGTTGACGGAAGCGGGCGCCTATATGGTTACGGCGGGCACCTACCTGAAGCAGCATTTCTTCCGCGACCCGTCCCGCTTGGAGCAGTTGCATGAGATGCTGCTCGATTTGGCTGCGGACTTTGGCTGGCAGTTGCAGGCGTGGGCCGTCTTCGCGAATCATTATCACTTCGTCTCGCAATCCCCCGACGATCCGACGACGTTACCCCTCTTCCTGAATAAACTCCATACCGACACTTCCACGTGGCTGAATCGCCTCGATGGCACGCCGGGACGCCAGGTGTGGTTCAACTACTGGGACAGCCGCCTCACCTACGAACGCTCCTACCTGACGCGCCTGCGCTACGTGCATACCAATGCCATGCATCACGGCCTGGTCACCGAGCCGACCGCCTATCCCTGGTGCTCCGCCGCCTGGTTCGAGCGCACCGCCTCCCGCGCCTTCCAGCAAACCCTCGCCAATCTGAAGATCGACCGCCTCAACGTGCTGGATGATTTCCTCCTCTAATATGCCCTTTTGGAGTGCGGCGTGGAGCGTCGCTTTCCCTGTACGCAGCGCGACCGACTTCCGTCTCACGTGACGTGATTGCCATGCCGTTGCCGGTTACTAAAGGGAAAGCGGCGCTCCATGCCGCACTCCAAAAAAGAGAAAATATTTTCGCCAGGCCCTTGACAGCCAAGGTAAACGGCTGTATGCTATAGCCAACTGCATATTGTAACGCCCACGAGGCCTTCCCGTTGTCCGGGGGGCCTTTTGTCGTTTGGTAGCAGCCGGCGTTTTCGACAACAGGGAGGGGTGACATGCGGGCAATCGATGCAACCACGGGTGCGCAATGGGCGGGTGTTTCGTCACCGACTGACGAAACGATGACGAAATTCACGAGGGAAGTGACGAAACATTTCGTCGTTTCTGACGAAAGTGTGACGAAATTCCACGAGGGAAGTGACGAAATAGATACGCAACTTAGTAATTATCTC
>CAIPTQ010000133.1 GCA_903868035.1 uncultured Phycisphaerales bacterium
AGCCAGCAGATCCACTACGGCCTCAAGCGGAGCGACCTGGATTTGATCCGCGCGCAGACCGCCCAGCGCGTGATCCCGCGGGTCGAGATGATCGTGCCGCTGCGGGATTCGGGCAAGGAAGTGACGCGCGACGAAAACAAGTGTCCGACGGCGGCGGCCGTGGCCACGACGCCGGAATTCCTGGGCATCGCCAATCTGACGCTGGCCAGCGGGCGTTTTCTGGTCGAAGACGACATGCACAACGACCGCTCGGTGTGCGTGCTGGGCGCCTCGGTGGCGCAGCAGCTTTTCAGCACGCGCTCGCCGCTGGGGCAGACCATCACGATCGACGGGAAAATTTTCGAGGTGATCGGCTTGCTCAAGCCGGTGGGGCTGGCGGGGGGCAAAGGCTCGGCCCTGACGGGGCGCGACCTGAATTTTGACGTCTATTTCCCGCTCACCACCAATGCCGCCCTGTTTTCCGACACGATCATCAAGCGCACCGCGGGCGGGCGCGAGCGCAAGATCATCGAGCTCTCGGAGATTTACCTCCGCACGACCAGCGCCGCGGCCGTCGAGCCCACCGCCGCGGCCATGCAGCGGCTGATGGATGTGCTCCATGAACAGCAGAGCGACGTGAAGCTGTTCGTCCCGCGCGAACTGCTCAACCAGGCCAACCAGGCCAACCGCATGTTCAACCTGGTCATGGGCGGGATTGCGGTGCTGTCGCTGCTGATCGGGGGGATCGGGATCAAGAACCTCTCGCTGGCGACGGTGACGGAGCGGACGCGCGAGATCGGCATCCGGCGGGCGCTGGGGGGCAAGCGCCGGCATATCGTTTCGCAGTTCCTCATTGAAACGACAACGCTCTCGCTGACCGGGGGCCTGCTGGGCATCGGCGCGGGCGTGGGGCTGGCGATCATCATCCAGGCCCTTGCGGGCGAAGCGTTTCCCACCGCCGTGACGCCGTGGTCGGTGCTGGCGTCGTTTTCGATCTCGGCGACCGTGGGCATCATTTTCGGCGTGTATCCGGCGTATGTGGCGGCGCATAAGGATCCCATCGAGGCGCTGCGCCACGATTGAGGCCGGGCGCGGCGCCCGCGCCAGGCCAGGACGTGACTCATGACTCCCCTCTGCCAGGGGCCGGTCCCGCGCCCCCCCCTTGCCGGACACTTGGCTCGCCCGTACATATAGTTGGCGGACGGGCGATGATGGCCCGCTGACTCACCAATAGCCCGTTCTCCGGAACATTTTGGTTCGCACGATGCCCCCCACCCGCGGAAGCGGCGTAGCTCCCGCCCGTGGACGCTGCGCATCGTGCGGCATCGCGCTCGGAGTACAGCCTTTAGACTGTCTTGAGGCGGGCATCTGCGCCTCACGCCTGAAGGCCATATTCCGGGCACGGGGAGGTTATGCGCATGGCTATGTATGAATACGAGGCGATGAATGCCGCCGGCCAGTCCGTCCAGGACCGCATCCAGGCCGCCACCCAGGAGGAGGCCATCACCAAAATCCGCACCCGCGGCTGCTTCCCGACGCGCGTCAGGGAAATGCGCAGTCCGGCACGCAAGACGGGCCACGCCCCAACCCCCGGCACCCGCACCCCCTTCGCCAACATCACTTTCGGCCGCGTCTCCACCGCCGTCCTCGCCGAGTTCACCCGCCAGCTCTCCACCCTGCAGGACGCCGGCCTCCCCATGCTCCGCGCGCTGAAAATCCTCTGGCAGCAGGAACGCCCCGGCCTGCTCAAGAACACCCTCGCCGATGTCGCCGGCGGCGTCGAGGACGGCGCCACCCTCTCCCAGGCCCTGGCCCGCCACCCCAAAACCTTCAACCGCCTCTACGTCAACATGGTCCAGGCCGGCGAAACCGGCGGCGTACTCGATGTCATCCTCCAGCGCCTCGCCGACTTCATGGAAAAGGCCCAGAAGCTCCGCCGCCGCATCATCGGGGCCATGATCTATCCCGCCTCCGTCATCACCTTCTCCGTCCTCATCGTCACCGGCATCATGATGTTCGTCGTGCCCCGCTTCCGCGACATCTTCCGCGACTTCCGCACCACCATGCCCGCGCTGACCCTCTGGCTCATGGCCGTCGCCGACTTCATGGCCAATCACTACGGCTGGACCCTCGTCCTGGGCCTGCCCTTGGGCCTCTGGCTCCTCGTCACATTTGTCGGCAAAACCGCCGGCGGCCGCTTTCTCCTCGATTCCCTCAAACTCCGCCTCCCCATCCTCGGTCGCATCTTCCGCAAAACCGCTGTCTCCCGCTTCGCCCGCACCTTGGGCACCCTCCTGGCCGCCGGCGTGCCCATCCTCGAAGCCCTCCAAATCGCCCGCGACACCGTCGGCAACGTCGTCTACGAACGCGCCCTCCAGAAAGTCCACGACGCCATCCGCGAGGGCGAGTCCTTCGCCGCCCCCCTCCGCGCCACCCGCGCCTGCGACTCCATCGTCACCAACATGATCGACGTCGGCGAGGAAACCGGCGACCTCGACAAAATGCTGTTGAAGATCGCCGACAACTACGACGACCAGATCGACACCCTCGTCGGCTCGCTGGTGAGCATGCTCGAACCGGTGATGGTGATTGTGCTGGGCACCATCGTGGGTACCATCGTGGTGGCGCTTTTCCTGCCCATCATCAAAATTCTGGAAACCCAGTTTTAAGGCGGGTGCGGCGTGCAAAGGCCGCACCATTCAATAGGGAGGGGCGAAGCCCCGCCAGTCAGTAGCGGCAACCGTGAGGTTGCCGGAGGCGCAATATGTGTGTCTGGAGGGCCAACGGCCCGGGTCCAGGGGGAGAAATACGCTTGTTTGCGAATTTCTACGAGATTATTGAGCTTTGTCAATTTCTAAAGTCCCGCGGCGTGCATGCCGACTTGACATACGTCAATTCTGTGGCATAATGACTTGGAGGTATGACGATGCCGAGGGACCGATTGACAAGCCGTGACAGATATGGCCAAGCCGAAGGATCAACAAGCTCTGGACTGCTATCGTGCCGTGCTGCTGAATTACGGGCACTTCGCCGACTACATTCAATGGGAACGGCTACCCCGCGAATGGCTGGTGAAGGAACTGCCGAACGTCACGCAACGATTCGTCCAGGAACAAATGCAGCAGTACGTCAGATCGGGCGGAAAAATCGATCAGGTGGAAGAAAAGCGGCCCGAATTCATATGTTGG
>CAIPTQ010000134.1 GCA_903868035.1 uncultured Phycisphaerales bacterium
GAGCATCCCATCTCCCCACCTTCCTATCTTCCCATCCTCCTATCTCCCTACCTCCCCGTTACCTCACTCCTCCATCCACCACCGCAACTGTGCGAACGTCAGCCGATGCCCCGGCAGCCACCCGGCCTTCCACATCAAGTACTGGCACCATCGCCTGCTGGCGAATCCTTTTTTTTTTGGATGGCCACGGCTCGGGCCAGCACCTCTCCGGCGTCGATGAGCGCGGCGAAAATGGCATCCAGGTGCGACGTATTGAGCAGGCCCAGGGCCGACACTTCGGCGGCCGACACGCGGTAGTTGCAGGCCAGTGCCGCCACGGCGATGCGGATGGCCTCCGCCGCCGGCAGGCTCATGCCCGCCCCCGCCTGGAACATCTCCCAGATCTTCCAGGCATCGGCGCAGATGCCGGCGAATCGTTCTTCCGGCCGGCCAACCCAGTTCCCCGCCTCATCCAGCTCGAGTACCTGCGGCAGCGTGGTGGGACGATCCTCGAGCACCGCATGCGCCCGGGGGATGACCCAGCGATGACCATCACGCAGCTCGACCGACTCCCCGTCATAGACCACGCCCCGCCGCAGCTCCCCCGGCCCCGGCGGCGCATCCTTCACCCAGCCAAGGTACGTGACATGGGCATCCTGCCCGTGTTCTGGCGTGGCACGGGCATCCTGCCCGTGTTCTGGCGTGGCATGGGCAACCTGCCCATGTTCTTTCCCCACCATCTTCTTCCACACCTGATCCGCCTCGAACCGGCAGGGCATCGCCTCCGCCGCCGGCCCGGAATCAAAGCGCACCAGCACGCCTTCGAGCCCGTCCGGCCCCGCCCGCAGCTCCGCCTGCGCCGTCCCGCCCTTTTCCAGCGCATGGCCCAGCCCCAGATCGATCAGTTTCCGATCGGTCAGCCTCCCCCGGGCGCCGGCGATGAAGTAGAGAAGTCCTGACATTCCTCCTACTCCGTAGCATCATACTGGATGCGGATTTCCAGCTTCGGCGCGGCCACCGCGGTCGTGGTCACCGTCAGGCCGACCACCGCGTCGGTCAACTCGGCGTCATAGCCGATGCCGTCGAACCAGATGCGCGGGATGCCCGCTTCCAGGGCGATGACGATGGGCGAGGCGCCGGTGGCGAACGACAGGCTCACGTCCTGATCGCTCTTGAGCAGGTATCCCTTGACCGCGCCGGGGATGGCCAGCAGCACGTCGGTCACGCCGACCTCGGTGGCCACGGGGTTGCAATCGAGGGTCTCCTGAATCCGCGCATCGCTCTCGATCTCAGCGGTGGAGACGATGGGGGTGGACCCGTCCGACCAGCCCAGTGTGTACAGTTCCTTAAACATGATTCCGTCCTTTCGTAGCATGGGCGGCTCGCCCATGTCTTAGATTCTCGTCCTATCTTCCTATCTCCCCATCCCCCGATCTCCCCCTTATGCGATCACGCTCGCCGTATTCAAAACCAGCAGCGCATTGGTCCCGTCATCGATCGGCTGGAAGTTCACTTCCGCCATCACCTCGCCATCGTCCCCGCCGCTCACGGATCCGCAGGTGATGATGCCCCGGCTGGTCATGTCGAAGCGGATGTGCGACGCGACGGCATCCAGCACATTGCCGCCGCCGTTGGCCTTGGCCCGCAGCCACACGCTTGAGGGATAGTTTCCTTGCGCGGCCCCGCTCAGCCCGGTGGCCAGGATGGTCGGGTCATAGGTGGAGAGTTTGACCGAACTGACGATGGTGTCGATGCAGCAGAAGGTGGGCCAGATGTCCCCGCCTGCCGCGATGACTTTCTCGCCGATGCCGAAGGTGATCTCCATTGAGGCCAGCGACAGCAGGGGATAGCCGTTGATGGTGGCCGGGCCCAGCGTCCAGGCCTGGTCGGTCATAGCGAGGGACGGCAGCGACTGGCTGACGGTCCATGCGATGGCCGGGGCGACCCCGTCGGCGCTGATCATGTGGATGTCGCAATCGATCGTTGCCTCCTGTCCCTGGCTGGCTCGGAGCGTTCGCGGCACGATCAGGCATCGCGGGGCGGTGATGCGGGCATGGTTAGCGCCCACGGCCAGGCCGCCGCCGAGCACTTTCTTGGCCAGGTACAGGTACGTGGCGGCGCTGTAGCCCACGCCGGTGGTGCCCAGGATATCCAGCACGCGCTTGATGGCGGTGCTGGTGAAGTTCGCGGTGGGCTTCTGCCCCGAGACCGCGGCAAACTGCGGCGAGAGCTTCGCATCCCCGCGCAGCAGCGACAGGCCGATGCCCGGATCCACCGACCCGGCGGTGATTTGGTTGATCTGCCCGCCCGGGGTGACGATCACCGACGGCTTCCAAAGATTGACAAGACTCATAACGTACCTCTTTTCGTAACATGGGCGGCTCGCCCATGTTCTATGCTTTCATGCGATGGGAGGGTGGGAGGGTGGGAGGGTGGGGTGAGCATCCCATCTCCCCACCTTCCTATCTTCCCATCCTCCTATCTCCCCACCTCCCCCTCTTCTCACCTCACCAGCACCACATCCACGATCGTCGCCGCCAGTGCGGTGACGTAGACCGCCGTCGGGTCTCCCCAGGGCAGCGGGTGGTCGTACTCGAGCGGGTCGATGGCCTTGCCGCCGGTGGTGTCGTTCCCGGCGGCATTGACGCCGACGTAGAACGCTTTAGCGTTGCTCGAGCCGCAGTCGGCGTGGGGCGAACCCACCTGGATGCGCGAGCAGCTCACCGAAGGAAGCAGCGTCCACGACGCGGAATTCTCCGGAGGGGTGGTTCCGGCGACCACGGCGGTGTTGCAAGCCCAGTAGTTCCCGCCCGAGGAGACCACGGCGTACTTGGCATAGGTGGATCCGCTGACCCAGGCGGGGATGAGCGGATACGTGCCCGCGGTGAGCGTGAGCCGGTACTGTCCGATGACCACGCCCGCCAGCGATGCTGATTGCATTTCAGGAATCATGTGGAGCTCCGTAAGTTTGCCAAAAATGATGAGTGATGAATGATGAGTGATGAGTGATGAGTGATGAATCCCATTCATCATTCAGCATTTCCTCCCTTTTATCATTCGCTTCACAGCCCCATGCCCAGCGAAAACACCCGCAGCAATCCAAACTCCCCGGACTCGATCGGCCCGATGGTCGGGGCATTCGCCGTTGCTCGATTAAACCCGCGCCCATCGGTCATACGGGCGATCACCACCGTTCCCGACCGATACAGCGGCGAGGCCGGGTCGGGAATGTGCCCCACGGCGATCGGGTCCTGCAACAGCACTTTCGTGGCATCATTGTGCCAGCCGTTGTTGTAGGCGTAATAGCTCTCGGTGATGCCGTAGTAGGCATTGGTGGCCAGCGTATGCAGACCGACGAACGTCGTGCCGGCAACGACCGGATTGATGTTTTGAAACAGGCAGTTCTTCGCAACCGACGTTCCCGGCGTGCCCCAGATTCCGTCGTAGTTGAGCGCGAACGCGCCCGTGGTCGCGATGGGGTTGTTCAACACGTCGATCCGCGTGTTCCACATCTGCATGTCGTCGGTCGTCCCGTCACCGTTAAACCACCCGACGGCGGCAGCCCCAGTTGGCCCATTGGTTAAATCCAGCCGGATGGTCCCATTGATCCACCAGCCGTGCGGAGAGCCCGTAACCATATATCCCGTAGTCTGGAGGGTGTAGGCGCTCGGCGTCAGATACAAATCTCCTCCGATGACCGCCACACCCGTGTCGCCACCAAAGACAGGCAACGGCAAATTGATATTGGTTCCCGGATACGCCACCTGCGGGTCGATAACGAATGCCCGGCAATCGGCCAGCACAGTTGCCGCCGGGAAGCCGGTAACCGCCGGCGCGCCAAATGCCCATGGCATCCTGCACGCGTAAGTTCCGCCCACAGTATTCAGCCGCTCGCAGATCAACAGGGTTGTGTGGTCCGTGCCGCCCGTATGTACCAGGAAGCCAACACAACCAATGTCCGCCGGCAGATCGTAACTGGGCAGTGTGCCATAAGTGGCTTCACACTCGTACCAATAAACCTCATTCTCCCCGTGTAGCGAGTAGCTGTTGAGCGGGTTCTCGCCGCCGCTGGAGTTGTAGTTGAGCAGCCCGACCTTACATCGCACGAACGTATCACGCCCGCCGTAGCCCGTGCCGCTCTGCGATGCAATCGAATGGCTCGAAGTGAAATACGCCTCGCACTCCAGAAACAGGTTGCCGCACGTCGTGGACGCCAGCGAGTGAAAGGCATGATGCTGCGTCTGCCGGTTCACACGGTCCATTCCACAACCATCGATGCGGATATCGCGCACCACGCACCCATCCGAGGTGGCGCTGAGGCTGATGCCATAACCCGTGTTCGAGGGCAGTGCCTCATAGGCGATGGCATTGTTGATCGGGCTTGTGTCTCCGCGCGGGTGCAGATACAGCTTATTCGTGCCGCTGTCCCACCAAAACGATGAAGCGTTGGCCTCGACGTGGGCGATGCTGTCCTGTCGCGAATAGATATAGGTGAGGCGGTTGAGTGTCTCGCGCACCCAGGCGATGTCCGTCGCCATGTCGATCTTGAACGTCTTGGTCTTCCCGTCCGTAGCCGACCACCCGACATTGTTAGCGGTGATCGCCGTCGTGAAGTAGTTGATCAGCGGCTTTGCCCCGTTGCCGTATGCGCCAATCTGTGTCCCCGATGTCACGACCGCCAGCGCCTGCTGCTCGGCCCACACGTCGCCGCGATTGAACAGGAACGTCTTGTTTGCGGCCAGCAGCGTCGCCGCCTTGGCCAGCGTCTTGAATGGATGCGTCAAAGTGCCGTCGCCCGGCGAGGTATCACTCCCCGCCTGCGCGAAGTAGTACGTCCCCGTCCGCGTCCAGTTGAGGCAGTAGTTGATCCGCGCATTCAGTAGTGTGCGGCGCCATCGGTCGTGTGCCGCCGTCGCCGGCATGGGCATACTTCCCGCAATTTCCGAATACGATAGCATAGGATGGCTCCAGTCGGTCTAAACTCCCCATTCCACACTCAGCACCGCCTCGAAATAATCCCCTTCGCTGCCCGCGCTCTTGCGGCTGGATCGCTTCACCGACTGCACGCCGATGGCCAGCGGCACCAGGTAGCCCAGGCCCTGGTCGATGCCGGTCATCTCGGCGATGAGGTTCCCCAGATGATTCAAAAAGTCGATCTCGCTATCCCGCTCGCTGTCCGCCAGCTCGGCCGGCACGTCGGCCTCGAGGCGCAGCCCCAGGTTGCCAGTAGCCCGATACTGCACGGCCCCGATGCGTTCGGCCCGGAACCCCGGCATCCACAGCACCACAGCCATCGGCCGCAGCACGCGAAGTTCCTCGGAGCCATAGGCGGACTCTTCCGGGCCCGGAGGGCCACACAGGTAGACCGACTCCGCCGCGGCGGCGGCGTCCCCGCTCGACCGGCACCAGCTCTGCCACACCAGGCAGTGCGCCAGCAACTGCCGCAGGTTCTCCATGGGCAGCGAAAGACATCCAGTGGGGGTGATCATGGATTACGCAGCATGGGCGGCTCGCCCATGTTCTCTTATGTGGCATGGGCATCCTGCCCATGGTCTTCTTGCGTGGCATGGGCATCCTGCCCATGTTCTGCATCTTCCCCTCTTCAACTCTTACGCGATTGGCGCAAACAGGATATTCAGCTCTCCCGACGCCAGCAGCCTGGCGCCGGTGATGTCCCACAGCTTATAGAAGAACTTACCGGCGGCGGCGGTCTGCGTGGCCCCGATGGCCACGGCCACCTGATTGTCATCGTCGCCCGCGACGGTGATGCCATTGCCGGCGGTCTCGCGGGTGAAGATCGTCACTCCCTCACGGTCGTAGGCCACAAACCGGCACAGCGCACTCGACAGGTCGATGGCCGTGTTGGCGCTGTCGTGGATGGCCCAGGTGAACGTCGCCGCCGCATGTTGCGGCATGGCCAGATCGCGCACTTCCGCGCCCAGCGTGGAGAACATCGGTGCAATGTAGGTCGCAGCCAGCGGCAGGATGGCCGGCATGCTTCCTCCCGCCTCCACCACGGCCGCCACAATCTCCTCAATTGTCGGCGGGCGCAAAACACACATCACGCTGTCCGCCGCCGGCAGATGCGCATTCTGGACGCAGACGGCATCGACGTGGTACTTCTCGCCGGCCGTCCACGCCGCCGCGGGGATCCAGCCGCACCACGCCCCGACCGAGATATATCCACCCTCAATGGCGACGTGCTTCGTCCCGTCGATTCCCCAGGCCAGCGTCTGTCCGTTCCACCAGTGGCTGTTCTTATTCTGTAGGTAGAAGTTGACCGTGTCGCCCGTGATGGACTCGCCCGCCACTGTCAGCAACAGCAGGTCCAGTCGGCCATTCTCGCCAGCATATACGATCTGCATGGTCTACCTCAGATTACCCATTCAACTGGATCGCCGGAGTAACCTTCAGCGTGTCGCCGTTCACCAATGTTCGCGCCGCGGCACGGGCATCTACTTATTCGCCGCCTGGGTATCGCCCAAACGTCCCATCTTCGCCAGCATGGTTTTGATTTCGCCATGCTGTTCGGTGTTGCTCTTGTCCAGAGCGGATATCCGCTCAAGGAACGCGGTCTGCAACTCCGCTATCTTCACCTTCACGAACGCGTCTTCCGTGCGGAGCAAACCCGTTTCAACGTGCAGCACGGCACGGTCAGTTGCACCCAGATCGAATTGTTTTTTCAATTCGTACAGTTCCGCCTTCAACGCATCTGCCGTAGTATTAGAAACGGCGAGCTTCAATTGCAGGTCCGCAACCTTCGCATCGGCCGCCTGCTTCACTTCAACGACCCTGGTGTTCGCAAGCGCCTTCTCGGCGTACTGGCTCTGCACATAGCCCAGCATCCAGCCGATGAGCACGATCACCGTGCCGATGGAAACGCTTATCGTGTGCTTCTTGGTCCAGGTGGGCATATCACCGCTCCAAGGTCCGTTGGAACTTCAACGCCGTCCGCTCCGCAATCGCCTCTTCCACGAACGCCGTCAGCGGGGCGTGCATCGACGGGTTGGTGAGGTACTCGCAGTGCCGGTACGGCAGCGGGAAGTTCTGCCAAATGTCGCTGGGGTGACTGATCCCCTGCTCATCCACCACGGGCAGCGAGTCGTTTTGATTCCAATACGCGGCAGCTCTCAGCACATTCGCGGGCACGTCATACGACCCATAGCCCACCAGGAACTTCCAAACAAAGCCAAACGTCACCAGCAGATCCACCTGTATCCCGTCATCGACGAGCTTGCGGGCGACACTCAATACTTCGCAACCGCCGTGGCTGTGGCCAAATAGGATCAGCCCGTCGCCACGCTGCACCGGGCCATGGTTCATCACCCAGGGGTAGATGCCCGCACCGTCCTGGAAACACTGCGTCTGCACGGGAAGGCCGCACAAAAAGTCCCGGAAATAGGCATAGTTCTGCCCCTCGGCCGAACCATGGCCAAAGCACATGATGAGTGTGGTCATGGGAGTCCTTTCGGTCCTGTATCCCTACGGCGCCCCCCGCGTCCGTCTCCCGCCCCGCGTCTTGTCCAACGGCTCCGATCGCTCGAACTCGCAGCTCACCCGCCCACCGCCGATACGGCCATCCCGCACCCATCCCCACTCCACGCCGCTGAGGCTAAGCACGTCCCCGGCCCGCCGGGTCGGGACTTCCGCCAGCAGCAGCTCCGCCGTGAGCGTACTCACCCGCACCAGCCCATCATCGGCCTCGATCACCCCGCTGCTCTGGTTCTCGATGATGAGCGTCACCGCCCCGGCCGCCCCTTCAACGGGCGTATACGTGGCCGCCTCGCCCAGCATCCAATGGAGCTGCGGCAAGCCCACGGCAGCAAAATCGGTGGAGAAGCGGCTCATAGAAAGGATTCGGTGGGAGGGTGGGAGGGTGGGAGGGTGGGAGGGTGGGGTGAGCATCCCATCTCCCCACCTTCCTATCTTCCCATCTCCCTATCTCCCCACTTCTGCTCTACCATCCCCAGCCGATCGATCGCCCTCTGCATATACTTCCGCGCCGGCCGGTAGTCTCCGCCGTCGCTCACCCCGCCATCGCACCCGGCCAGCAGGATCTTCTCGCAGCCCATGAACCATGCCAGGTGTACCGCCGTCGCCCCCGACCCGATCCGCTCGTAAAGCTGCCCCAGCTCCGCCACCTGGTCCCGGTCCATCTCCAGCGCCAGCTCGCGGTCGGCCGAGCGCATGACCTTGAAGTTGATCACATTCGGCCCTTCCAGCGATCGCGGTGACAGGCCGAGCAGCGGATCGCGGAGAATGGCCGTCATCTTTGCCGATCCATCGCACACCGCGTCCAGCGTCTCC
>CAIPTQ010000135.1 GCA_903868035.1 uncultured Phycisphaerales bacterium
CCACTCAAGGAAACGGAACGGGAGAAACTCTACGACGACGTTGTTTATCAAATCACACTACGCACTATTCACGAGCTATTCGAAGCGGATGCCATTGATGTGCTGGATGTGGTTGTTTTTAACGGCTGGGTTTCATCAACTGACCGCACCACCGGCAATATTGCCCATGCGTGCATTGTCTCCCTGCAAGCGGTAAAAGCCGAATTCCTTACATTTAATCTCGCCCAAATTGACCCCAAGGCGTGTTTCAAACGACTGAAAGGCGTCGGTAGTTCCCAGTTACACAGCATCACACCTGTGCCACCGGTGATGGCTTTGAACCGTCAGGACAAGCGTTTTGTGTCAAGCTACGAGGTCGCAAACACATTGGACAGTGGCAGCAACCTTGCCGGTATGGATTGGGAAGACTTCGAACACCTTGTTCGCGAGGTATTCGAAAAGGAATTTAGTCATGATGGTGCCGAGGTAAAAGTTACGCGCGCCAGCCGGGACGGTGGCGTGGACGCCGTTGTCTTCGACCCCGACCCGATTCACGGCGGAAAAACCATCATTCAAGCCAAGCGATATGTAAATACCGTTGGCGTTTCAGCCGTGCGTGATCTTTTTGGAACCGTCATGAACGAAGGAGCCATGAAGGGCATACTAGTCACTACCGCCGATTACGGGCCTGATTCGTATGAGTTCGTCAAGAACAAGCCTTTGGTGCTGATTAGCGGATCGCAGTTGCTGTATTTGCTGGAAAAACACGGCCACAAAGCACGAATCGACTTGGAGGAGGCACGGAGAATGGAGCAAGCCCGGAAAGAACGATAATGACGATTGTAGCATATCGAAGTGCGATGGGGCTATAATCAGGCTAGCAAATTGGAGGATCACTATGGACATTATCAGTGTCGTTGTGGGAGTGGTGTTTGGGGCGGCGGTAGGGGTGATCGTCGGATGGTTGCTGGCTGATCGCAAAGGGCGAGCCGCCGTTGCTGCGGCGGAGACGGCGAAGGCGGTCGTTGAGCAGCGGATGACAAATCTGGAAGTAGAGTTGGCGCGACAGGCCGGCGAGCGGACAAGGGAAGTCGAGGAGCATGGTGCTTTGCTCAAGCAGCGCGAGACTGTTATCGAGGAACTTCGCGGGCGACTGGGAAGCATCGAGAAGCTTCATTCGGCGGCGGAGGCGGCATTGCTTGCCAGCCAGCAAGGGATGGAAGAGAAACGTCGCGAACTCGACCAAGCTAATGGCAAACTGCGTGAGGCGGCGGATGCCCGGGCCTTGCAGGCGGCGGCGGAGGAAAAAGCGGCCGGATTGAGCGGCGAGATGGCGCGACGCGAATCCGAATACATCGGGCAGTTGAGTGAATTGAAAAAGGCGCTGGCGGCACTGGAAGCCGAGGCCGATAGATTGCGAAACGAATCGGCGGAAGCACGGAATCAATATACGGCCGCGAGTGGAGCACTAAAGGCCAGTCAGGATAATATCGCCGAGCAGAGGAAACTCATTGAGGATGCAAATCAGAAGATGTCAGCTGCGTTCGCGGAGGTAAGCCGCGGCGCACTGGAACGTGCAGGCGTCACCTTCCTTGAAATGGCCAAAGCGAAATTTGAGACGCTTTCTGCCGAAGCTGGCGGAGCTCTTGATCAACGTAAAGAGCAGATCGCCACTCTGCTCAAGCCGATGGAAGAAATATTGGGAACCTATCAGAAACGGTTGGCCGAGATAGAAGCCGCGCGTACGTCCGCCTACGGGGATTTGCTCAAGCAACTCGGTGGCATGTCGGAATCGCAGCGCGCCCTGGCGGTCCAGACGACCCATTTGGCGACGGCATTGAAGAAATCAAACGTCCGCGGGCGGTGGGGCGAGATTGCGCTGGAACGTCTGGTGGAAATGTCCGGCATGACGGAACATGTGGATTATTCGCTACAGGAATCATTGCGAACCGAAGACGGTTTGATGCGCCCGGACATGATCGTGAAGTTTGCCGGCAATAGAAACGTGGTCATCGACAGCAAGGCGGTGATGGCGGCATTTCTTGATGCCGCAGCCGCGGTCGATGAGGCGGTGCGGACGGCGCATTTGCAGGCCCATGCCAGAAATGTGCGATCGCGCGTGGATGATCTGTCCAGCAAGGCGTATTGGAATCAATTCGAGGTCACGCCGGAGTTCACAGTATTATTTTTGCCGGGGGAGAGTTTTCTGTATGCGGCATGTGATCAGGATCCGGAGTTGATTCAATATGCAATTTCAAAACGCGTGCTTCTGGCTACGCCGACCACACTCATCGGACTTTTGCGAACTGTGGAACTTGGCTGGCGACAAGAGGAGATCAGTCAGAATGCCCAGATGATACGGACCTTAGGAGTGGAGATTTATGATCGCCTCGCGACTCTTGCGGACCATCTGACGAAACTCGGCAAATCCCTCGATGGGGCGGTCGACAACTTCAATAAAGTTGTTGGTACCGTTGAAGGGCGGGTTCTCGTTAGTGCGCGAAAGATGGGTGAACTTGGTGCCAGGAGTGAAAAAGCAATCGGTAATGTGGATGTAGTTGAAAAGCGATCTCGCGAGTTTTCGGATGCGCTACATCCGGAAAAATCTCCCCTTCTTCCGGAATAAATAATACCACGGTTCGCTTCGATTACTACAAAGTTGCTTCAGCGACTATCAACGTCATTCAGAAGAAACCCACGTCGGCTCATCCTTCCGCTCGCTCGCCGTCTTGACCGGGCTCATCTTCACCTCGCTCCGGCGGTGGACTGGCATGCTGGTGGGAGTGCTCCGCACGTGCCGCCAGCGCCATACCCAGCGCCAGCACACGCGCCGCCAGCTTCATCACCATCCGCCCCAGCCTTTCCAGCACCCCCGTCAGCCGCGCCGCCAGCAGCACCGCCGGCAGCAGCAAGCCCTCGTAAAGCTCATCAAAAAACATCCGCTCCCGCAGCCAGTAATCCACCACCTTCACCACCGGCAGCCGCCGCAGCCGGTCCGCAAACGCCAGGCCGTCCATATACACAAACGCCGCCGTCGCCAGCCCCAGAAAAGCCCAGCCGGTGTCGCGGATGACGATGGCCAGGGCGACGTCCGAACCGGTGAGCACCAGCGCGGGCGCGCCCGCATGGGGCAGCAGAATCGTGGGGATGCTCTTGCCGATGAGCGGGAGAAGCCCCGCGAAATCGTACGACCATCCCGCGTAAAAACCCGTCAAAATGATGATGGGCAGCGTCAAAAACGGCGCTTCGTGCGCCGCCTCGTACAACTTCGCATTCCGGCTCGTGCCCGCGAACGTCAGCCACCACCAGCGCCCCATCCCCAGCGCCGTGATGTACGTGAACGCCGCCGGCAGGTAATACAGCAGCAGTTGATAATGCCGGCCGCCGACGGCCTGCAGCGCGTGGGCGTAGTCATACACGCACGCCAGGCCCAGGTTGGTCGAATACGCGCCCGAGAACCACGGCGCGCCGCCCAGCGCCAGCACCGCCAGCAGCGACCCCACCGCCGTGATCGGGAAGCGCTTCCACAGCCCGCCCATCTGCCGCAGGTCCGCCGTGCCCAGCCCGTGCATGACCGTCCCGGCGGCCAGGAACAGCCCGGTCTTGGCGAAACCGTGCGTGAACAGTTGCAGGATGCCCGCCTGATAGCCGCCGGCGCCCAGGAACAACAGCACATAGCCGCCCTGCGACACCGTGGACCACGCCAGTATCTTGCGCAGGTCCGTCTGCACTAGTGCGACGCCCGCGCCGGCCATCAGCGTCACGCATCCCACCACCGCCGCGATCAGGCGGGCGTCGAGCGTCAGGATCGGATAAACCCGCGCCAGCAGACACACGCCCGCCATCAGCATCGCCGCCGTCACCAGTGCGGTCACGGCCGCCGGCGCCTCGGCGGCATCATGCAGCCACGTCTGAAACGGAAACTGCGCCAGCCGCGCCAATGCCGCCACCAGAAAACAAATGCCCGCCCACGTCAGCCAGTGCATTTGCAGGAAGCCTTCCCCGCCGGGCATCACCAGAAACTCGGACGACTGCACATTGCTGGCCTGCCGGACCGACGCCGACAGAATCGACGCGCCCCGGTCATCGAAAAACGCCAGCCCCGCCAGCGATCCGCTGTGCAGCACCAGGATCCCCAGACCCAGCAGAAACGCCGCGCTCCCGGCGGCCTGCATCAGGTACATCCGCAGGCCCGCCGCCTTCCCCGGCACGCCCAGACGCAGCAGGAAAAACGCCGCCAGGCTCAGGAACTCCCCGAAGATCAACATCTGCGCCAGCGAGTTGGCCAAAAGCAGCCCCAGCACCGCAAAATTCAGCAGCCCCAGCAGGGCAAACATCCGCGGCTTGTGGGCATCATCCGCCAGACTCCCCAGGGCGAAAACCTGCACCAGCACATTCAGCAGCGTAAAAACCATGAACATGACGATGGTCAGCGAGTCGATCAGGCAGCCGATGGTCAGGCCGTCGGAAGCACGCGGAGCCACCGCGGCGGGCGGCGCGGGCGTCGTCAGCCCCCCCGCCGCCGCCGGAGCCGCCGGCAGTTGCACCCAGCGGTACGTGAACGCCTCAACGTAGTTGGGCTGATTGAACCCGTCCTTGGCCACCCACTGCACCAGCGCCCCTAGCGCCAGCCCAAAAGCGGCCACGGCAAAAGTCACCCCCACCACCCCCGCCCATTGCCCCCGCCGCCCCATCCGCCGCCCCCACAAAAACAGCACAATACCCGCCACCAGCGGCAATAATGCCGCGGCGAGGAGGGAATTAAGCACGGTAAGCCAAGCCATGCCCATTAGTGTTGTCGGGATGCGGGGCGGCGTCAATGGGTTCGTAGTACAGGCTTTAGCCTGTCGTCAATGAATGGGTTCGTAGTACAGGCTTTAGCCTGTCGTATTCTGCAACTGTTCCATCGGCGGGCACGTGCAAATCAAATTCCGATCCCCATACGGATTATCAATCCGTCCCACACTCGGCCAGAACTTGCTCGCCCGCGTCCACGCCGCCGGGTACGCCGCCTGCTGCCGCGAATACTTATGCCCCCACTCATCCGCCGTCACCGCCAGCGCCGTATGCGGCGCGAACTTCAGCGCATTATCCGCCCGATCCGCCCGCCCCTCCTCAATCGCCCGTATCTCCTCCCGTATCAAAATCATCGCCTCGCACAGCCGGTCCAGCTCCGCCTTGCTCTCCGACTCCGTCGGCTCAAACATCAGCGTCCCCGGCACCGGCCACGACATCGTCGGCGCATGGAAGCCATAATCCATCAGCCGCTTGGCGATGTCCTCCACCTTCACCCCCGCCGACGCCTCAAACCCCCGGCAATCCAGAATAAACTCATGCGCACACCGCCCATTCTTCCCCCGATACAAAATCGGATACTGCCCCTCCAACCGCTTGGCCATATAGTTCGCATTCAGAATCGCCACCTGCGAAGCCCGCCGCAACCCCTCCTCCCCCATCATGCGGATATACATCCACGAAATGGGCAAAATCGAAGCCGACCCATACATCGCCGCCGACACCGGTCCAGGCCACTTCACCTTGTTACTTTGACTCCTTGTCACCGTAACCACGCCGCCGACGGGGTTGCCGGGTAAATACGGCGCCAAATGCTTCGCCACCGCAATTGGCCCCATACCCGGCCCGCCCCCGCCATGCGGAATGCAAAAGGTTTTATGGAGGTTGAGGTGACAGACGTCCGCGCCGATGGTCCCGGGCGAGGTCAGACCCACCTGGGCGTTCATGTTCGCCCCGTCCATATAAACCTGCCCGCCATGTTGATGCACGATCTGGCATATTTCCTTGACGGATTCCTCGAATACGCCGTGAGTGGAGGGGTAGGTAATCATAATGCACGACAGATCCTCGGCATGCGCCGCCGCCTTCTTCCGCAAATCATCCAAATCCACATTCCCCTGAGAATCACACGCGACCGGCACAACCTTCAATCCCGCCACCACCGCCGACGCCGGATTCGTGCCGTGGGCGCTGGTGGGGATAAGGCAGATATCGCGATGCGAATCGCCGCGCGAGGCGTGGTATTCGCGTACCGTAAGCAGGCCGGCGTATTCGCCCTGGCTGCCGGCGTTGGGTTGGAGGGAGACGGCGGCAAAGCCAGTGATTTCGGCAAGGTACTGTTCGAGTTGCTTGCACATTTCGGCGTAGCCCTGGTTTTGGTCGGCGGGGGCGAAGGGGTGGAGGCGGGCGAATTCGGGCCAGGTGATGGGGAGCATCTCGGAAGTGGCGTTGAGCTTCATGGTGCAACTGCCGAGAGGGATCATGCTGGTGGTGAGGGTAAGGTCTTTGGATTGTAGGCGCGTGATGTAGCGGAGCATTTCGTGTTCGGTGTGGTATTGGTTAAAGACGGGGTGGGTGAGGAAGGAGGAGGTGCGAAGAAGATGATCTTCGATCTCGAAAGTGGGGATCGGTCTCACCGGAGGCTCACCCACGAACGATGGTATCGGCGATCCGATAATTGAGAATAGCAGGATTGAAATGTCGCGTTCAGTGGTAGTCTCGTCAAAAGAAAAACAAACCGTTTCGTCATTCAGAAGTCGCACATTCATTTCGGATTCCGCTGTTCGCCGAACCATCTCACGTGCAGATATGCCTGTTGTTCTACTGACGACAACAGTGTCTACGCCAACGCTAACTTGACTGTTAGTGTGAACGCATATTCCTTCGGCGAACCTGCTAGCGAGTTTATGTGCCCTTCGCGCGATCTCCCTCAACCCCTCCGGCCCATGATAGACGGCGTACATGCTGGCCATGATGGCGAGGAGGACCTGTGCCGTGCAGATGTTGCTGGTAGCTTTTTCGCGGCGGATGTGTTGTTCGCGGGTTTGGATGGCCAGGCGATAGGCGGGGTTGCCGGCGGCGTCTTTGGAGACGCCGACGATGCGGCCCGGCAGTTTCCGGGTGAATTCCGTTTTGCAGGCCATGAAGGCGGCATGGGGGCCACCGAAGCCCATGGGCACGCCTAAGCGTTGGGCACTGCCGACGGCGATGTCAGCCCCCCCACCGCCCCATTCACCAGGCGGCTTGATAAGGGTAAGTGCCAGCAGATCGCACGCCGCCACCACCAGCGTCCCCTCCTTATGTGCCGCCTCCGTCAACGGCCCGAAATCTTCTATACGACCATCGGTCCCCGGATACTGTACAAGAATACCGCAAAGCTTTTTCAACTCTGAAATCTGAGATTTGAAATCTGAAATCTGAGATTTGAGATTCTCCACATCGCCGACGACAACTTCGATGCCCAGCCATTTCGCCCGCGTCTTCACAACGGCAATTGTCTGCGGGTGGCAGTTATCGGAAACGAAGAACACGTTCCGCTCCGGATTCGCCGACTGGCACATGTGCATCGCTTCCGCCGCCGCCGTCGCTTCATCCAGCATCGACGCATTCGCCACTGGCAGCCCCGTCAAATCGCTCACCATCGTCTGAAAATTCAGCAACGCCTCCAGCCGCCCCTGCGAAATCTCCGCCTGGTACGGCGTGTACTGCGTGTACCACCCCGGATTCTCCATGATGTTCCGTAAAATCACCGGCGGCGTGATGGTGTCGTAATACCCCATCCCAATGAACGACCGACACACCTTGTTCTTCCGCGCCATCCCCCGCAACTCCTCCAACGCCGCCGCCTCCCCCACCGCCGCCGGCAAATCCAAG
>CAIPTQ010000136.1 GCA_903868035.1 uncultured Phycisphaerales bacterium
CACACGTCATGCCCGTGGACAAAAACTCGATGTATCCCTGGTTTCTGCTCAATGAGCTGCCCACGGGGCTGTCGGGCATTTCCATCGTCGGTTTTTTCGCCATCGCCCAGGGTTCCCTCGATTCGGCCATGAACGCCCTGGCGTCCTCCATCGTCGCCGATGTCTATCTCCCCCTGCGGCAGCGGCTCAATCCCCAGGTCAGTCGTGCCGCGCCGGCCAAGGCCCCCCGGTGGACCGTGGCCTGCGTGGGGGCGACGCTCATACTGTTCGCCGTTTTCTGCGCCCTGACGTATGACCCCAAGTCCAAAACGCTGCTGGATTTCGCACTGGGCGTCATGAGCTTCGCCCTCGCCGGCATGCTCGGCGTCTTCCTGGCCGCCCTCCTCACCCGCCGCGGCAATTCCGCTTCGGTCATCGCCGCACTGCTGGTGGGCGCCCTGGCCGTCGCCCTCGTGCAGGATTCCATCCTCCAAATGTGGACGGGTAAACTCGTCGACACGCTCCCCAAGCTGGGAATGAAAGACGCCGCCCTGAACCTGCAAGCCTGGCTGAGCCGCTACCTGGGCACCCCCTGCAAACTCGCCTGGCCCTGGTGGATGCCCCTAGGAACGACCGCCGCGTTTCTCGTGTGCATCAGCCGGCCGGCGCGGCAGGCCGCCGGGCCGCATACAGACCCTCCCGGGCGATAAACTCCGCCACCGCCGCCGGCACCAGGTAGGAAATCGACAGCCCCCGCGCCACGCGCTGCCGGATCGCCGTGGCCGAGATGTCCACCCGGGGCGTGGCCAGTATTTGCAGCCGCTCCACCAGCGCCCCGAGATGTTGCCGCGCCGCTTCCAGACCCCCCGCCTCCGCCCCCCGCGCCAGCACCGCCATCGGCCCCTGCGCCAGGAGCGCCTCGATCCTGTGCCAGGTGTGGAGCTTGGGCAGTTGGTCCGCGCCGATGAGCACCGTGAAGCGGTCCTGCGGCCGGTCGCGCTGCAACTCCCGTACGGTGTCAATGGTGTAACTGGGCCCCCCGCGCGACACTTCACGGGCGTCGAGGGCGAAATCCTCCGCGCCCGCCAGGGCGAGTTCCAGCATCCGCAGACGCTGTTCGGCGGTGCTGGCGGGCGGTTCGTCCTGCTTGTGCGGCGAAACCCAGGCGGGTATCAGCAGCACGCCCTCGGCCCCCAGCGCCTCCCGCGCCGAGCGGCAGGTGATGAGGTGCCCGTGGTGGATGGGGTCGAAGGTGCCGCCGTATAGGAGAATGTGGGCCATGGGGGGGGATTGTAGCGGATTTTCGATTTTTGGTTTTTGATTTTTGAACGCGCGTCTTTGGCGGGGCGTCCGTGGTTGGGTTAATCTAGGGGCATGGCGGTTCGACTGGTCATTGGCCGGGCGGGCACGGGGAAGACGGCACTGTGCGTGCGGGAAATGCGCGCCGCGATGGCGCGCGATCCGCTGGGGCCGCCGCTGTACTGGCTTACGCCCGAGCAGGGGACTTTTTCCGCCGAGCGGCTGCTGCTGACCGCCGACGCGTTCGGAGTGCCGCCTTTAGGCGGGCCACCACCGCTCGTAGTACAGCCTTTAGGCTGTCGCCCGCAGGAACAACCATGCCCACCCCGCGGCACCTTCCGCGCCCAGGTGCTCTCCCTCCGCCGCCTGGCGCTGCTGATCGCCCGCGACGCGGGCTTGTTTGCCCACCAACCCGATCGTGCCGCCAAACCCATGGATGAAGTCGCCCGCGTCGTCCTTTTGGAAGAAATGGTCCGCCAGCAACGACCAAAGCTATCCGTGTTCGCCTCGGTGGCCGACCGGCCGGGCTTTGTGAAAAAACTGGATGCCACCCTGCGCGAACTCCGCCAGCACGGCCACTCGGGCGCCTCCCTGCGCGCCCTTCTGGACGCCCCGCAACCGGGCCTGGATGCCGTCATGCGGCGGAAGCTCCTCGACCTGGCGGTGCTCCTGGATGCCTGGTCGCAAGTCGTCGAGCAGCCCGACGCCTGGGATTTTGAGTACGTGATGCAGCAGGCGGCGCTAAAAATGGGCGACTCCCGGCTCATCACCGGCACGGGCGGGGGTGAGGGGGCGGCGCAGGTATGGGTCGATGCCATGTCCGCCCTGTCCGCCCTCGAAATTCGCCTGCTCGCGGCACTCGGGCTCCACGCGGATACGCTCACCATCACCCTCCTGGCCGATCCCGACGCCCCCGCGCTCCGCGACCTGCGCGCCGCCACGGACCCGGCCGAAAGCTGGGGGCTTTTTTCGCGGACCGAGCGTTTGCATCGGCGGCTCATTGATGCGTTCCGGCAACACGGCGTACACATCGGGCAAACCATCGCGCTGCGCCAACCGCAGCGCTTCGTTGACACTGGCGTGCGGCGGGTTGAGGCGGAATTGCTTGAGGAACGCGACGTGGGTGTCTCATACGATCCATCCAACACGAGCGTCTCGCCCGCAGTTCCGCAGGCAAGCGCATCTCCTCCCGCGCACGCATCTCTTGCTCCCACGCCCCCCTCCACCGCACGTGGCAAAAAGAAACGCCGTGATGATGCCGGGCCGACCTTGTTCGACCTGTACGCGCCACCAGCCCCGTTCGTAGTACAGCCTTTAGGCTGTCTTCGTGAGCCCACGGTTCGGGAGCTACCAACTGAACCCCCAACAAACACCTCCCCACCCGAACCCGCCGGCGTTGAAATCTGGGAATCCAGCGACCCCGAAACCGAAGTCCGCATGGCCGCGCAGGCCATTCGCGAAATGGCTGTGGGCCAAGCCTCACCCTTGCGCTATCGCCAGATCGCGGTCATCGTGCCGGAGCTGGATGACGCGGGGGGCGGGGGCGGGGGCGGGGGATATCAGGATGCGATCCGGCGAATCTTCCATGAGCATGGCATTCCGCATTTCATCGACGCCCGGCGGGGCATCGCCCATCACCCGCTGATCGAATTGCTCCGCAGCGCGGTGGCCCTGGTCACCGCGCGCTTCGACCGCGACGACATGTTGCTGTTCCTGAAAACGCAACTTGCGGGCATCGCCGACGACGAGGTGGCGCTCCTGGAAAATTATGTCATCGAGCACGGCGTCACGCACGTCCCGTGGGACCAGCCCTGGACCTGGATCGCCCCCAATCAGCGCGAGGAGGACGCGGACGAACGGCTGCCGCGGAGCGCCCACGAGCGTCTGGCGCGGGTGAACGAAATCCGCGCGCGGGTGTGGGCGGCGCTGCGCGGATTTGTTGAAAAAATGCGCGATGCGGACGCATCCGATGCGAACACGAGCGTTGTGGCGGCGCGCGCAGGCCCAGGGATTGCAATCCCTGGGCTTGAGGCGCATGGGGAAGCACACGCGGAACCTGACGGCGCCCGCTTCCCCCGCGCCCTGCGCGAGCTGCTCACCACGCTCCACGTGGAACAACAGTTGCAGGCGTGGATGGCGGCGCCGCGACCGTCAGGGAGCACGCCATCCGCCGCCGGCGCCGAACTGGCCCAGGTTCACGAGCAAGTGTGGCGCGAAGTGACGCAACTCCTGGCCTTGCTGGAGACTATTCTCGTGGGCCGCCAGCGGACGCTTGCCGAGTTCGAGCGGCTCCTGGCCACGGCGCTACAGAGCCTGACGCTGGGACTGATCCCCCCCACTGTCGATCAGGTGCTGGTGAGTTCCGTCACCCGTTCGCGCGTGCCGGAGATGGAGGTGGTGCTGATTCTCGGGGCCGTTGAGGGCCAGTTCCCCAAGGTGGTCAGCGAGGATCCGATTCTTTCGGACGCCCAGCGCGAGGCCTTCAACGCCGCGGCCGCCGATCCGATAGGCGAAGGCTCCGACCGCCAGCTTTTGGAGATGCCCTTTTTCGATTATGTCGCCCTGACGCGCGCCCGCCGGCGGCTGATCGTCAGTTATCCGCTGGCGGACCGCCAGGGCAAGGCGCTGGGGCGCAGCAGGCACATCCAGCGTTTGCGCGAGCTGCTGGGTGCGGAGGTCATGGAGCGTCATTTTGACGCCGCCAGCCGCACCCAGATAGACCGCATCGCCACTATCGACGATCTGCTGGCGGGTGTGACCAGTTGGGCCCGGCGGGAATATATGCGCATCGGAGCCGCGACTGTTAGGGAGCGACAATTATCGCTCCC
>CAIPTQ010000137.1 GCA_903868035.1 uncultured Phycisphaerales bacterium
ATTCACGAAACGCAAGAGTGTGGTGGGTGGGACTTTTGTGCGGCATGGTGGGGGCGTGTGCGGGCGGGTTGCGGCAGCGCGACGCCGGGGGCGTGCCGGGGACTTCCGGGGCCGCGCGCGTGCGACCGCCGGCGGGCACGGCACCGGCCGGGCCGCCGGCGACGATGACGGCGGATGGGTATCGGTTGGTGTGGCATGATGAATTTGACAAGGATGGCCCGCTGAATGCCGCGGACTGGGGCTATGAAAACGGCTTCGTCCGCAACCAGGAGGCGCAGTTCTATCAACCGGAGAACGCGGTGTGCAAGGATGGTTTTCTGGTGATCGAGGCGCGGAAGGAGAGCATGCCGAATCCGCGCTACAACGGGCCGGCGGTGGCGAGCACACCGGCAACCGCCGCCGCGCGGGGGACAAGCACCACGCCGGGAACCACCAGCGCACCGGCAACCACCACCGCGCCGGGACGCGGCGCCCGGGGCGGACGCGGCGGCACCGGCTGGCCGAACCTGCCCATGATCGAGATTACCGCCGCCAGCGTGAACACCCGCGGCAAGCATGAATGGACCTACGGCCGCTTCGAAATACGCGCCAAAATCGACGTCCGCCCCGGCTCCTGGCCGGCATTCTGGTCCCTGGGGACCAGTGGCGGCTGGCCGGGCAACGGCGAGGTGGACATCATGGAATATTACCGCGACATGGTGCTGGCCAACGTCGCCTGGCAGGGCGGCGGCGGGGCGACATGGAATTCGGTGCGGATGCAGTTACGGACGCTGCCGGCGGATTGGGCCAGCAAATTCCACACGTGGCGGATGGACTGGGATGAGAAGGCGATCAAGCTGTTCCTGGACGAGGTAAAGGTCAACGAGCAGGATTTGACCAAAACCGTGAACACCGGCGGCCGCGGCACGGGGGGGGCGGGCGTGAACCCGTTCCTCGACAAGCCGGTCTACCTGCTGCTCAACCAGGCCATCGGCGGCCAGAACGGCGGGGATTACAGCAAAACGGAGTTCCCGATTTATTTCTATGTGGACTACGTGCGCGTCTGGCAGAAGCCGCCGGCGTCAACGATGCAACGGAACCCGTAGCGTAAGCGAGGGCGAGGGGCCACTCGCCAACGCTCCCGCCCATTCGCGCAGGCGCGGCAAAGACTCGTCGCCAAACCCACTTCCATCGCCTATGCCACCTGCCGCGAAAGGTGGTCACAATTTGTGACCACCTACTCATCCAGCGGGCGCGGCAGGATGCTCTGCTTGAACGGGCGACCGCATTCGGGACAGCGATCCTTGCTGGCACGCAGGTCGTAGCCGCATTGTTGGCAGAGACCGGGGTCGAAGATGCGGCGTTGGCGCCGCCAGGCAAGGAGAGTGAGGACTGCGGCAACCAGCACGGGTGCCCAATACGGTATGATGAGGTAAGCCTGCTCGGGCGTATGGACGTACTTGAAGCCCAGGAAACTGTTGCGAAACGTCAGGGGATCGAGCACCCGGTTGTCGGAGCCTTTGAACCACAATATTCTAAAGGGGTGCGGTTCGAGCATATCGTCGTCGATGGTTTTTTCCGGGTCAAAAACGGAGTGATGCTCGTTGCGTCCAAGAACGATCTTGCCGTGATAGGACGAGAGCGACAGGCTGCCGGAAGCGTCTTCAGTGCATGTGTTGTCCGGATGGGTGGGACTTGGAAAGGTGCGCACGACATCCCAATAGCGTTCCACGTAGCTCGTGCGAAACATCGAATGCACCCAGAGCACGATGAGCAGCAGGCACAACAACCCGCTGGCCCAGGCGGCGGCACGCCAGAGAAACTTGCCGATCCTTTTCATTTCACCATTGTAACCCAAACGCAGGGTGGGGATTGTTTCCCCCGGGAAGGCGGGGACTATATCATGATGGCGTTTACACTTTGGAGAACCCATGCCGGTAGCCGCCCTCATCCACCAAATGGCCAAACGCGCCCGCCTCGCCGCGCGCCAGCTCGCCACGCTTTCCGGCGCGCAGAAAAACCTCGCGCTGCATAAAATCGCCGACGCCATCCTCGCCCATCAGGCCCAGCTCCTCGAAGAAAACGCCAAGGACATCGAGCAAGCCAAAAAAGACGCCCTCGCCGCCCCCCTCATCGCCCGCCTGACCCTGGGCGAGAAAAAAATCGCCGCCCTGGCCCATGGTCTCCGCGAAATCGCCGCCCAGACCGACCCCGTCGGCCAGACCATCGAAGCCTCCGACCGCCCCAACGGCCTGCGCGTCGAAAAACGCCGCGTCCCCATCGGCGTCATCGCCATCATCTTCGAGTCCCGCCCCAACGTCACCGCCGACGCCGCCGCCATCTGCCTCAAGTCCGGCAACGCCTGCATCCTCCGCGGCGGCAAGGAGGCCCTCCACTCCAACAAGGCCCTCGCCGCCCTCATCGCCCTGGGGCTAAAGGCCGCCGGCATCTCCGAAGACGCCGTCCAACTCGTCGAAACCACCGACCGCTCCGCCGTCGGCGCCCTGGCCACCGCCCAGGGCCTTATCGACCTGATCATCCCGCGCGGCGGCGAGGGCCTTATCAAATCCGTCGTCGAGCAGGCCACCATCCCCGTCATCAAACATTACCGGGGCGTCTGCCACGTCTATATCGACAAAACCGCCGACCTGGACATGGCCGTCCGCATCGCCGTCAGCGCCAAGGTGGACGGCGTCGCCCTCTGCAATACCGAGGAGTGCCTCCTCGTCCACAAGGACATCGCCGCCAAAGTCCTCCCCCGCATCGCCAACGCCTTCCGCGAGAAGAAAGTCGAGATGCGCGCCGATGCCTTTTCGCTGGGCTTTTTACAGGATGCCAAGCTCGCCAAGGAAAGCGACTGGGGCGCCGAATACCTCGATTACATCATCGCCATCAAGCAGGTCAGCGGCATCGACGAGGCTATCGAGCACATCACCCGCTACGGCAGCCAGCACACCGACGCCATCATCACCAACGACCTGGCCGCCGCCCGCAAATTCGTTGCCGAGGTGGACTCGGCGAGCGTGATGGTGAACGCCTCGACGCGTTTTGCCGACGGCGGGGAGTATGGGCTGGGGGCGGAGATCGGTATCAGCACGGACAAGCTGCACGCGCGCGGGCCGATGGGGGCGGCGGATTTGTGTACGTATAAGTATGTGGTGACGGGGAGCGGGCAGATACGGGTGTGACTTTTTAGTACAAACACATAAGGTAACCCTTCACACTTCTCAAGACCCCGCAGGTAATAGCTGAGGCGTGGGGAGGCGTTTGAACGTGCAGGCGAGGCTCTGTGCGATGAATTGATAGGCC
>CAIPTQ010000138.1 GCA_903868035.1 uncultured Phycisphaerales bacterium
AGCCAAGCACGAGGCGAGCAACGGCCTTGGGACCATCGAATAGGCGGGTGACAACACGGTCGCTCCCTCACGGTCGCGGCTCTGAAAGTCAAATGCAATCGCCCTGCCTTCCACCATCCGTTGATCATCCCCCCCAGCGTCACCTTTCCTCCCCGGCGGCCTTGCGGTATCCTTCGGGCCATGGGAAAGACCGCCAAACCTTCCACGCTCCTCGACACCCGTCTGATCTACTGCTGCGACAACCTGGAGCAACTGGCCAAGTTCCCGCCCGCATGCGTCGATTTGATCTACATCGACCCCCCCTTCAACTCCAACCGCAATTACGAAGTCTTCTGGGGCGAGACCAAGGAGAAGCGGGCATTCGAGGACCGCCACGAATCCACCCGCGCCTACATCGACTACATGCGCCCGCGTTGCCAGGAACTCCACCGCATTCTCAAGAAGACCGGCAGCTTCTATTATCATTGCGACTGGCATGCCTCCCACTACGTGAAGGTCATGCTCGACCAGCTTTTTGGGGAGAACAACTTCCACAGCGAAATCATCTGGCATCGGGCCTTGGCCAAAGGCCTCTCCTTCACCGGTTTCCCCAATAATCACGACACCATTTTCCTCTACGGCGGCGGCGGTGAAATCACCTTTAACCGCCCCTACGACCCTTACGACCCCGAAAATCTGGACGCCAAAACCGCCGGCAAATACTGCCACCGCGACCCTGACGGGCGGATTTACCGCCTGGACAACCTGATCAATCCCAACCCCGACCGCCCCAATCTCACCTACGAATTCCTGGGCGTCAAACGCGTGTGGCGCTGGACCAGACAACGCATGCAGGAAGCCTACGAGAATGGTCTAGTTGTGCAGACCAAGCGCGGAGCGGTGCCGCAGTTGAAGCGCTATCTCGACGAACAGGAAGGCCGGCCCATCGACACTGTTTGGACCGACATCCCGCCGATCAACTCGCAGGCCAAAGAGCGCCTTGGCTACCCCACCCAGAAACCGCTGGCTCTGCTGGATCGCATCGTCCGCGCCAGCAGCCGACCCAACGACCTCGTCCTCGACGCCTTCTGCGGCTGCGGCACCGCCCTCGTCGCCGCCCAGAACCTCGACCGCCAGTGGATCGGCATCGACATCTCGCCCACCGCCTGCCGCGTGATGGCCAAGCGCCTCCGCGATGTGTGCAAGCTCCCCGAGAACGAAAAGCTCTGGCTCGCCGGCCGCGGCTTTGTCGTCCGCGATCTTCCGTGGACGATTGCCAAGCTCAAGGCCCTCCCGCCCTTCGAGTTCGAGAACTGGGCCGTCATCGCCCTCGGCGGCACGCCCAACGTCGTCCAAGTCGGCGATATGGGCATCGATGGCCGCATCTTCCCCGTCGGCACCAAGCCCGACACCACGGGCGGGGCGATGTTCAGCGAGGACTGGTTCCCCATTCAGGCCAAGCAGATGGACAAGGTGGGCCGTCCGCTCATTGACCAGTTCGAAGCCGTCATGGAGCGCGAAGGCGAGGGGGGGCGGCAGCGCGGCTTCTTCGTCGCCTTCTCCTACTCCGCCGACGCCGAGCAGGAATGCGCGCGCTTCCATAAGCGCACGGGACGCATCATCAAACTTATCACGGTCCAGGAGATTCTCGACGAGCAGCATGTGCAAAAAATGTGAGACGAAGGCGGCACCGTGCGGCTAGGCCCCGGCCAATAACCCCGCCGCCCCTCTCCCCGTTTAATAAATCAAATATTAAAACATTTTAATATGATTCGTCATTAGTAACTATCTCATGACCCCAATTTGGCCGACACGCGAATTTGGGATGGCATCGAAATGTTGGTGTTCTTGTGCGTCAAACGCTCCCTCACGGTCGCGTCTCCGTTTTGCGATAGTTACTTATCATTCGTCATTCAAGCCCCACGCTCTTGGTCAGCAGCGTCCGCCCGTCATTCTCCCGCACCCCCAGCGTCGCCTCCGCCCCTTTGAGTTTCTCCGCCAGCAGCGCCGCCGTCACCGTTCCCCCGCCCGTGCCCCCCCCCGTGAATTCCCCCGGCGCGAACGTAAACCGCTTGATTGTCGTCTGGTTCGGCAGCAGCCCCACAATATACCGCTGCTGCCGCGGGAATCCCGGCACCAGCACGTACGCCTGCGCATCCAACGGCCCGTTCGATATGTTCGTGATCACCTGCTGGATCAGAATCTCCCCGTTACGGTCCATCCGCACAAACCCTTCCATCTCCACCTGTTCGGAACTCACATTCACGGGAAACGCCACGTCCACCTGCGCCATCCCCGTCGGATTGCCCCGCTCCAGCGTCAGCCGCCCCCCGAGCATCTTCCGCCCCGCGTTTTCTGTGAAGGGATACCGCAGCGTGATCTCCTGCCGCAGTTCGCCCCCCGCCGGCAGCGTCACGGCCAGGGACGGCGGATCGGCCGACCAACCCCGCGGGGGGGCCAGCCGCAGCGTGCCGGTCAGCGATTCGCCATAGGGGTTCCGCAGCAGCACTTGCGTCCGCACCGAACCCGCGCCCGCCGGCAGCATCGCCGTGCTTAGCGCGAAGCTCGAGGTCAGCTCCAGCACCTGGGCTTCGACGTTCTCGATCACCACGGGCGTGGTCGTCACCGTGACCCGCGTGAGGTGCGTCGCGGCATCGGTCTTGAGCTCCCGCTTGTTCCCCAGCAGATCGCCCGTCCTTGGTGCCGGCCCCAGCGGCAAATCCAGCGTCGTCTCCTTGCCCGCCGCATCACTCCATAGCACCAGCGTGGACCCTCCGATCACCC
>CAIPTQ010000139.1 GCA_903868035.1 uncultured Phycisphaerales bacterium
CGCCAAACCCGCCCCCGCCGGTCCCCCCGAGGAACGCCGCGACTTCTTCTCCGACGCCATGCGCGAAACCCTCGCCCCCGTCGCCGGCCTCATCGAACGCAAAATCAACCCCATCCTCGCCGCCCTCGAAGCCCTCCCCACCGACGTCGAACACTTCACCCACTCCAACCTCCCTTCCACGGGCTCAACGCTCGATCAGCCGCATACCGGCCCGGCCCCAGGCCCCAAAAACTGGCCCCTCGCCGAAACTCCCGTCCGCTATCTCCGCCCGCCGGGCGCCTTGCCGCCGGGGCAATTCGAAACCGCCTGCACCGCCTGCCGCCTGTGCATGGACGCCTGCCCCGCGCACGCCATCCGCATGGACACCTACGGCACGCTTGCCGACACCCTCCCGTACATCGTCCCCGCCACCCAGCCCTGCGTCGTCTGCGACAGCCTCGCCTGCATGCACGCCTGCCCCACCGGCGCCCTCACACTCGTGGACCGCCTCAAAATCCGCATGGGCACGGCACACGTCAACCGCGCCCTGTGCCTCCGCGAAAATGACGAAGACTGCCGGCTCTGCCTCCACGCCTGCCCCATCGCCGACCAGGGCGCCGGCCCGGACGGACCGGCACTGGTCCTCCTCCCCACCGGCCGCCTGCGCGTGCGCCGGAACGCCTGCGTCGGTTGCGGCCTGTGCGAAAGCCGCTGCCCCACCAATCCCCCCGCCATCACCGTCCTCCCGTTCCGCGCCCCCGTGGATCCGATTGTGGCCTGAACGCGCACTGCATGCCCACGTATTAACCCTTCAGTACGTGGCTGTGGAGCACGGCAACGTCCGGAAGATTGCGGTAATAGCCGTTGAAATCCAGCCCGTACCCCACGACGAATTCATCCGGAATGTCAAAGCCGACGTAGTCGGCCCGGATCGCCGGCGGCGCGGGGAGAGTCTTTTTCAGGAGTACGCACGATTTGACGCTGGCCGCGCCCTGCGCATGCAGAAGTTCACACACGGTTTTTACCGTGGTGCCCGAGTCGAGGATGTCGTCGATGACCAGGACGTGTTTGCCCGCGACATCAAAGGTCGTGGGATACAGCACGCGCGTGCCCTGGTTGGTGGTGCCGCGGTAGGACGAAACGGCCAGCACGTCGATCTTCATGCGGATGGGCAGATGCCGCACCAGGTCGGCGACGAAGATGATCGAGCCGGTGAGCAGCGGCATCAGGACAAATTCCCGCGTGCCGTAGTCACGGGCGATCTCCTGCGCCATTTTATGCACCCGCGCCTGGATGGCGTAGCGGTCGATGAGGATGTCGCGAATGTCTTCCTGCATGCGGGAAGTATACTCCCGACCGGTTCAGTTTTCCCCCCACGCGCCGTATACTGGGCGCATGTTCGAGTCGTTTCACAATTACCTCAACCGCATCTCCACCTATCCCCCCTGGATTGTCTTCCTCGAACTGCTTCTCATCGGCGTGGTCGTGCATTTCCTGGTCGAGTTCCTCCGCGGCACGCGCGGGGCGCGCCTCATCAAGGGCACCGTCCTGCTCCTGGTCGTCGGCTACCTGGTCATCACCCTCGGCGGCGATCAACTGCGGCGGCTCGATTTCCTCTACTCCCGCGTGCTCGTCCTGGCGACTTTCGCCATCGTTGTCGTCTTTCAGCCCGAGTTGCGCCGGGCCCTCATGCGCCTCGGCGAGGCCCGCCTCTTCCGCACCACCGGCAACCCGCTGCGCGCCACGGTGGACGCCATCTGCCGCTGCGTCGGCTACTGCTCCAAAAACAGCATCGGTGCCCTGATCGCCATCGAACGCGATGTGGGCCTGGGCGGCTTGATCGAGAACGGCACGATCATCAATTCCCATCTGACCCCGGAACTGCTCAACACGATCTTCTGGCCCGGCTCGATGCTCCATGACATGGGCGTCGTCGTCCGCAGCGGCAAACTCGCCGCCGCCGGCGTCCAGTTCCCCCTGGCCGAAAGCGATTCGGGCGAACTCTCCCCCGAACTGGGCGCCCGCCACCGGGCGGCGCTGGGGCTGTCCCAGGAGACCGATGCCATGATCGTGGTGGTCTCCGAGGAGACCGGGGGGATCTCCGTGGCCGAAAAGGGCCGCTTGATCCGCAATTTGACGGTCGAAGGTTTGGAATCCCTCCTCCTGGACGCGCTGGGCAAGCCCGTGCTCTCGGTGCCGCTGTTTGGCGCGGCGCATTCCGCGGCGGACAAGGAGAAAGTAGAATCCACCAACGGCGACAAGGAAGAAAAGGATATGCCGGCCCCATAAACCCCGGCCTTCCGGACTTGGAATATTGGACCCCTGGCCTATGCTCAACCGGCTCAAATCGCTGCCGCTGACGATCCTCCTGACCATCCTCATCTGGATGTACGCCGAGGCCCAGTTCATGTCCACCCAGCCCGATGTGCCCCTCAGCGTGCGGATCGCCTCGGGCTCGTCGGATTACGCCGTCCGCACGCTTGACCCCGTGGACAAACGCTACACGAATATCCTGAATTTTGTGGTGACCCTCCAAGGACCCAGAAACCAGATCGACCAGATTTTCCAGGATTCCCAGGGCATGCACGGCAGCGCGGGGGGGGACAAACTGGCGGGGCTGACTTTTATTCCAACCAACGACCAACTCCGCGCCGCCGCCGCCGCGGGTGATAGCGCCGGAGGAAGCGGCGGGGTCTTGCATCCGAATGTGTTGCAGATGCTCAACGAACTCGAATATTTCCGCTCGCGCGGCGTGACGGTGACGTTTGCCTCGCCTTATAGCGTGACGATTGATGTGCTTCAGCGGGCGCAGCAGAGTTCCGTGGCCGTGAATGCCGTGCCGATCTGGGTGAGCGGGCCGCCCGCGGTGCTGGCGCGCTATGACGTGGAGGTGACGCCCACAGCCGTGAACCTGATCCTGTCGGGCTCGGGCGCGCAGGTGGATGGCCTCCGGCAGCGTCTGGAGGGTGGAGGCGCCCCGGCGGCGGGGATTTATGTGTATCTGGACCTGACCCCGGAAGACCGTCCGGCAGTGCCCGGCGCGCGGCGGGGGCTTAGATACGTCTATCCGGAGGGATTGACGCTGCTGCAGTCCCCGCCGGATGCGGCGTTCAAACTCTCGGAAAAACCCCCCACTCCAGTGCCGGGGGCGGGGCGGTAAACCCACTGCTATCGAAGACCACAGGGCCGGCACGCGGGTTCATGCTTAAACCTTCCGCCCGTGTATCCAGCTAAACGCCATCGGCGGCTTGGACTGGATCGCCGCGGTCATCTCATCGGCGAAGCGCAGATACCGTTCCGCCTGCCGGCAGACATATTCCTGCGCCTTGGCCGCCTGCCCGCTGACCACCCGGCCGGCGATGTTCCACGTCTTCACCAAATGCGCGATGATGGCGGCATAGTCGTGGATCGTGTACACCCCCGCGCGCTGGGCGATGATCGCGAAGTGATCGAACAGGTCGGGATCCTGGCCGTCGTACATGCTCCGGCCAGGCATCGCGATACCCGTGCGCAGCATGTCGCGCAGGCAGAGGATGGCGGTGGGGGTGTCCAGCTCGAGGACCTGGCCGAAGCACTTGGTGTAGAAGGCCTCGTGGCGGGATTCATCCCCCGCGATCCGCGCGCAGATTTTCGCCAGGTGGGCCTCGCCGGACTGGCCGACGAGTTTGCCGGCATTGCCGTGGGAAATGCGCGTGGCGCGTTCCTGGAAGCTCGTGTAGATCAGGCCGTTGTAGGGATTGGGGTAGGTCTTGGGATTGAAGCCGTTGGCCAGCAGATAATGCACCGTGAGTTCCACGGCACGCATATCCACCCGGCCGGTGAGGCGCAGGTACGCGTTGAGCAAATCGCCGTGGCGGTTCTCCTCGGCGGTCCAGCCGCGGAGCCACTTGGACCAGGGCAAGGGCGAGTTGCCGTGGCCTTCCTGGGCGATCTGGTTGAGCGCAACGGAATAGGCGGGGAGCGCCTCCTCGGTGACCATGTCGCCGACGAGGACCACCAGCAGATCATCCGAGATGGATTGTGCGGGCTGACGAAAGGCCGCAAGCTGTTCGCGCCAGTCCTCGGCGGCCAGGTCGGGGAGAAAATCGGCCGGCTGCCACACTTTTTCAACCGGCCCCAGGAAATGGAGGTTGTCGCCCACGAAGTTCTGCATGGAATGAAGGACCGCAAGCTGATTGACGTTCATATGGTCGGGCATCGGGAAAAACCTTTGCGTCGGGGAGGGGCGCGGCGTGTACTGGAAGCCCAACAGCTTAGCAGGCATGTCCCGGCATATACAGCCCGGAGCGCGCATTTTCCCCAATGAATACGGGACTTTTTAGTCGTTTATCCGTGCGGAAGAGGAGCTCTACCTGTACACCACTTAACCACTTCACCCTTCCCCCCTACCCCTCCTCCCCCTTGATCTCCCACGCCGCCAGATGTTCCGCCAGTTCCTTCTTCGCCTGGGCGTACTTGGCCTGCAATTCCTTCATCGCCTGCGGATGCGCCGCCACCCGCGGATTCCCAAACGACGCCTCCAGGTGCGCCAGCGACTCCTCCAGCTTCCCGATCGCCTTCTCCAACTCCGCCACCGACATCTTGGCGAACTTGTGTACCACCCGTTTCTTAGCCCCCTCCTCGCCCCGCGCCTTATCCCGCGCCCGGGCTTCCCGCTTCCGCGCCTCCGCCGCCGCCCGCGCCTCCCCGGCCGCCTTCTCCTTCCGCTCCTGCTCCCGCTGCGCCAGCAATGCCGCCTTCTCCCGTGTCACCGCCGCCAGATAATCCGTGTACGATCCCGCATACAACTTCCACGGCACCCCCGGCAGATGCGTCGGCTTGATCACCAGCAACTGATCCACCACCTGATCCAGGAAATACCGGTCGTGTGACACAATCAGCAGCGTGCCGTCATACGTGTCCAGCGCGTTCTCCAGCACCTCGCACGTGGGCATGTCCAGGTGGTTCGTCGGCTCATCCATCAGAATCGTGTTCGACGGATTCAGCAGCAGCTTCCCCAGCGCCACGCGCGAGCGCTCCCCGCCGGAGAGCACGCCCACCTTTTTATCCACCGTGTCCCCCGTAAACAGCAGCAGCCCCGCCAGATCGTGCAACTCCTGCTGCTTGGCCGTGATCTTCGCGGCCTGCAATTCTTCCATGATGTTGTTGTCCAGGTTCAGCGTCTGATGTTCCTGCCGAAAGTATTGCAGCGTCACCCCGTAGCCCCATTTGATGTGCCCCTCATCCTGTTTCTGCTCGCCGGCCAGGATGTTCAGCAGCGTGGACTTCCCCGACCCGTTGGGCCCGATGATCCCGACGCGCTTGCCCCGCATTAAATGCAGATCCAAGTCGTGGAACAGCGGCTTATCCGGAAAACTCTTCGCCAATTTGTCGATCTTCACCACGTCAAACCCGGAGGGCTTCTGCACTTCGAGGTTGAGGCTCACTTTCCGGCCCTCGCGCCGGACGGCATGGATGAGGCTGGTGGTCGTGACGAGCCCTTGGTCCCCCCCGCCGGCCTTGAGGCGGTCGAGCCGCTTCTTGCGGCCCCGGGCCTGCGTGGCGCGCTGCCCCGCCCCGAACCGCCGGATGTATTCCTCCTCCTTGGCGATGAACGCCTGCTGCTGGTTGTAGCTCCGCTCCTGCGCCAACTGCCGCTGGGCCTTGAGCTCCGTAAACCCCGAATAATTCGTCGGGAACTGCTCGATCTTCCCGTCCACCAGGTCAAAAACCTCATCCACCACCGAATCCAGAAAATACCGGTCATGCGACACCACCATCAGCGCCACATCAGCCATCTCGGCAATGGTCTCCTCCAGCCAGTCCAGCATCGGCAAATCCAGATGATTCGTCGGCTCGTCCAGCAACATCAAATCCGGCCCCTCCAGCAGCAGCCGCGCAAGCTGCGCCCGCGACTTCTGCCCGCCCGACAGCAGTTTGATCGGCGTGTCCAAATCCTGCTGCCCAAACCCCAGTTGATCCAGCACTGACTCCACCCGCCGCGCAATGTCATACCCCTGCATGTGCTGGAATTCCGTCTCATGCCGGCTGTACCGCGCCAACGCCTCGTCGTGCTTGGGCCCCTCATGGTATTTCGCCAAATCCTCCCCGGCGGCATGCATCTGCCGCTCGATCTCATGTACCTCCTCGAACACCGCCGACACCTGGTGATGCAGCGTCTGCTCCGGGTCGAGCGTTGGTATCTGCGCCACGTACGCCAGCTTGCACGCCCGCGCCACCGTCACCACGCCCTGATCCGGCTGCTCCATCCCCGCCAGCAGTTTCAGCAGCGTCGTCTTCCCCGACCCATTGGCCCCAATCAGCCCGATCCGCTCCCCCTTTTGTAGATCAAACGAAATCCCCCGCAGGACCGACCGCCCCGCATACGCCTTCTCCACATCCCGTACTTCAGCCAAAGCCATGACGCCAACTCAATACGCAAAAACACAACACCCGCCGCAAACGCGAGCCGGGTAGTGTAGCCCTCCGCCCCCCCGGATAGAAGCGCCCGCGCGGAAATTGACGGGAAGAATGTGCCCGGAGATTTGCTCAGGACCGCGCCATCACGGCGTCGCAACGTGCGACACGCCAGGGCGCTCCTGTGCCGGGGATGTCCACAGCGTCCGGCCCTTGAGCGCCAGTGCGCCGATCCCCAGCAGGATGACCAGCGCCAGGCCGGCCCAGGTCAGCGCCCCCAGGGCCTGCTGGCTGCCTTTAAGCTGGGCCTTGCGCAGGGCCTGCTGGCGGGCGCGGGCGCGCAGAATTTCGCGGCGGGACTCGGGGCGGAGCACGGCGCGGTTTGCCGCGCGGCTCGGGACCGCCGCGCCGCCGTGGGCGTGGATGATGCCCGGGGGCTTCTCGGCACAGCGGATCAGCAGCCCCGCCAGCATGCCCCGGGAGATGCGGGCGGAGGCCGCCAACTCCACCGGGCTGTCCTCCGGGTCTGATTTTTCCCGGCGCAGACGCACGAGTGCCCCGCAGCGAATGCAACGCGTGGGGAAATCGCCCACGTCTTCGTCGATCACCGTGCCGCGACCACACCTGGGACAGGGTATTTTCATGCCTACCTCCGACGCTCTACTGGGGAGTGCATCGGCACATGCGGAAAGGGTGTGGAGGTAGGTGAAAAAAAGAACTTTCAGTGTTGCTGGAAAGGATACTATCGGACGTGGTAAACGCGGACATGATCGTCGCCCGCTGTCGCATATCAGGAAGGGCTCGAATTGGGGGGGGGAGGGATCAAGCGCGGCCGGCATCGGTGGACGCCGTCGTCTCCGGCTCCAGGCGATGGGCCTGGCGATAATGCATCGCTCCGCCGTGCTTGATGTAGTACGCCAGAAGCCGGTCCGGGTCGTTGACTTCATAGCCATAATATTGCGAACAAAACCACTTGTTCACGGGCCCCAGGGCCTCGCGTTTCTGTTGCTCAAGGAAATCCACCATACCCATGGTCAAATTCTCCGCGTGCGTGCTCCAGCCTCCGCCCGTGGCGGGCGCATACTGGGCCTCAATGTAACTATCGGCTGATTTCCCACCCAGTCTTCGTTCATTCAACCAGGTCCGATAATGCCGCCCCACCGCCAAAAAATGACTCCCCTCACCAAGGCCGCCGCGCATCTCCCGCAGGTTCGCGCCCCATTCCCCACCGCCTTGACCCACACGTTACCCCCTCTATAGAATACCCGCCCGGTCGCCTCCCCTTTTTAGGGTAGGCCCTCCGTAGGAGAAGGTTGCGGGTCCTCCTGACCCCTCCTTTCGGCGTGCGTGCGCGGCTTTCCATCGGCCTGTTCCGGCCGCAGTTCTTGTCCAGCCCGCACCCACGCAATCCCGGACCACCGTTCTGTGTGTTCGCCAGACGTTTGTGGCGGTCCGACTTCCGGCTCCCGGTTTCATCAACCGGGGCTTGGTTGGTCATGGCCCGAGGTGTCTGGATGCAGGTTGGCATGGTCAAGTGGTACGACTGCCGCAAAGGCTACGGGTTCATCGTGACCTCCGCCGGTGATGTCATGGCGCATTACACCGCCATCCAGGGCGAGGGCTTCCGCCGCCTCTACGATGGCGAGCACGTCGAATTCGAAGCCCAACTCGGCCCCAAAGGCCTCCACGCCACCTTCGTCCGCCGCCTCAATCCCCAACCCCCCGCGCCCAAAGAAACCGCGTGCCGCACCCAATCATCAATGCCACCATTTTAACCACTTAACCATTTAACCACTCACCACAATCTCCCCGAACCTCCCCCCCTCCCCCGCCGTATCATGCATGAGAGGTGACTCATGCTCTATCTCCAACTCGCCGCATTCCCCCTTCTGGCCCTCGCCGGCATCCTCACTGGCCTCCGCCTGGCCAAAAGCCGCTGGTGGCTCCTCGCCGTCGCACTCCCCCTGGCCCTCTTCGCCCTCGTCATCCTCGGCCATCGCTCCCCCGCCTTGCGTTTCGCCGCCGTCGTCGCCTGGGCCGTCGATGCCGATATCAATCCCCTCCTCATGACCGCCGCCATCGGCATCGTCTTCGCCACCCTCCTCCCCAAGCTCCCCCGCAAATCCACCCGCGGTTTCGTCATCGCCGTCATGGCCGTCATGCTGCTCTACTACGGCCTCCTGCCCCCCCTCCTCCCCCTGGCCGTCCGCCCGAGCCTCGCCGCCACGCCCACCCGCATCGACCGCAACGGCATCTGCCTCCAGCGGCACGCCTATTCCTGCGGACCCGCCGCCGCCGTCACCTGCCTGCGCCGCCTGGGCCTGCCCGCCGACGAAGGCGCCCTCGCCGTCGCCGCGCGCTGCGCCCCGGTCGTCGGCACCGATGGCCACGTGCTGGCCGCCGCCGTGACCCGCGATTATCCCTCCGTCGCCTGCCAATATCGCTATGTGTCCTCCCTCGATGACCTCCGCCTCCCCGCCGTGGCCGACATGGAGATTCCCTGGATCGGCGGCCATTATGTCGCGGTCCTCGAGGTGCAGGCGGATGTAGTCATGGTCGGCGACCCCCTCAGCGGCCTGGGCCAAATCCCCCGCGCGGAATTCCTCGCCCAATGGAAACACGGCGCCATCGAATTCCCGCGCCGCGAAAACTATTAATCCAAATACGTTCGATTGGCGGTGTCACATTTCTTCCAACACCTCGATGCCCAGCAGGTCTTTGAGGCCAATACGGAGCACCGTGGCGGTGTAATGGCACAGGAGGAGGCGGCTCATTTTGCGTTCTTCGGTGGGGGCCTTGAGGACGGGGCAGGATTCGAAGAGGCGGGCGAAGGTGCCGCAGAGTTCGTAGAGGTAGTTGCAGAGGTGGTGGGGCTTGAGGTCGCGGGCGACGGCGTCGATGACGGCGGGGAACTGGAGGAGTTTTTTGGCGAGGGCGGCTTCGTCCACGTGGTCGATGAGGAGGGCGGGGTTGGCGGCGAGGACCTGGGCGGGGGTGATGTTGCCTTTGCGGTAGATGCCCTGGACGCGGGTGTACTGCATCTGGAGGTAGGGTCCGGTGTTGCCTTCGAGGGAGAGCATGCGGTCCCAGTCGAAGATGTAGTTGGTGATGCGGTCCTGGCGGAGGTCGGCGTATTTGACGGCACCGATGCCGACGGCGTGGTTGACGGCGGCGCGTTTTTCGGGGGAAAGTTCGGCGGCGCGTTCAGCGCGCACGTTGCCGGCGCGTTCGATGGCTTCCAGGAGGAGGTCCTTGAGCTTGACGGTGTCGCCGGAGCGGGTTTTGAAGGGTTTGCCGTCGGGGCCGGTGATGGAACCGAAGGGGGCGTGTTCGAGGGTGACGCGGGGCGGGGGGAGGTCGGTGGGGCCTTGCTCGGGGTCGAAGGTGGGCGGGGTGGTGCGGTGGGGGTTGTGGTCCCACTGGGCGGCGCGGAAGGCGTCGAAGAGCATGGCGAAGTGGTCGGACTGGCGGGCGTCGGTGAAGTAGACGACGCGGTCGGCGTGCCAGTCTTGCGCGAGGGGTTTCTGGTCGGCGGGGGATTCTTTGTGCTCCTGGACGCGGAAGTAGAGGGCGGCGAGGTCGGTGGCGGAGTAGGGATAGCCGCCATCGGATTTCTGGAGCATCATGGGGAGGGGGCTTTTGTCCCGGTCGAGCCAGCCGGGGAGGAAGATGCAGAAGGCCCCGCCGGAGTAGGCGGCGAAGGGCTTGGTGACGGGGGCGGGGGCGGCGGCGGATTCTTCGAGGCGATGGGTGGCATCCTGGGTGTCGGGGAGGTCGTCGGCGCGGGCGGGGGCTTCGTGGCCGAGGGGGTCGTTGTTGGTGTCGGCGGAGGTGCCGGCATGGGCGGAGACTGTGCCGCCTTCGCCGCCGAGGGTGGATTTGACGCGGTCGATGATGAGGGGGAGGCGTGTGCCGTAGAAGGATTCGCCGCGTTCATGGTCATCGGTGAGGGTGACGTTGAGGAGTTGGTAGATTTCGGTGTAGTGGTGGCGGGTGACTTCGCGCATTTTGTTCCAGAGGGCGACGGCGGCGGGGCTGCCGGACTGGAGTTCGACGACGGTTTGGCGGGCGATGATGGCGAAAGCGGGGTCGGTTTTGAAGCGGGCGGTGGCCGCTTGGTAGTGGCGGTCGAGGTCTTCGATGGCGAGGGGGGCGGTGGTGAGGGATTGGTCGCGGAGGTGGTGGATGAGCATGCCGAACTGGGTGCCGAAGTCGCCGATGTGGTTTTGGCGGATGACGGTGTGACCGAGGAAGTCGAGGGTGCGGGCGATGGCGTCGCCGAGGATGGTGGAGCGGAGGTGGCCGACGTGCATTTGTTTGGCGACGTTGGGGCCGGAGTAGTCGAGGACGATGGTTTGGCGGGCGGTGCCGGTGACGCGGGGGACGCCGGCGCGGGCGGGTTCGGCGAAAGCGGTTTTTAAGGCGGAGGCGAGGAAGGATTTTTTGAGGCGGAGGTTGATGAAGCCGGGGCCGGCGATGGAAGGGGGTTCGCAGAGGTCGTCGATCGCGAGGGCGGCGAGGATTTTGGTGGCGACTTCGCGGGGGGGCTGGCCGAGGCGTTTGGCCAGGGACATGGCGACGTTGGATTGGTAGTCGGCATGGCGGGGGTCGGCGGTTTTGATGAGGGGGTCGAGGGCGTTTTCGGCGCCGAAGGCGGTGGCGAGGGCCAGGAGGAAGCGTTCGCGGAGGAGGTCGTCGATGGATGGCACGGGATATTCCTGAAAAGTAGATGGAAGCACGGCGCGGAGGCCACACGGAATGATAACGGGAAGGCGCGTGGGGTGGTAACGCGCGGCGCGGGAACACGGGAGCGCATCCGAACGAGCTGACTGACGAGCGGCGGGCGCGACGCCCGTTACGGGGTTTCGCGCGGGGGGGCGGTGGGGGGGACATTACTGAACCGGGGCAGCGGCCAAGCAGGCGTATACTCTGCCTTGCTGGCTCCAGCACAGTCGTACCTTGCTGCCGGCCACCGCCAGGTGCGTGCCTGCGGGGAATTGGGGTGGGGGGGCGAGAGGAGGAGAAGAAGGGGGGAGGGGGGGGTCAGGGCAGAGACCGGCACACCCGAGTCCCCCGGTCGGTCAGAGACGCTTTAGTTGGGGGAGAGGAGGGAGTCGTCACGTTTCTCCAAAAGCCCTCCCTCGGGCCTCGCACCTCGGGCGTTCCATTTGAACAGCAGGCGGCCCTTGCCGATGGCGTCCGGGCCGATAGTAAATAGTTCCTTCATTGGCGGGGGAGCCCTCTCCTCCCCCCTCCCCGACGAACTCGAAAACTGTTGACTTGAAAATTAGCTGTCTCTTCTCCCGATAAAGTCTGGGGGAGGGAGGGGGCTAGCTCCTCGCGTCTCTCATGATGAGCGTCCCTGCTCAACGACCTCCTGACAGATCCCTGGACGTGAAGTCCGGCGATTATGAAATGAAGTTTTGAGGCCAAGAAGTGAATCTTCACTGTTCAAAACTTCAAAGTGTCTTCCTTTTTTTGTTGTCAGATGATGGGTGCCAGGTGGTCCAGTTCCCGCGCGACCCCACCTCCTCAATCCTCCTTTCGAGAACTGAGCCGGCTTCCTCGGTGTAGCCTAGTTTCCTTCCCATCCGCACGTGGCATCCCACATGCCCCCAGTAAAAGTTTACAAGGGGAAGGCGTTCGTCGCTCTTGCCGCAGCTTTAATCGCCGCGGGCGCTTGCGCTTTCCCCTTTTACGTGAGGTACGACGGCGGGCCCGCCGTGCGGATATCGTCTCTGCACCCCCACGCACCGACATCCCCGCGGGCGGGCCATTTTCCCAACGAAGGGGGCGTTTCGAGTCGAAACATTGTCAGCCTCAAATTTGCCTCGAAAATTCTCGAGCCTAAGGGCCTCCCACCCCCTTCCCCTTCTCCGCCAGCGGTCTACCCCGCCGCCGTGCTGAGAGCCAGCTGCTGCCGCAGGCGGCCGGTGTCCGCGGGGCCTACACAAACACGTGCGCGGGCGGGCGACCGACCCCCGCGATCCCATCTCTATCCCTACTTGTCCAGACGGCCGCACCCTGACTCATCCTGCCGCGCAGGGGGTTCCTTTCTGGAACCAATCATCGTGCTGTATGGGGAATAGGTGCCCCCCTTTCCCTCTCGCTGATCATTGTTAGAGATGGTACAAATGGGCCGTCGCTCCTCCCTCCCCCCCCCCCCTCTTTTCCCCCTCCCGCAGCGGTTCCCGTGACGCGGGCCCCGACTCCAAGCCCTTCAAGTTCCGATAGCTTCAGCTTGAGCTAGTCCCGAAGC
>CAIPTQ010000140.1 GCA_903868035.1 uncultured Phycisphaerales bacterium
TCTCCCGCTCCAACTCCGCAATCTTCGTGCCCGCCGCCACGCAACCAGGACATTCAGGAAGGATCGCATCCATGCCATTTCACTCCGCGTTCCAAACGCTAGAGATATTATATGCACGGGCAAGGCGCTAAACAATTACCCTGAACCTTCCCGTCCACGCTGATGTCTGCTACGTCTCCTACACCTCTTTCAATAAAATCTACAAATACACCGATGGCGTCGGCTCGCTCTTCGCCACCACACCCGCTAACAGCTACCCCGAAGGCCTTGTCCTCGACACCGCCGGAAACCTCTACGTCGCCTGCAATGGCACCAACAAAATCCTCAAGTACACCCCCGACGGCACATCCTCCGTCTTCGCCAGTTCCGGCCTCAACGAACCCTACGGCCTGGCCATGGACACCTCCGGCAACATCTACGCCGCGAACTGGGCCTCCATCGAAAAATTCACTCCTGCCGGCGTCCCCTCCTTTTTCGCAGATGCCTACCAGCCACGCGGCATCGCCTTCGACAAGTCCGGCAATCTCTATGCCGCCGACTGGGGCTACCAGTTTATCGAAAAATTCGCTCCCGATGGCACCCCGTCTATCTTTGCCTCCTACACCGGTCTTAACATGGCCTTTGGCATCGCCATCGACAACGATGGCTTCATCTACGCCTCCTACCCCTCGGTTGACAAGATCGAAATCTTCGCCCCCGGCAATGGTGCCGCCCACAGCGACTTCGCCACCACCGGCCTGAGCTCCCCCTACGGCCTGGCCTTCGACTCCGCTGGCTACCTCTACGCCGTCAATTACACGGGTAAGTCCGTGACGCAGATCAACTCCAGCGGTTCGGGCCAGCTCTATTTCAACACCGACTACGGTGCTCCCACGTTTATCGCCTTCCAACAACCCGCCCCGGAACCGGCCTCGCTTTCCCTGCTGGCGCTGGGCACGGCTAGTCTCCTCCTCCGCCGCAAAACAAAACGCGGTTAAATGTGAAACTGCGGTCCCTGTTGACCGCCCGTTGTCTGGCGCATGGTGGGTCGCTCTATGGCGACGCCCCCCGCAGCCGCGCCACCGCCACATGCCCGCCGAATCCCTGCGCGATCGTCAGCGACGCCGCCCCCGCCCCCACCACCCCGCCCCCCAGGCTCCGTCCCTCCCGGTGGCACAATGCCGACAGCGCCACGCTCACCAGCCCCGCCGCCCCCAGCGTGTGCCCCAGCCATTTCTTGTGCGAAAACACTTCCACCTCCGCCCCGCACACCGCCCGGATCGCCTCCCGCTCAAAAGCATCATGCTTCGTCCCCGTCGCATGCGCATGCACAAACGCCAACCCTTCGCCCCCCGCCGGCATGCATGCCGCCAGCCCCCGCCGCAGTGTCACCGTGCCTTCATCCATCGCCACCATCCCCGTGCTGTCACCCCCAATCCAAGTCTCCTCCAAATACGCCAGCGGGCGCCCTTCGTTTCGCGGTTCCTGTTCCGCATTTTGAAATTTGAAATTTGAGATTTGAGATTTGAAATCCGCATTCTCCAGCACCACCGCCACCGCCCCCTCGCTGAGGAAAAAACCCGCCCCCTCCTTTCCGAACGGCTCACACCGCCGCACGCCCCGCGCATCGGCCGGCGCCAGCACCCCCAGCCGCGCAAACGACGCCTCAAACAACGGCTGCCGCGACGCGTCCGCCGCCACCACCAGCGCCCGCCGGCATTCGCCCCGCCACAAGGTTTGTGCCGCCCGATGCAACGCGTGCATCCCCGAGGCGCATGCCGCCACCGACGTGACCCCGCCCTCCAGCCCCAGCCGCTCCCGCAAAATCGCCCCCATCGCCCCCACCCCCAGCGCCACCTGCCGCGCCTGCTCCATCAATACCGCCTCCCCGCGCCGCAGCCGCGCGCACGCCGCCAGCATCACCCCCGCCGGCCCCTTGCTCGTGCCGCAAAACAGCATCATGTCCGCGGAACCGGTTTGCGCCAGCGCCCGCCGGCCCACGGCCAGGGCCAGGCGGAGGGAACGGTCGAGTGCTTCCTCCCCGGCTAGATATTGCCCCGGCACGGCAGTCTGCGCGCCGACGCGCTGGCCGGCGTGGAGCGCCTCCCAGGTGCCGGCATGCGGGCCATCCAGCGGCGTGAGCAGTTCGCAAACGGTTATGGCGAGGGGGGGCTTGTGCATTCCACAATCATATCAGTCCGGCACGGCCCTGCAGGGCCACCAACAGACGATGAAAATTGGGCTATGATATTCCTTGTGTTTCATCGCGCGCCGAGCCACAAGACGGGTCTATTTTCAAAGCAGTTTATCGGGGGAGGATATCGGAAACGAGGACGGTGAGATGTTGGTCGTTGGGGAGTTGGAGGGCAAACGATTGGCCGGGAGCGGCGGAGGATTGGGTGCGGTAGGTGGCGGCGGCGGGGTCGGGGTGGGTGTGGATTTGGACAGAGTTGGATTGGAGGTTGAGGATGATGTATTGGGGAATGCCGGCGGCGGCGTAGGCGGCGAGTTTGGTTTCCTGATCGCGTGCGAGGGAACTGTGGGCGGCTTCGATGACGCAGAAGACGTCGGCGGGTGTGGCGAGGCGCGTACGGTAGTCGTCGGGTGTGCCGCGGATGATGGCGGCGTCGGGCTCCGGTTCGTAAAGCGGGGTCAGGGCGATGGGCAGTTGAAGTTGCAGGTGACAGGATTGGTCGTCGAGGCGCGCGGCGAGCCGGGTGAGTAATTTGACTGCCAGAACATGGATGGGATCGTGACTCACGGGGTTACCTCCAAGACGGGCGCGGTCTTTGTGAACGATGAACCCGTCGAGCAGTTCATAGGGGGCGCCGTCGGGAATGATGCCGTCGTCGATCATGGTGTGGTACTGGTCCGCGGTAATGCGCAGCAGGGAGGGAGCGAGAGTGGCAGGTATTGGGGATGGGATAGCGAGCGCGGTCATGCGGGTCACTCCGTAGGCGGCGAAAGGAAGTATACCATAAAATGCCCCCGCTCCATCCGTGACGATTTTAGGCCAGCCCCAGGCACACCGAGGCACACCGGGCACCGCTCCGGTATATCCCGCCCTGCACCAACATTCACAAAAACCAAATTTCCTATCGATGGCGCAGCGGGCCACATGCAAGGGCTATTTTCAAAGCAGTGATTCACCCATGCTGGTGTGCCGCCCAGCCCAGGCGCGCCGGCGCTCAGGCGGATTTCAGCCGTTGCTCCAGGGACTCCAGCTCCCGGGTCAAACCCGGGGGCAGCCGATCCCCGAACTTGGCAAAGTGTTCTTGTATGCTGGGAACCTCGGCCAGCCAGCCGGCGGCATCCACACTCAACAGTTCATTCATCACGGCATCCGTCAGCGGCAGGCCCGTGCGGTCGATCGCGCCGGGCCGGGGCAGATAGCCGATGGCGCTGGGCGCGGCCAGGGTGGTGTCGGTTGAGGCCTTTTCACACCGCTCGAACACCCACTTGAGTACGCGGGAATTCTCGCCGTAGCCCGGCCACAGGAACCGGCCCTCCTGGTTCTTGCGGAACCAGTTGACAAAGAATATCCGCGGCAGCATGGCGGGGTCTTTGGCCTGCGCTCCGAGCTTGATCCAATGGGCGAAATAATCGCCCATGTGGTAGCCGCAGAAGGGGAGCATGGCCATCGGGTCGCGCCGCAGCGCGCCGACCTTGCCCGCGGCCGCAAACGTGGTCTCGGAGGCCATGGTCGAACCCAGGAACACCCCGTGCTGCCAATTGAGGGCCTCATTGACCAGGGGAATGACCGCGCCGCGCCGGCCCCCGAAAAGGATGGCGGAGATCGGCACGCCCTTGGGGTCTTCCCATTCCGGCGCGATGACCGGGCATTGCCGCGCGGATACCGTGAAGCGGGAATTGGGATGGGCGGCCTTGCGGCGGCTGGCGGGGGTCCAGGGGCGCCGCGTCCAATCCATCAGCGCGGGCGGCGGGCTGGTCATTTCCTCCCACCAGATGTCGCCGTCCGGGGTCAGCGCGCAGTTCGTAAAGATCGTGCCGCCGGTGATGGTGCGCATGGCGTTGGGATTGGACTTCATGCTCGTCCCCGGCGCCACGCCGAAGAAACCCGCCTCCGGGTTGATGGCATACAGGCGGCCGTCGGGTCCGAACTTCATCCAGGCGATGTCATCGCCGATGGTCTGGACCTTCCATCCGGCGAGGGCGGGTTCCATCATGGCCAGGTTGGTCTTGCCGCAGGCGCTGGGGAAGGCCGCGGCAATGAACTTCACGACGCCCTGGGGCGAAGTGAGTTTCAAGATCAGCATATGCTCGGCCAGCCACCCCTCATCCCGCGCCTGCACCGAGGCGATGCGCAGGGCGTGGCATTTCTTGCCCAGCAGGGCATTGCCCCCGTACCCGGAGCCGAACGACCAGATTTCCCGGGTCTCGGGAAAATGACAGATGAACTTATGGGCCGCGTTGCACGGCCAGGGCACGTCCGCCGCATTGTCATCCAGCGGCGCCCCGACCGAATGCATCCCCCGCACAAAGCCGCCCTCGGCGCCCAGCGCCTCGAGCACCTTGGCGCCCACGCGGGTCATCAGGTGCATGTTCACCACGACATAGGGCGAGTCGGACAGTTCGATGCCGATCTTGGCGATGGGCGAGCCGATGGGGCCCATGGAATAGGGGATGACATACATCGTGCGCCCGCGCATGCAGCCGGCGAAGAGCGGGGTCAGCTTCTCCTTCATCGCGCGGGGATCGGCCCAGTTGTTGCTCGGGCCCGCGTCCTCCTGGCGCTGCGAACAAATGAACGTGAACTGCTCGACCCGCGCCACGTCGCCCGGGTCGCTGCGGCACAGGTACGAGTTGGGCCGCTGTTCCGGGTTCAGCCGGATGAACGTCCCCGCATCCGCCATGGCCCGGCAGAGCCGGTCATATTCGGCGGGGGAGCCGTCACACCAATGAACGGCGTCCGGCAGGCACAGTGCCGCCACTTCATCGACCCATTTGAGCAAACCATTGTTACTTGTCATGGCGCGCAGACCTCCTGCGTGTCATTTGGCGGGCGATGCCTCCAAAGCCTGACCCTGCAAATGAAGAAAAAATGTCGGGGGAATTATCGTAACAAATTCCGGCAAGTCAATACATCATGACGTATAATCCTTGAACCATGCCTATAATGGGCTTAAATTTCGTTTATTCTAAGGAGAACCAAAAGTGATCTTTTCCAATCCTTCGGAATACGCCATTCGGGCATTGTCGGAATTGGTCCTGATGAGCAAGGATGTCCCGGTGGGCGGCCCGCGCCGCGCCGGGTTCGTCATGCTGGACAAACTCACCGAACAGGCCAATCTCCCCCGCGAGTTCCTGGCCAAGATCTTCCGCCAGCTCGTCGAGGGCGGCGTGCTCGCCAGCGCCAAAGGCCCCGGCGGCGGTTTCTCGCTGGCCCGGCCGCCGCAGGACATCACGCTCCTGAACATCATCGAAATCGTCGATGGCGGCTGCCAGATCGACGGCTGCGTCGTGGGCCTGGCCCGCTGCAACGACCAGATGTCCTGCCCGCAGCATGACCTCTTCAAGCCCATCCGCCAGCGCCTCCGCGCGTATCTGTCCACCACGACGCTGGCCGACACCGCCGCGAGCCTCAAGGAGAAGAAATCCCTTTCGGCCCAGGATGCCGCCATCGAGGGCGCGGCCGCGCCGGGCCTGGTTGGGGAGACTGGCTGAAGTGAGCGCGCCCCCGATCACACCCGCTGGTCCGTGGGCCAGGCGCCTGGCCCTGCTGTGTGTGTTTCATCTGGCCGCCTGGACGCTTATCCCCCTCCTCTTTCATCCCAATGTCAGCCTCGATGTGGCCGAAACCGTCTCCTGGGGCCACCAGTGGCCCTGGGGCACCCCCAAGCATCCCCCGTTGATCGCCTGGATTCAGGAGGCGGCGCGCGTCATATCCGGGCCTAACCCCGCGGGCGCGGGTTGGGCCATTTATCTGAGCGGGCAACTCGTGATCGTCGCCGCCTTCTGGGGAGTGTGGCGGCTGGCCCGGCGGCTAGTGCCCCCCGAGGAGGCCTTCCTGGCCGTCCTGGCGCTGGCTGGCACCTACGCCTGCACGGTCGTGACGCTGGAGTTCAACCACGCCATGCTCCTCCTGCCGTTCGTCGCGCTGGCCGGATGGTCCGCCTGGGAGGCCCTGACGGACGGACGCTGGAGGTGGTGGCTCCTGCTCGGCGGCACGCTGGGCCTGGGCATGCTCAGCAAGTACGAAATGGCCTTTCCGGCGGTCTGCCTGGCGGGGTTCATGCTCTTCGATCCCCCCAGCCGCAGGTGGCTCAAGCGGCCCCACCCCTATGTGGCGCTGGCGCTTTCGCTGCTGCTTTTCGCCCCGCATTTCGCCTGGCTGCGGGACCATCATTTTGTCACCCTCGCCTACGCCCGCGGCCGCATGACGGATACCCCCGGGCTGGGGGGCCATCTGCTCAGCCCGCTCAAGTTCCTGCGGGACCAGTTGTTGTTCATCCTGCCGGTGCTGGTGCTCCTGATGCCCTGGCTGGGGTGGCCCCGCTGGCGGGCGGCAGCGCCCGACCAGCGCTGGAACCGGCGGTTCATCCTGACGCTGACGCTGGGGCCGCTGGGCTTGCTGCTGCTGCTGGCGCTGCTGACGGGCAACGAGCTGCGCGGATCCTGGGGCATTCCTTTGCTGCTGTTTGTCCCGCTGTCGCTGCTGGCCTGTTTTCAAAGGCGGAACGCGCCCCCAGCCGCCCGGCAAACCCTGGCCCTGGGGATCACGCTCATCGGCATCAATGTGGCCATCGCCGTCCTCCAGCCCCCGCTGGCCCCGCGCCTCACGCACAAGCCGCTGCGGGTCCAGTTCCCCGGCCAGGCCCTGGCCGCGCGCGTCCAGGAAATCTGGCGCCAACGCGTCCCGGGCAGAGCCCTTCCCATGATCGCCGGCGAACGCTGGATGGCCGACAACGTGGCCTACTATGCCGCCGACCGCCCCGCCGTGTTGTGCGACCAGGGAGGGGGCAATCTGGATGTCGTGCATCTGGATGAGGCCAACTGCCCCTGGACCTCCATTGCCGCGCTCAACCGCGACGGCGGCATGCTCGTGTGGAACGCCACGCGCGAAGGCCGCGAGCTCCCCGCCGCCCTGCGGGAGGCCTGCCCCGGGGCACTGAAAATCCAGGTGCTGGAGCTGCGCTGGCAGACGTCGGCGGATGTGCCGGCGGTGGCGGCGGGCGTGGCGATCGTGCCGCCGGCGCGCTAACCGGCCCCGGCGGCAACTGGCGGGGCCGGGTTTCGGCAATTCCGAAGCGAAGCATAGAGACTTCGTAGTGGACCTGGGGCCAAACCGCGCCAACAATGATGCGGCACACCTGGCTTATACGGAGTTACCCATGAACATCCAAACCCTGGCCCACCGCATCCCCCTGACCCGCACCCTGCATGACTTTGTCCAACACCACGTGGCCGGCGTCCTGGAGCGCTTCGCCCACGCCATCGCCTCCATCTCGGTGGAACTCCGCGACAAGAACCGCCGCCGCGGCGGGGGTGACAAACGCTGCCGCATCCGCGTGGTGCTCGCCACCGGCACGCCCGTGCTGGTGGAGGAACAGCAGGCCAGCATCCGCACCGCCATCCGCCACGCGGCCTCGCGCGCCGCCGGCCGCGTGCGGGCGGAACTGCGCGGGGTGTGAGGCGGAACCGCGTCACGCGCCTGCGATTGGCATTTGAATTTCCGTGATGTAGTTCTTCGGGTTCCCCCGGAAGATCATCCCCGGCCCCTTGAGATAGATCTCCCGCGGCGGCGCCGTCACCTGATACCCCTTCTCCTTGATGTACTTCATGATCCGCTCGTAGGAGCCGTGCAACTCCTCGTACGGCCCCTTGTGGATCAGGGACACGCAGCGCCCGGCGGACAGCTCCCGCACCACCGCGCCGGCAATTTCCTTCCGCTTCTTCAGCGGCACGCACGCCTCAAAGTCCGCGTCGTTCTCCTTGTACTCCATGTCGTAGTACAACGTCATCGGCGGACCGCCCGCCGCCCCGCCCGCGCCCCGGCAGAGCTTGCCGAAGAGCGGCCCCACCTCGCTGTACTTCCCCTTCATCCGGATGCCCGCCACCAGCATCGCCGGCACCTGCTTTTCCTGCACCTCGCTTGTGATGACCGCCATGATCGCACCCTGCCTTTCTGCCGCGATGAATTCCCGCAGCGCTAGAACCGTTTTCCTGTGCTGTTTGATTCTCTCCTCCAACGCCGCCCGCTGCCGTTCGAGCGCCTGCGTCACATGCTCGGCATCCCCCCGCTGGGCGAGGATTTCGCGAATCTCCTTCACCGGAAACTCCAGCTCCCGCAGCAGCTTCACCGCCCGCGCCGCCTCCGCCTGCCGGGCGTCGTAATAGCGGTAGCCCGAACCCGCGTCGATCCGCGCCGGCGCCAAAACCCCCTCCTCGTGATAAAACCGCAGGGCCTTGACCGTCAGCCCGGTGATGCGCGAAAACTCGCCGATCGAAAAGAGCATGTCGGCGTTGGGATTCATCGGACCTCCACGGGGGCCAAAAACCGGAACGGGACGTATCCTAAGCCCTCCCCCAACGGGAGGGTCAAGCGGAAAAATACCAAAATGCGCGGAATTTCCGCGGGCCGGCCACCCGCGTCATCAAGCCCGGGGATTGATCCCTGGGCCTATGTGTACCTCACGCCACCTGCTGTAATTTGATTCAACTCAAACCCGCGCCGGCACATCATCCGCCACTTCCGCCGCCGTCACCGGCACCTCCGGCGCCAGGTTCCGCTCCGCGATCTCCACCGACCGCCTCCGCTTGGGATGCCGCCACGGCAGGCTCGCCAAAATCAGCCGCGCCTTCCCGCACGGCGTCTGCCGGCACAAGGCCCGGTAGTCCTCGGGTATCCGCCCCCCGTTTTCATCCTTTACCCGCAATAGTTTCTGATACTTCACGACCTTCCCCTTCCACATCGCCACTATCCGTTGCAAAGTCGTCTGGCTGTGGTCCTTCTGCCGGAACGCCCGCACCGTGTGGTAAAACAAGTCCGAGGGCAGCGCGAAGTTGATGATGAGCTTCTCGATGAAGAAGACCCGGTACTCCGTGTGGGGCTCGCGCGACATGGGCTGGTAACTGGACATGCAAGGAAAGTAAGAAAACCGGGCGTCCGGGTCAAGTGCGTCGGGTTGCCAAAGAGGGGTCCGCTGCATATAAATATGGTTTCTTTTTTGGAAAGAACCCAACAATGGCCGACCTGAAAGACAAAACGATTCTGATTGTGGACGATGATCCGGATGTTGTAACTGCAATAACGATGGCACTTTCCGATCAGGGGGCGAAGGTGTTTCAGGCGGTGGACGGGGCGCAGGCGGTGGAGATTTGCGAGCAGGAGCAGCCGGACCTGGTGGTGCTGGACATGATGCTGCCGAAGCGTTCGGGGTTTTTGGTGCTGGAGCGCATAAAGGCCCGCCGGCCAAAGGGTTGCAAGCCGCGGGTGATCATGATTACGGGGAATTTGGGGACGCGGCACAAGACGTATGCGGAGACTTTGGGGGTGGATGACTATATAAACAAGCCATTTCGGATGGACCGGCTGCTGGCGAGCATAGAAAAGGCGCTGAGCACACCCTGCGCCCCCTCCCCCGCATCCTCCCCCGCTTCCCCCCCCGCCGCGCCCGACGCCGCGCCCCCTCCCGCGCCTCCGGGGAACGCTTAAATCCCATTATAAACACGTAAAATTTAAGGTTAAAGCGCCTTCATTTAACAAAAAAAAGGCATTTCGCGTTATTTTTCGCCACCCGCCGTCTTTGACGCTAGCATCATCTGGCCGTACACTTTTACCCACGTGGGAAACATTCGCGAACGACGAGCGCTCCGGGTATTTTCCGCGACAGCGGTTCATCCGTTGAGAGGAGCCAGATGCCCCCGGCTGACCCCATACTTTCGGCACCCGCGGCACTGCCGCCGGGGTATATTCCAGTGGCGTTGCTGCCGGACCAGGCGGGCGCGCCGCTGCGGCTGTGTTTGATCGTGCGCAAGGAAGCCGATCCGGTGGCGGGGTACTTTGTGATTTTGCGGACGCTGCTGGACGCGGTGGTGTATCTGGGGTGCATCACGGATGCCGGGGGCAGGCTGCACGGGTACATCGAAATCTGGGTGCAATCGGCAAACGGTTTGGCGGACTCGCCGGCGGCGGCGCGGGAGGCGCTGTCGAACCGGGCGCTGGACGACCGGTGGGCGAAGCTGTTCAAGGCGTATGACGCACTCGACGAGCAGCCGGCGTGCTGCGGCGGCGGGGGGAGCGTGCTGTATCGCACGGGGTTTGAAACGACGCATCCGGCGCCGCTGTTTTACGACACGGAAAAGCGCGAACTGTTCCATCCCATCGACGCGTTTTCGGGGATCCCGTGGAAGTTATGCACGGATGACGCGCTGCTGACGTCCAAGGGGCTGCCGGCGTATGCGGCGTCGCTGCACCGGTATTTGATTGCCGACGTGAAGGCGCCGCTGATTCCGATCACCCCCGAGGCGCCGCTGGGCACGAACACGGCCTCGATGATGGAGATCACGGGGCCGACGGAAGCGATGCGGCAGTTCAACCCGGGCGGGTTGCTGCTGCTCCGCCGGTACGCGCCGGCGGCGCTGGAGGCGTTGTTCGATCTACTGTCGGGCGGGACGTGGGAGGGGATACTGGCGGGCCGCACGGCGGTCCACCTGAACCGTTTGAACGAGGCGGTGGAAGAGAAGGGCGGATCGTCGGCGGACATGGCCGACGGGCGGCTGTTTCTGGGCAAGCACGGCAAATGGGGGCGGCTGATCGAGACGTTCCACCTGAAGCTGCGGCTGCTGGCGGACGCCCTGAATGAAGTGCGCATCCTGACGACGGCGACGCAGCGGCCGCTGCTGAACCTGACGGCGCAGAGTTTCCAGGTGGACATCGGGACGGGGGCGCGGGCGTATGCGCTGCCGTTTTTATGGACGGCCGCGGCGCGGCTGGTCGATCCGGGGGACGCGGTGACGCTGAAACCGGGCGGGGCGGAGGCGGGGGACGTGCAGTATTTTCTACGCGGGTTGGCGGCCCCGGGGAACGTGTACCAGCCGGAGTCGGTGTCGAAGCCGGCATCGGGGCGGGGCACGCTGCGGATACGCAAGTCGATGGCGGAGAGCGCGGGGCTGATCCTAGAAGGGACGTTCACCTCGCAGGACCGTTTGGGGGCGGGGGGCGGGGGCGAGCCGACGAAGAACGATTTGATCTGGCTGCGGGTGCCGGTGGGTTCGCAGCGGATTGATTTATTTGGGCATGTGGAAAAGGAGCCGGCGCTGGCGGCGGGGGAATGGCGTTTCCGCTCGGAGCGGCAGCGCATGGCGGAGGGGGTGATCGCACAGGTGAAGGCGGCGGAGGGGGTGCCGATACCCGAGACGCTGTTTGACATTATTCCGCTGCTGTCGTCGCCGTGCGACATGTATTCGCTGGCGATCTTGGCGACGCGGGCGCTGCTGGTGAGCGCGGACAACACGCTGGCGATCGCCACGGACGAGCTGATATCGCTGGCGCGGCAGGTGGCGCTGCAGTATCAGGCGAACGCCCCGTTGGGGGAGCGGATACGGGCGGTGTTCCAGGCGGACCCGCGGTGGCTGAATTCGCTGGGTCCGCACCGGTTGGCGCGCGAGACACTGACGCCGCAGGAGGCGTTTGATCTGGTGCCGGCGAATTTGTGGTTTGACACCTTGGGGTTGCTGGTGCGGATGCTGCCGGCGATCGGGCCGGACTCGATTTGCCGGGATTATGGGGATGCGCCGCGCGGGGGCTTACACAAAATTTATGAACCGGCGATGAATCATTTGGATACGCTATTGGTGCGCACGCGGTCGCTGATCGTGATAGACTGGCGGTTCAACCGGGAAATCCACGGGGTTTTGCGGCGGTTTTCGGCCGCGGGACCCAAGAAATAATTGACGAGTTCCCGAAAAGGAGATTTTCATGACCCGTAAATTGTGTTCCTTCCTGGCGTTGGCGCTGTTCGTGCTGCTGGGCGTAGGCTGCTGTCCGAAGATGACGCAGTTGGACATCAGCATTGACGCGGATGAAGCTTTCCGCAAGGCGTACCCCAACAAGCAGATCACGGTGGACCTGGTGGCCGCGGTTGGCCCCAGCGAGCAGGAGCGCTTGAAAACCTACTCGATGACCAAATACTGGCAAGCCGGCGACACGATGCGCAAGAGCCTCAAGACGGTATCGCTCACCATCGATACGGCCAAGAAAGAACCGCTGAAGATCGCGGCGAGCGATCCGATCTGGGCCGAGTGGCAGGCACGCTCCAACAACGATACGGCGCCGCAAATTTTTGTGCTGGTGCAACTGCCCGGGGCGTGGGACATCTCAATGGATCGCGACGGCCCCGCCGACAAGCGGCGGCAGATACTGTCCACCAACAAGTGCGATTGGGTCAAGATCGACAAGACGCTGCCGATGATCGAACTTACGATCAATCCCGACCGCCTCATCACCGTGACGCCGATGAGGCCCGAGTAAGCGCGGGGCGGGCACACCCGGCGGCGATGAAGTTCCAGAGGGAAACCCATGCCCACGTTTGGCCAGTATGAAACGGCGCAGCGCCTGTTTTTGTCGGGCGTGGGGGGCATCTACGCGCTGAAGAGCGATGACAAGAAGATCATCAAGGTGCTGCACCCGCCGGTGGGAATCTGGTCGGACGAGCGGATCCAGGAAGAGATCGAGGGTTTCCGGGAGCGGGCGAAGATCCAGAAGAACGCGGCCAAGGCGTCGCGGAACTGGGCGCCGGTACACGATGCGGCGGCGATCCGGGCGGCGGCGGGGACGGGGGAATCGACGGGGGGCGAGGCGCTGGCGAGCCAGGCGGAAGGGGGGGAGCGGCCGGTGGCGGACGGGGCGTACGCGGTGATGGACCGGTACGAGCGGTCGGTGCAGTCGCTGCTGGACGGGCGGGTGAACGTGCAGAACGCGGATCTGCGGGCGCTGTTCACGGGGATTATCCAGGGGCTGCTGGACCTGCGGCAGACGGCATCGCGGCCGCACGGGGCGCTGAAGGCCTCCAACATTCTGCTGGCCAACGCGACGGACCTGGCGTCGGCGACGGTACACTTGAGCGATCCGGCGCCGGCGGGGGCGCTGACGCCGGCGAGCGACACGAGGGATCTGAACCAGTTGGCGCGGATTCTGTATCACCTGGTACACCGCCGGGCGTACGATGACGGGACGATCGGGCGGAACAAGGACTGGGACGCCCTGGGCCCCAACGGGGAGAACTGGCGGAAGCTGTGCGGGGCGCTGATGGATGGGGCGGCGCACCAGGAGGAGTGCAAGTTTGAGAACATTTTGGCGCAACTGCCGACGTGGACGGCCAAGCCCAAGAAGAGCAAGAAGCCGCTGCTGTACGCGGTGGCGGCGCTGCTGCTGGTCGCCGGGGGGATTGTGGGTTTTATCGAGTATAGGCGCACGCATAAGACCTCGACGCCGGAGGAATGGCAGTACGAAGCGCTGGCCTATTATTCCTGGTTCAAGGACTTCAACAAGGATTTAACCAGCGACGCAGGCGTCAAGTTCCGCGAAGCCAATCCCGAGATCAGCAAAATCTTTGTCCGGGCCGATTTCGACAAATATGACCCGGTGAGGATTTCCAACTACTACACCTCCCCCCCCCCGGGGGGTTGGGATGAGAAGGATCCCAACGCCTGGAAGGCACTGATCACCAACCCGCCGGCAACCGTCACCAAGACCGACAATCCCAAGAAAGGGAAGCTGCTCGTACAAGGCGTCGAAGACGCCCTGGCCCACTGGACCGTCCGCCAAAAGCTGCTGGATGCCGCCACGCGGTATAAGGAATTAAGCTGGACGAAACCCACGGAGGAGTTGCAGGCGGTGTACAGCGCGGGCAGCGTGCCGGCGCTGTATGCGGAGGAGCCCGACCCGGGCATACGGTTTGATCGGGTCAATGAGGACAAAACGAAGCGCCCGAAAACCATATACCAGAGCCTCGTGCAAGCGACCGAGGCGTACAAATTGGTCACCCTGGTATCCGGCTACGACGAGGAAAAGGATGGGAAAACAAATCACATCGATGGGATCCTAGAGCGCATCACTAAACTGCCCACCCACGATGTGCCGCTGCTGGGGGATGGGCAAGCGTTCAAATCCGCCAAGGCGTTCGCGGAGCAGGCGCTGGCGAACCCCCCGGGCAATCCGGGCGAGGCATTGAATAACGTGAAGGCGCTGGCGGCCGCGCTGCAGAAATTTGAGGCCGAGGCGGTGGAGCCGCTGAAGAAGGCGTTGGCCACGCCGGATGTGGATTTTGCGGAACTCAAAAAGGATCCCACGGCAGGCCCGAACCCGGCCGCAACGATTGCCCATTATCAGGCACTGGCGAGCGCGATACCGGGATATGTGACGCTCAAGACCGATACGCGGACGCCCAAGGCATGGACCGACCGGCTGGCCAACAAGAAAATAGACATCAACACCATTACCGCGCCGCCCAACGACGCCCAACTCGAGGCCATCAACAAGCGGTATGGGGAACTGGATAAGAATATCGCGGAAATCGCGGGCTTGCCGTTGCTCGTGAAATCCAACATGGGGGAGAGAATCAGCGGCATCACCAGCGCGTTCGACGCGCTGGAGAAAGCCATTAACGAGCATCCCGGCTTCATGACCAAGGAAAAGTTCGCCCAAATCGTTGCCGATCAGGAAATCTATATCACGCCCCCCAACAAACTCCCGGACCCGATCAATGGTGCCGCCAACCCGGTGCAGGAGAGATGGAAACTCGCCCAAGGCGCCCTGATCAAGACGGTGAAAGGCCGCACGCTCGAAGAGTTCCGCACGACCCATATTGAGGATGAAAAGAAGTTCCGGGAGGTGCTGCAATTCTACGCGGACGCCGGCCAGGCGTTGCCCGACAAGGACTCCAACCGCGGCGAATTGCTCGCCTTGTCCAATGATCCCAAGCTCACCAAGTGGGCCGACGACACGCGCGACAGCGTTTTGACGTATCTGCTGACCAAAGCCGTGCCGCAGCCAGAAGATCCGTCGCAGATCGACTATCAGAAGCTGCTGGCGGAGGGTTCCGCTTACAGGATTCTCCGCACGGCGGCGCTGACGCAATATCAAAGCGTCTGCAAGATATCGCTGGCCTTTTTGAAAGACCACGCGGCCCTGGCCAAATGCCTGGATCAACTCTATCTGCTACCGGACGAGGCCGAGCCGTCCTCCGGCAAAAAATGGCGCGACCTGCAACAAGCACTGCAAAAGAACCCCTTTCTCGCCGACGCCACGATACCCGTCGACATCATGAAAACACTGACGGGCACCTACAGGAATTCCCTATTAACCGCCGAAAACCTCAAGACCATCCAGCGTGCCGCGGACTTGTTGGCGCTGGACAAGGAGACGGACTACAGCGCGCTATTGAAGCAGGCGCAGGCCCCGGTCCCGGAACTGGCCCTGGCGGCGTGGCGGAAGCTGGGCGACGCGGCGATCAGCGAGGACACGGCGTATCTGAAGGATGAAGATGATGCCGAGAACAAGCTCAACGCGCATGTGGCGGCGCTGAAGGCGCTCAACGCCAAACAGGCCGACGCGCTGGCCGGGGAGATCAAGGGCCAGCGTCCGAAGCGCTGGGAACGTTGGGCGGCCAAGGCCACGACCGCCAAGAACCTAGAGTTGGCCGTGAAGCAGGCCGCTAATTTCGGCGTGACGATCACCAAAGACAAACCCGAGATGTTTTATTACCAGGCGCTGCTCGCGTTGCGGGACTTCTCCCAGCCATCACCCCCGACCCCGGCGCCCACGGAGGAGGCGCTTAAGGGTGCGGCGCAGGACGGGCCGGCGTACAAATTCATCAATGCCGTCAAAGATCTGCCGCTGGGCACGCCCCCGAACACCGACATGCAGAAGCTGCTGACGGACATGGGGGAATCGCTCAAGCCCCTGCAGGGTTCGTTTGCCGAGAAGCAGGGGCCGGAGCTGGCGGGGTGGGGCATGACCTTCACGCCCGACTTTCAGAAGCGGACGTTCAGTTCCAAGGATCCCAAGTTTGCGAAATACCCCCTGGACTTTCAAATGATGACCGTAAACAGGAAGATCATCTATCTCTGCACGACGGAGATGTCCGTCGGGCTGTTTAACGCGAGCATGAACGCGTATAGCGGCAAACTCCCCGATGGCACACTGGTCGTCGACAATAAAAATCATCCCGCCCCCAACGACCATTGGTTTAAGCCGGTGAGTCGGGCATTAGACTCCTGGGAGGGCGTACGCTCCTGGTATCTGAACAACACGGGCGTGTTTAATGTGAATCAGGACTGGACAATCGCCCTGGACGCCGCGGCGTCGGCAGACAAATACCCCACCAACGCCACCACACCCAAGGGGCCTTCCGAGGGCGATCCCCCCATGCAAAGGCTCTCGCCGTGGGCGGCGGCGTATGCCGCCCAATTATTGGGATGCCGGCTGCCCACCTCGGAGGAATGGCAAGCCGCGTACAGACAATTTGAAGGCCAGGCGGGCATGCCCACGGATGTGTGGAATCTGCGGGGCGAGGGGGCGGGGGCCTCGTGGGGCACGCAGCAGCGCCATGCCCTGGCGAATAAATTTATTCCGTTTCCGGATGATGGCATTTTTCTTAGTGGGAACGTGAAGACGGGCCCCAACGCCCAACCCTGGACCGCCGGCGACCTGGCCAAGCTGGCCGCCAAAGACAATATTGTGGCGGCGCGGATCACGCCCGACCCGTCGGCGAACACGCCGTACAAGAACAACACGCTCTGGTTCATGCCGGTGGACAAGGAGAACCCCAACAACGCGAAAATCGTCATGCATCACCTGGTGGGCAACGTGGCCGAGTACGTCTATGACGGGGACAAGGCTGATGAGGTCATCAAAGGGGACAAAAAGCCCGACCCGAAGGCGATCAACGATATGCAGCCGGGCAGTTTTTTCGTCATTGGGGGCTCAGCGCTCTCGCCGCCGGAGATGGCGTTCAACGAAAAGCTGGCGATCCCCAATGATGGCCGCGTGAAAACCGGCTACAGCGACGTGGGGTTCCGCCTGGCGTACACCGCGCCGCGGCTGACGATCGTGCAGGTGCTGCAAAACGCGTTCAAGGACGGCAAACTCCCCGGCCCCAGAGGCGCCGGGGCCAAAGTGCCGTAGCCAGGGCCGGGCCATGGACCACTAAATAACTTGCCACTGGCCACGGGCCGATGGCACCCTTATAATTCGCCGTCGTCACATACGCCAAAGGGGTTACCTTGCCGGACCAAGTTACAGATGTCACCCGGCTCGTCGCAGCGGCGGTGAACCGCCTGCGGCTGATCCAGGTGGATTTTGCGGACCAGCCGCAGGACGTGCGGGAGAACTACCTGTCGGACGAGATTGAACACGCGTTGGCGGCGCTGCTGCCGGACCAGCGGGGGGTGTTTTTGCAGGAGCTCAAGGAGCGGTTTCCGACGTGGGACGGGCAGGTGGCGGTGTCGGCGCCGTCGCAGCCGACGGCGGTGCAGTCGGTCGCGGACGCCAAGGAGCTGCAGGATTACACGTTCCTGATTTCGCGGCTGGTGAAAATTGCGCCCACGCTCACCGAGGAGCAGCGCAAGACGGCGATGGCGCGGCTGCGGGCCGCGGGGCTGGCGGATGCCGCGGCGGCGGGACCGTCGGAGTGGCCGGCGCAGCCGGCCAAGGCGCTGCGGACCAAGCTGCAATTGACGGACCGGGACAAGATCGACCCCACGCGGCTGCTGGAACTGGCGGGCGAACTGGTGGCGTTCGCGGCGAGCCTGGACCAGTTGGTCTGGGCGACGTGGCGGCAGGTGGCGCCCAAGAGCGACCTGAAGCGGCCGGTGCCGATCCAGCGGACGTGCGCGAAGTTCACGACCGGGGATGTGGAGGTGTCGCGGACGCAGGTGGCGGCGGACGTGGACCGGCTGCGGCAGCTCACGGCGGGGCTGATCTCGGCGATCGCGCAGGCGGGGAATTTGTTTGCGCAGCGGCACGTGAGCAAGTTCTCAGTGGCGAACATCGAGGCGTACGCCGACAAGATGCCGGGGATGCTGGTGAGCAAGGAAGTGAAATGCTGGCGGCAGTTCAAGGAACTATCGACGGCGATGGAAGTGCAGACGATCGAGCGTGAAATCCAGGACGCCATCGCGGAATACACCGAGACGCTCATCAAGGGGCGCAGCCGCACGTGACCACCCGACCCAACCCCTCTCGGGTCCAAGAAAAAGGAACCGTCCATGTCCTCCGGTCCCGTACACTGGCATGAAGGGCTGTTTCTGCAGCCGCACCACTTGCAGACGATGCAGCATTACTTTTTGGAGCGGTTCGGCGCGGAGCGCCGGCTGGATTTCGTATTTCCCTACGGCGTGATCGACGTGAAGATGTCGGGCGACGCCCTGGAGAACATGCTGGTCCGGTTCGACCGGCTGCGGGTGGTGATGCCCTCGGGGGTGGAGGTGAACTTTCCGGAGAACGCGGACCTGCCGTCGCTGGACATCAAGCAGGCGTTCGAGGCGTCGTCGAATCCGTTCACGGTGTCGCTGGCGGTGCCGCTGTGGTATGCGGCGCGGGCGAACACGGTGGATCCGGCGGCGGGCAACACCGGCACCGCGGAGGGGGGCGGCGGGGCGGAATGGCGCGTCAAGCGGATGTACAAGGTGTCGGAGATGACGCGGACGGACGAGAACACGGGCGAAAACCCGCAGCCAATGGTGGTGCGGAAGCTCAATGCCCGGCTGATTTTGGACGACGACGACCACACGGACCTGGAAACGCTGCCGCTGCTGCGCATCGCGCATGCCACCGGGCAGGACGTGGGGACGGCCCGGCAGGAGCCGACGTATATTCCGCCGTGCCTGGTCATCGGCGGGTCGGCGTCGCTGCGGGAGAAGTTGCGGGACTTGTCGAACCAGGTGCAGGCGTCGCGGGCGACGCTGGTGCAGCAGATCACGGCGGGGGGGTTCTCGATCGACCAGATGCGCGGGGTGCAGTTCGAGCAGGCGATGCGGCTGCGGACGCTGAACCGGTTCGCGGCCCGACTGGGCGCGCTGATCGGGATATTGCCGCAGGTGCGGCCGTTTGATTTTTACCTGGATTTGCGCGAGTTGTTGGGCGAGTTGTCGGCCTCGCACCCGGATCGGGACAAGGAATTCGTCGTGCCGGAGTACGACCACGACAATCTGGCGGGGTCGTTCGACGACCTGGTGAATAAAATCCGCTCGCTGCTGGGCGGGACGGTGCAGGAACGCTACCTCAAGATCGACTTTGTGCTCGAAGGCGCGGTGCTGGTGCTCAAGGATCCCTTGCAGGCCGAGCATTTCGAGAAGCCGACGGACTACTACCTGGGCATCAAGACGCACGAAGACCACGGCATCCTGGCCAAGCTGGTCGAGGACGGCGACAAGTTCAAGCTGATGGCCAAGTCGATGATCGCCCAGCGCATCTGGGGCATCAAGCTGGCGGAGGAGCGGCATCCGCCGCTGACGCTGCCGGCCAAGAGCGACCTGTATTACTACCGGCTGATGCGCGCCGAATCGCAGCGCATGTGGGACCGGATCAAGGACGAGAAGATGATGGCCGTGCGCTGGCCGGACATGCAGACGTCTGATTTCCAGTTGTCGTTGTACATGCCAATCCCGTGATTGATTGGAAGCCTGTTTTAGAAAGGAGGTAATTAGTAATTAGTAATTGGTAATTGAGCCGGTCCGCTGGCGGCGGACCACCACGGAGCTCCCACAAATTACCAATTACCATTTACCAATTACTCGCACATGACCCTACTTGAACTTTGCGAACCCCTTTTCCAGTACATGTGCCGGCTCAACCGTTCCGCGCGCAAGGGCGGGAACTACGAACTGGGGCAGGTCCAGTCGGAGATCAAGGGCTTTCTGGCGGAGGCCAAGACCAAGTCGGTGGGCGAGAACCTCTCGGAGCAGTTCGACAAGATCGAACTGCCGCTGATGTTCTTCTGCGACTTCATGATCAAGGAATCCGCGCTGCCGTGGGCCCACGACTGGAAGGAGCTGGCCTTCGAGCGGCACGAGATGGCCGGCGACGAGAAGTTTTTCGACCTGCTGGAGGAATGCCTCAAGGACCACTCCCCGGCGGCCAACGACCGGCTGACGGTGTTCTACACGTGCATCGGGCTGGGCTTCACCGGCTGGTACACCTCGCAGCCGGAGTACCTGCGGCGGAAGATGAAGGAGGTCGCCGCCCGCCTGCAGGCGGCGGGCGTGTTCACCGACACCCAGCGCATCTGCGCCGACGCCTACGAAAAAGTGGACACGCGCGACCTGATCGAGCCCCCGGGGATGAAGCTCATGGGCATCGCGATCATTCTCATCGGCCTGATCATCGTGTTGTTCTGCATGTACGCCTTTCTCTACCGCAATGGCTCCCAGGACTTGGACAAAGCCCTGGATAACGTCAAGACCAATGCCGCCAAAGTCAATCCCAATTCCGCCACCAATGGCCAGGAGACGCCCAAATGAATCCGAATATCATGAATGACCTGCTGAGCGGCCGGCTCGTGAATCTGCCGATGCCCGTGATGTTCGTCCTGGCCACGCTGGCCGGGACGACGACGCTGGGCGCGACCTACTTCGCCATGGGCAACAGCCCCGGCCGCAGCACGGCGCTGCTGATCGTGGGCATCGGCCTAGTCTTCGTCTTCCTGTTGTTCCTGGCGTTCCGCGCCCTGGTCAAGTGGCGTGCGAAACGCAAGGCCAATCCGCTGGCCCAGGGCATCGCCGGCAATGCCGCGGCCACCCCGCAGGGCATCTCGGAACCGGCCCGCCGCGCCCGCCTGGACGACCTGCGGCGCAACTTCGACCAGGGCGTGGAAAAATTCCGCGCCGCGGGCAAGAACCTGTATTCCGTCCCCTGGTATGTGGTCGTCGGCGAGCCGGGCTCGGGCAAAACCGAGGCCATCCGCCACTGCAACGTCGGCTTTCCGCCGGGCCTGCAGGACCAGCTCCAGGGCGCCGGCGGCACGCTGAACATGAACTGGTGGTTCACCAACTCGGCGATCATTTTGGACACCGCCGGCCGCCTGATGTTCGAGGAAGTGGTCCCCGGCTCGACCAACGAATGGAATGAATTCCTCAAGCTCCTCAAGCAGAACCGGCCCAATTCCCCGCTCAACGGCATGCTGCTGGTGATCCCCGTGGACACGCTCATCAAGGACACCGCCGACGCCATCGAGAAAAAGGCCACGCGGATCGCCCAGCAGTTCGACCAGATTCAGCGCCTCCTGGGGGTGCGGTTCCCGGTGTTCGTCATCATCACCAAGTGCGACCTCTTGAACGGGTTCCGCGAGTTCTTCGACGACCTGAACGATCCGCAGCTCCAGCACCAGATCATGGGCTGGTCGAACCCCGCGCCGCTGGATGAGCGTTTCGACCCGGCCAAGGTCACGGCCCACCTGGAGACCGTCAAGCTGCGGCTGATCGCGCGGCGGCAGAACCTGCTGTTGGACCCGGTGAACACGGAGGATCCCCAGTCCCGCCGGGTGGACCAGGTGGACGCCCTGTACACGCTGCCGGACTCGGTGACGAAGATCGGCCCGCGCCTGCGGCGGTATCTGGAGATGATTTTCGTGGCCGGCGAGTGGTCGCCCAAGCCTTTGTTTTTGCGGGGGATTTACTTCACGAGTTCGATGACGGAAGGCGCGGCGTTGGACGCCGAGCTGGCCGAGGCGCTGGGCGTGCCGGTGGATTCACTGCCGGGCGGGGCGATATTCCGGAAGGACCGGGCGTACTTTCTGCGGGATTTGTTTTTGGAGAAGGTATTCCGCGAGAAGGGCCTGGTGACCCGGGCCGACAATGCCGACAAGCAGCAGCGTTCGCGCCGGGCGATGGTGCTGGGGTTTGCCTTTGTCGCGGTGCTGGTGTTGTTCGCGGTGACGTGGTTTGGGTCGCGGTCGCTGCAGCGGACGCTGGGGGCGGAGCGGGATTTCTGGGTGAGCGCCGCGCGGCTGAACCTCGAAAACATCTCCATTATCGATAAGACGAGCTATATCGGCGGCGATCCGAACATCACCGTCGCCGACGCACCCACTTCGCTGACGGACCTGTTCTCCAACAACCTGGAGCGCGTGAAGAAGGATCTGGAGATACCCCTGATTTTCAGGCCGATCGCCGCGTTCTCGAAGAACGTCAATTCGTCGCGGCGCATCGCGTATCGCGACCTGTATGAGGTGACGGTGCTGCGGCCGGTGTTTACCGCGGCCCGGGCGCGGATACTGGCGCTGTCGGCGGCGGCGACGTCCCCGGCCACCGCCGTCGCGGAGCCCTGGGATCCCACCAAATACGCCACGGCGATCGCCGAGCTCATGAAACTCGAATATGCCGTCGCCACGGGCAAGCCGCCCGCCGGCCCGGACGCGGCGCATCCCCTCGCCCATCCGCAGGTGGAGCTGGCCCCGCTGCTGGCCCTGGTGCTGTCGGATGAGGAATACAAGAAGTTCACCAAGGACAACGACAACCTGCAGAAAGTCGTGGACTGGCTGTACACCGCCCCGGCCCAGGGCGACACCAAATGGCCGGCCCCGGCGCTGGTGAATACGGGCGCCGCCGCGTCCGGCAACCTGACGGCGATCACTCGCGGCATAGAGGCGATTCTCGGCTACTGGAGCCGCCAGTCGCAGGACGACGCGGCCCTGGCCGACATCAATGCCGTGCGCGTCTCCCTCGGGGAGTTCAAGGCGGCGGAAACGGAGCTGCTCAAGCTCAACGGCCTGCCGATGGCCAACATGGCCAACTACACCAAATTCCGCGACGACCTGCAGGCCGCGTATGCGCGACTCCTCAAGGCGCGCAACCAGGCGGAAAAGGACTGGGCGCTCGCCAGCCAGGGCAAGGACACCGCCACGCTGGTGGCGATCTATTCGGCCGAGAAGGATTCAGTCCTGGTCAAGGCCCAGAAGAATTATGAGATCCTCCTGAGGTACACAGACCTAGGCCCGGCGGACGCCACGAAAGCCAACGCCAGCTACAACGCGCTGACGAAAATCCGCGCCGATCTGCTGGGCGCCAAGCTCAAGGACTGGAAAACCAGCGCCAACACTCCGGCCCTGCTCAAGGAACTGACCGACCTGGACACCAACTGCCTGGCCACGATCAAGGACACCGACGGCACCCTGCGGCACCGCTTCATGGTTCAGGCCCACCTCTACGACATGGCCAATCAGGCGCTGGTCAAAAAAGATGAAACTGTGCAACTCCCCGCCAACGTTTCCATCCCCGACGCCTTCGCCAAGATCGTGACCGACAGCGCCAAGACCACCGAGGACGCCGGCAGCCTCAAGATTCTGGCCAGCGGCCCGACGGACGTACTCTTGCAGTCCATCGCGCTGACGCAGTTCTCCGTGGACGCCTCCAACCGCGCCCGCAAGTACCTGCTGGCCAGCGGCATCCTGGCGGCCTTCCCCACGGAGGACGCCCAATGGAACGCCGCCATGGCCAAGTTCGCCAAGGACGCCCCGCGCGTGAACCTGGTGCGGCCGCAGGTGCCCCTGGTGATTTTCCCCGCCGGGCAGGAGAACACGTTCAACGAGCAGTTCTCCCCCGATGCCGCCGGCATGGTCGTCAGCCGCCTGAGCGCCATGGACCAGGTGCTCGTCGCCGACAAGGATGCCGGCACGAAGATACTCAGCCTGGAGGTTTTGAAGAAAAGCGCCGTCGATTCGCGCACCAGCTTTGACGCCTATAAGAAGGCCTACATCCTGTACTGGAGCGACACGGTCACGAAGGAACTCGATTTCAGCGTCAAATACAAGGACTACAAGACCTTCACCGACAAAATCAGCGTCCCGACCGATATCGCCATCATCGCCCAGCTCAAGGCCTACGAGGAGCGCATGACCACCGCGCTCAAACTGATCGGCGCCACCGATGAGGCGTCGGCCGTCACCACCCTGGGGGCGCAGGTGTTGCCGGTAGAATGCAGCGTGGCCTTCAAAAACTGGCAGAACCTCACCAACGACGCCGTGGCGGCGCGGCGCTCGCTCCTGAGCATGACCGGGAACGAATTCAAGGACGGCTTCACGGTCTCCTCCGCCAACAGCAACACGAGCTTCCGGGGCATCTACTGGAACAGCCTCCCGGTCGCCGGGCTGAGCGCCCTGGTCACGGACGGCGAGACGCAGATCAATGCGGGCATCACGGAACTGGCCAAATACGAGCGCTTCCCGCTGGCGTCCATGGGCGACAAGAAGGACGACCTGAGCATCGAGGACATCATCGCGGCGCGTAAGGCGCTCGAAAAAATCCTCGGCGCTGCCGGCAAAACCACGACGATGCCGGGCGGCGCGGCCGGCGCCAATCCCATCAACCTGGGCGGCAGGACCAACAACCCGCAGGTCAATCCCCTGCTGGACCGGCTCCTGGGCACCAAACTCCTGGGCGACAAAGCGTACTACTACACCCAGCTCGGCAAATTCCTGGCGGTTCTGCCCACGGACGCCAAACAACCGTTCACCGCGACCTTTACCCTCAACAAGGACAAACTCCTCGCACTCGAAAAAGCGGTGAGCATCTCGTCCGCCTATGCCTACATGCCCGTTTCGCAGGGCGGAAAGCTGCTCAAGTTAATCAACACCGGCAGCCCAAGCGCGCTGGAGACCTGCAATGTGGATTACCCCGGCCTCGGCGATCTGACGCTGGGCTTCCGGGAGCGGCAAGACGACGGCCCCATCGTCCAAACCGAGACTTTATCCGGACCGTGGGCGGTGCTGCGGCTTTTGCAGAGCGACAAAGTCACCATCAAGGAGGTCGTGGGCAACAAGTGGACCATCGAATATACCGTGACCACGCCCCCGCCCAACAGCCAGAAATTGACCCTCCCGCTGATCCTGGAATTCAAACTGCCGATCCCCCCCGACACCAAAAAAGGCTGGCCGGACCCGAAGGCCAAAGCCCCGCCGGCCTGAGTTGCTTTTTGTTTTCGTGCGTGGGCCGCGAAAAAGCCCTATGATGCCCCCTCGTTGCTCCGCCCCGAGTCCTCACATGGTTTGATCTGTGCCTGCATTCATGAAAAGCCTCTCGCGCCTCCTGGGCGGTTCCAGCAAGCCGGAGCCGGCGTTGTATCTGTCGGCGTTCGGGAAGCACCCCGGCTGGAACGACCATCTGGATGACCAGGGCCTGGATACCGACGCCCTGGTCACGGCCAAGCGGCTGCTGTATATCCAGGGCATCTCGCAGAATATTGACGCGGGCACATGGGAGAAGCTCGAGCCGCAGGCGGCCGGGGCGCCATTGGCGGCGATCACCAGTTTGGAGCTTTTCCGCCACAATTTTCTGTGGCACATGCCCGACTCGGGCACGCCGGCGCTGCTGGCGGGGAGGCTGTGGTCGTCATCCGACGGCAAGGGGCGGGCGAAGTATCCGATGGTGCTGTGCGCCCAGCTCACGGAGATGCCGGATTTATTTGCCGCGAAGGTGGTTTTGCCGTTTTTGGCCCAGGTACACGAGCAGTGTGCCGCGGCGACGACGGCCGAGGGCGTGCGGCAGATCATCGGGGCGCAGCGGGACGCCCTGCGGGCGCGGATCAAGGAGCCGCTGGCTTTGCAACCGCTGACGGCGCAACAACTTGCGAATGTCGCCCGGCATGCGGACATGGGGGCGGCGGATCCAAATTCCACGGGCGGGGCCGGCGGGGGGTTCCATCGGATTGTGTACCAGTTCGTCAAGGGGATGGCGATCTATCGGCCGACTGGCGCCTCCTCCGGCAGGTCGATATCCATCCGGCCGGAACAGGTGCGCCTGCCGGCGTGCGGGATGGCGCCGGCGGAGGCGCTGCTGTTCTGGCTGCGGTTTGCGCTGACGCTGCTGGACCACGGGACATCGCTGTTGCTGTTTGCGCCGGATCAGGCGGGGGCGGCGTGGATTGACCTGATTGCGGGGGAGCCGTCGCCGGGGAATTTGTTTTGCATCAAGGCGGGGCCGAAGAATTTGCCGTTCACTTCGGACATACCGTACACCCTGGATGCCGCGCTGGTGCGCGCCATTGACGCGCACATCGCCCACTGCGCGTCGGTTGCGGATAACGCAGCGCTGCCGGCGTGGCCGGCATTCTAAGTAAGAAGGCGCCATCTCGGATTTCTACTTTTTGCGCGGCATCATTATGTTCTTGACTTTCACAGGGTGACGCCCATTATTGGAATGGAGGCTCCGAAACTCATTTATCAAGGACAATACTTATGCTTCGATGCGGGCAATTAATCGGGATGGCGGCCGGTGTGGCGCTGGGCGGCGTTTCGGCGTGGGTGACAGCCGCCGGCCCGCCGGCAACCACCCCACGACCACCGGCCACGACCCAAGGGGCACAGACAATTCCGGCCCGTGACGTCCAAAGGAAGAATCCGATTCCGGCCGATGCGGGTTCCCGCGCCACGGGGAAGCAGGTGTATGGCAGTAATTGCGCGCCCTGCCATGGTGCGAGCGGCAAGGGAGACGGGCCGATCGCGAATTTACAGACCCAACCGCCGGCCAACTTGACGGATGCGAAATTCGCGAACGACACCGATGGAGCTCTGTTCTGGAAACTCGGCAATGGACACCCGCCGATGCCCAAATTTGACAATCTTCTGCCCGACGAATCCCGGTGGAATGTGGTCAACCATCTGCGGACGCTGATTGTAGTGCCGGGGACATCACCGGCGACGGTTCCGTCCACCCAGTCAAAATAACGATGAATCAGCGTATTATTCATTTTTAGGAATAGTCAATATAACAAATTGGATATAAAGGTCGAAAATACCTTGAAATCGTATTTGCATGAACCTACGATGCGTAAATGGCGTTGTTTTTCTTCGTTAAGATTAGGCTATTCCTAACACCTGACAGAAGAAATGACTGCTTCGAACGGAGTACCGCTTATGAATGGCGATCGGCGAAATTTTCTCACCCATGGTTTGGTCGCGTTGGGCGCGATTGCGGGCACGGTGGCCGTCGGCAAGGGTTTGGATAAGGTGCTGGGGCAAACGGCACCCGAGCCGCCCAAGGGGCCGCTGCTTACGGCCATGACGCCCGAGGGACGGCTCATCCAGGTTCCCGCATCCCAGGCGGTATCCCTGCCGGTAATCAGCAATGCGGAGATTCGTAAGGGCATCCCCGGACGCAAATGGGTGATGGTGTTTGACCTGGCCGGTTGCGACGGGTGCAAGACCTGCACGAAATCATGCAACAAGATGCATTATGTCCCGGGGGACCGTGAATGGATCAAGGTCTTCAAGATGCAGGATGCCCCCGAAACGACGCCCTACTACTTCCCGCGCCCGTGCTTCCACTGCGACAACCCGCCCTGCACGCGGGTGTGCCCGGTCGATGCCACATTCAAGCGGCAGGATGGCACGGTGCTCATCGACAACGAGCGGTGCATCGGGTGCCGGTTCTGCATGGCGGCGTGTCCCTATTCGGTGCGCGTCTTCAACTGGGGGCCGCCGCAGGATCCTCCGGAAGCGCTGGCCAAGCCTTATTCGCCGGAGCAGGGCTATCCGCGGCGCATGGGCACGGTTGAAAAATGCGATTTCTGCCCGGACATGGCGGAACAGGGCAAACTTCCCGCGTGTGCCGCGGGCTGCCCCATGGGCGTGATCTACTTCGGCGATCAGAACGAGGACGCGGTGACCAACTCCAAGGGCGAAACCGTCCGCTTGTCGAGGCTGCTGACCGAGCGTGCGGGGTATCGCTACATGGAAGAGCTCGGGACCGAGCCGCGCGTGTATTACTTGCCGCCGAAAAACCGCCTGTACGCCCCGCCGGGCAAACCGGGAACTGTGGGCGGACACGACGTCCTGATAAGCCCCGGCACCAACCCCAAGCAATGACCATGTCGCGCATAAGTGCGTAACTCCAGCGGGGGCGACGCCCCTCACAATGCCAGAAGAAAGGAAACTATGCACCGCGAACCGTCCCCACCGCTTGCCGCCGACAAAGACCGGACGGATCCGCCGGGCGAATCCGCCTTGTCCCGCCACATCACCACCGAGATCGGCAAGACCCTGGCCCCCCCGCGTCTCGGCGGGCGCCTCTGGATCCTCTTTCTCTTGTCGGTCATTACCGCGGGCGTCGTGGCCTACATCTTGCAACTGGCCTACGGCCTGTCCGAGACCGGCATGCGGGATTACGTCTCCTGGGGCGTATACATGACCAACTTCGTATTTTTCATCGGAGTGAGCCATGCCGGCACGCTGATTTCGGCGATCCTCCGTGTGACCAATGCGGAGTGGCGCCACCCCATCACCCGCATGGCCGAGGGCATCACGGTCTTCGCGCTGCTGGTGGGCGCGCCGATGGTGATCGTGGACATGGGCCGGCCCGACCGGCTGCACCATCTGCTGCTCTACGGCCGCCTCAACTCGCCCATTCTCTGGGACGTGCTTTCGGTGACCACCTACATCACCGGCAGCTTCCTGTATCTCTATGTGGCCAGCATCCCGGACTTTGCGATCCTGGCCCGGCAAGGCTCGACGGGCAATGTGTTTTCCGCCCTGCGCCTCCGCATCTACCGCTTCTTTTCGCTGGGATACCGCGGCACACCCAAGCAGAAACACCACCTCGAACGCGCCCTGGGCACCATGGCCATCGTCATCATCCCCGTCGCCGTTTCGGTCCATACGGTGGTCTCCTGGGTCTTCGGCATGACGTTGCGTCCCGGTTGGCATTCCACCATCTTCGGGCCCTACTTCGTCATCGGCGCGATCTTCTCGGGCACGGCGGGCATCGTGCTGGCCATGGCCATCTTCCGCCGCGTCTACCGGCTCGAAAAATACCTCACCAACCGCCATTTCCGCTACCTGGGCACGCTGCTGCTGGTGTTCAACATCCTCTACATTTACTTCACGCTTAGCGAATATCTGACCACCTGGTACGGCGGCGAGGCCGTGGACATGCGCCTGGTTGATATGCTCATGGGTCCCACCCATTTCGGCCTGCTGTTCTGGGGCACCATCCTGGTCGGGCTGTTCATCCCCGCCGTGCTGCTGGTCCTGCCGGTGAAAAAAACCATCGCCCCGATCGTCATCGCATCCATCCTGGTGAACCTGGGCATGTGGGTGAAACGCTACCTGATCATCGTCCCCACGATGCTCACGCCGTTCATCGATCCCAAGGCCGCGGAGGCCAGCCCCCACTATCTCCCCACCATCATCGAGTGGACGATCACCGCGGCGGCATTTGCGTTTTTCCTGCTTTTGTTTACGCTATTCGCCAAGTTCCTTCCCATCATCTCGATCTGGGAAAGCGTGGAAGGGATTGAGACCCTCGGGGCCGAGCGTACGGGGATGAGCGGGGAATTGGAAAAGATTGCCGGAAAGGAGGCCCCATGAGCCGTTTGAGATTGTTTTCGGCCTTGATCTTTTTGGGCCTAGGCCCGCTGGCGGCGCGGGCCCAATCGGGCGGCGGCATGCCGGGCATGAACATGCCGGGCATGGATATGCCGGGCATGACGATGCCCCTGACCACTCCCGCGACCACGGCCATCGCGCCCGTGGGCCCGATTCCGGTGATCGTCGTGGCGCCCCGGATGGAAGAGGGAAATCGGATGATCGGCGCCACGGTCACGCTCAATGGCCAGCCGTTGGACGGCGCGCGGGTGAACTTTTTCGTCGAACGTTCATTCGGCGCATTGGACCTCGGGCACGATGACACGTACGTCTCCGACGGCGCCGCCGTTGCCGCCGTCAAGTTTCCCGAAGGCCTGCCCGGCGGCACCACGGGCAAACTGCACATCATCGCGCGGGTGGTCGCCAAGCCGCCGCCCGCCACGCCTTTTTATGCCGCGGGCGCCGGCGACACCATGCTCCCCGCCGATATCATCGTCGTACCCGATCCGGATCCTTTTCCCCGCGCCCTCTGGGCGCCCCACGCCCCGATTCCCTTGATCCTGACCCTGGCCCTGGCCCTGGGCGGCGTGTGGACCACGTATATTTTTGTTCTCACTCAACTGCGGGCACTCCGCAAGGAAGGTCTTTCATGACAACACGGTTTCATATCCGCCGCACCGCGGCGCTGGCAGCCCTGGGCATTCTGGCCTTCAGCCTGCTGACGGTCTGGGCGGCCGATCCCGCCGCCACCCAGCCCTGGACGGCCCCGGCCCGCGAGGCGCGCAAGACCAATCCCGTCGCCGCCGACGCCTTTTCCATCGCCGCCGGCCAGGGGCTGTATGTCAAGCACTGCCTCCCGTGCCACGGCGCGACGGGCGTCGGCAACGGGCCATCGGCCAAGGATCTGGAAAAAAGCCCCGGTGATTTGAGCAAGCCCGCGATGTGGGAACAGACCGACGGCGCCGTCTTCTGGAAACTCACCACGGGCAAGAAGCCGATGCCCACCTTCGAGACGCTCACCAGCGAGACCGAACGGTGGCAGATCATCAACTACATGCGTACGCTGGCGCCCAAGCCGGCGGCGACGGCGGCGAGTGCGCCGGCGGCGACGGCGAGCCAGCCGGGGAAGTGAGAGTAATTGGTAATTGGTAATTGGTAATTGGTAATTGGTAACTTGTGTTTTGTGAGGTGAATGATGAGACGATCGCTTTACGCACTGCTGGCCGTGGGTGTTCTACTTTCCGTTTCGGGACAGGCGTTTGCGCAAGCGGTTCCCGCGGCCGGCGCGCCGGTGACGCGGGAGGAGTTTGACAAGATGATGAAGGAGATGGCCGCCCTGCGGCAGGAGGTGACGCAACTCAAGGCGGAGCGCGCGGCGACGCAGGGCGCTGTGCCGGCGGCGCCGGGGTCGGCGGCGGAGGTGGCGCAACTGCGGCAGGAGGTGGCGGCGCTCAAGCAGCAACGGGCGGCGGACGCGGCGGATTCGCAGGCCTACCAGGACGAGATCGACAAGACCATCAAGGATGTCGTCAAGCAGGCCCGGGCCAATGGCATGGGGCAGGAGAAACTGCTGCTGACGGGCGACGGGGCGGTGGGGTTCACGGCCCAGAAGGGCTCTCCCAGCACGTTCTTCGCGGGGGTGGCCCCGCGGTTGCTGTGGAAGCTCAACGATCAACTGATGTTCGACGCGGGCATCGACATCAGCGTGGGGCGCGACAGCGTCACCAACGAAAATACCTCGTCGTTCGACCTGAAGATCGCGTCGGTTTCGTACATTCTCAACGACTACCTGGTCATCGGCGGGGGGTTGTTTGTGTCGCCGTTCGCGGCGTATCACCGGGACTTCGACCCCTCGTGGATCACGAAACTGCCGGACGATCCGCTGGTGTTTTCCGACGGCGGCCTGGCGCCGTCCTCGGTGCTGGGGGCGTTCATCAGCGGGGCGTACCCGATCGGGAGCACGAAGGTGAACTACGCGTTGTACGCCTCGAACGGGCCGGAGCTGATGACGGGTACGGACAATGCCGGCAGCCTGGGCTTCGACAATTTTGTCGATTTGAACAACAACAAGGCGGTGGGGGGCCGGGTGGGGTTCCTGCCGATGCCGGAGCTGGAGGTGGGGTACTCGATATTGTGCGGGCAGGCGAACGCGGCGGGCGATCCGACGGCCAACGCGTTCCTGCAGGCGGTGGATTTCAACTACACGCGCACGTCCAACCTGCTGCTGGGCACGATCGCGCTGCGTTCGGAGTGGGTGTGGTCGCACGTGGGCGACCGGACCTACACCGGCACGGACGGCCCGCTGAACTTCAAGAACAACCGGAGCGGCGGCTATGTGCAGGTCGCGTACCGCCCGAGCCTGGTGAGCATCAAGGAGCTGCGCAACTTCGAGGCGATTTTCCGCTATGACCGCCTGGACGCGCCGGCGGCGGCGCCCGGGGGCGGACATGAACAGCGGTACACGGTGGGGCTGGATTACTGGCTGGATGCGCGGTCGGTGCTAAAGGTGGCGTATGAGTTCGACCACAAGTCGAACGACGCAAGTGCGCCGGCGTTCTTGGTGCAGTTTGGCGTGGGCTTTTAGCCCCCCCCGATTTTTGATTTTTGATTTTCAATTTTCGATTGGGGGTGGGATTTTTCCAAGGAGTGTTCACATGACCAAGTCAAATATTCGCAGGGTGATGGTGGTGAGCGTTTGGGCGGCGGCGGCGGTTTTAGTTGTGACCGGTTGCGAGATGTCCGGGCGGAGACCGGACGTGGGCGCAGCCAGCGCGCCGGCGGCGGCGGCCCCGGTTGCGGCCAAGGCGGAGAAGAGCGGCACGGAGCTGTGGTCGGACACTTGCGGCCATTGCCACAACCTGCGGTCGCCCTCGGGGTTTAGTCCGGCGCAGTGGGAGGTGGCGGTGTACGACATGCGCGTGCGGGCGCATCTGACGGGGGAGGAGCAGCGGAAGATATTGGAATTTCTGAAGGCGGCTTCGCAGTGAAGCCTATGCATATTGGTTTCAGGAGTTCCCCATGGCCGCACCGCTACCGCTGGAGCCTGGCGATCAGCTTATTCATCATGGCCCGCGCGTGGATTTCATTTTGCGGCCCATCAAGACCGCCGGCGGGGGTACGCGGCAGCGCGAGGTGGTGCTGCATCCGGGCGCGGTCATCATTTTGCCGGTGCTGGAGGACGGGCGGATCGTGATGATCCGGAACCTGCGGCACAGCGTGCGGGAGACGCTGCTGGAGCTGCCGGCGGGGACGCTGGAGCGTGATGCCGGGGGCGTGGGGGAGGAGCCCGCGTTGTGCGCGGCGCGGGAGCTGACGGAGGAGACGGGCTACCGTGCGGGGCGGATCGAGCCGTTCGGGTGGTTTTACACCTCGCCGGGGATATTGAATGAGAAGATGTACGCGTTTCTGGCCACGAGGCTGACGGCGGGTGCCCAGAAACTCGAGGAAACCGAGCAAATCCAGGTGGTGGAGATGGGGCCGGGGGAGGTTCTGCGGCAAATCCGGGAAAATCTGATAGTGGATGCGAAAACCATCGCGACGCTGCTAAAATACCTCGTTGGGCGGAAATCGTGAACCGCCCCTCCCCGGCACCACCGGGAACTTAGGGCCGTGCGGCCCACTGATAGCAGGGAAACCGCCATGGGCTGGCAGGACAGGGATTACAACCGGATCGGCGATGCGCGGTTCCAGAACCCGCTGCTGAACTTCCTGTTTGGATCGGTCCCGCTGGGGACGTACTTCCGGATTCGCGTGCGGATGCACGCAATTTTCATTTACTTCATTGTTTTTGAGTTGCTGTTCGCCAATCTCCGGAACGGTTATGGCTACCAGCGGACGGCGATCAGCCTGCTGGTGCGGTTCACGATCATCATTTTGCATGAATTCGGGCATTGTTTTGGCGCGCGGCTGATGGGCGGGCATGCCGACGAAGTGTTGATCTGGCCCCTGGGGGGTTTGGCGTACGCCCAGCCGCCGCACCGGCCGTGGGCGACGTTTGTCACCTATGCCGCCGGGCCGGCGGTGAACGTGGTGATTTGCGTGGTGACGGGGTCGGTGTTGTTCGCGCTGGGGCATTTTGACTGGTCGTGGATCAACCCGCTGCTGTCGTTTGGCGGCGGCCGGCAGTATATGGATTGGGAGACATATGTTTTGCTGGGGCCAACGCATCTGGTGGGGTGGCTCTTCTGGTATTTCACGGTGAGCGCGAGCCTGCTGTTTTTCAACCTGCTGCCGATCTACCCGCTGGACGGCGGGGGGATGCTGCAGGCTATTTTGTGGAAGCCGCTGGGGTATCGGCGGGCGATGGGGTTTGCGACGATCACGGGGATGGTGGGCGCGGGGTTCGGGTTTTTCCTGGGCCTGTACACCGGGAGCGGGATGCTGCTGCTGCTGGCGATCGCGGGCTTCACGACCTGCTACCAGATGCGCAAGACGCTGGCGCAGACGGCGGACGAGGATACGAACGACCAGTACGACCTGTCGGCGGCGTGGGACGACCCGTATCAGGCGCGGCCGCGGCGGAAGCTCAAGAAGCGCTGGTTCAACACGGCGCGCAAGCGGGCGTTGGCGGACCAGGCGGAGCAGGCGAAGATCGACGCGATATTGGCGAAGGTCAAGGAGAAGGGGCTGCACTCGCTTTCGTGGTGGGACAAGCGCACGCTGAAAAAAGCCACACAAAGGCAGCGCCAGCAGGATTTGGCGGGGCGGTTGTGATAAGACAGATGCAGATGTATCTATCAACCACGAAGAACGCGAAGACACGAAGAATAAATGACGGTTGAGATGTGACTGTCAGGCGGTGTTTGGTCACGCCACTTCCACCAGTTCATCACTGGGCGCCAGCAAGGGCGTTTCCACCACGGGCGTCACGCGTTTGGGTTTGCGATTGGGGCCCAGGGCCTGCACCTGGGATTCGCCGAAGATGCCGCGCAGCGCGGCGACGCCGCCGTTCTGGATATTCAGGCCGCCGCCCGCGCCGCCGAGCTGCAACTGGACGCGGACGGACTTTTCGCCCAGGGCCAGGTCGGCCAGTTCGAGCTTGACGGGGGTGCCGCCCTTGTGGTCCTTGAGGATTTTCGCGAGGGCTTCGAGGGTGGGTTCATCGAGCTTGACGGCGGAGGTTGAGATGAGGATTTCGCGGGTTTTTTTCTTCTGGACGCCTTCGAGGGTGTGGACTTCGCGGGCCTTGAAGGAGGGCTCCTCGCGCGTTTTATCCACCACGCCTTCGAAAAACAGCAGGGCGTCGGGCTTGATAAGTTCCTGGAAACGCTGGTATTCATTGGAGTAAAGCACGATTTCCATGGAGCCGACGAGGTCCTCGATCAGCAGTATGACCCAGCGGGAACCGGCGTTGGGGCCGGATTTGGTGGTCATCATCCGGATTTTGGATACCAGGCCGCCCATGATCGCCGGCGATTTGTCGGAGGCGGCCTTGACGGACTGGGTGTCGAGGGTGATGTAGGATTGGAACAGGTTCTCCACATCGCGCAGCGGGTGGTTGGTGACGTAAAAACCAAGGACGGCTTTTTCGAGCGCCATTTTTTCGGCTTTGGGCCATTCGGGGAGTGCGGGGAGTTTGGGTTCGAGGGTCGCCAGGACGCCCACGCTGGTGCCGGTGGCGGAGGCGCCGAAGAGGAGTTCCTGGCCGGCTTTTTTGGCCTCCTGGGCCTGCTGGGCCATGCGGGCGGCGGTTTCGACGGTGGCGGCGGCGGCGGCGCGGATGGGATGCAGGGCGTCGAAGGCCCCGCATTTGATGAGGGCTTCGATGACGGATTTGTTGACAACGCGGAGGTCGACGCGCTCGCAGAAGTCGAAGAGGGATTTGTAGGGGCGCAGCACAGGTGACGCGGCTGCCGCCGCGCGGGGAAGCGTATCTCCTTCGGCGACGGCGGGCGAGACGCCCGCGTTACGGTTGGCCATGATCGACTGGACGGCCTTATCGCCGACGCCCTTGATGGCGGCGAGGCCGAAGCGGATGTTGCCTTCGATGACGGTGAAATCCGCGTCCGACTGGTTGATTTCCGGGGGGAGGATTTCGATGCCGACCTTGTTGGTGCCGGGCACCGTCAGATGCCGGCACTCATCGATGTACTCGACGGTCTTGGCCTGGTCGATCATTTCGAATGTGAGCAGGGCGGCCATGTACTGGGCGGGGAAGTACGTCTTCAGCCAAGCCGTCTGGTACGCCAAAAACGCATACCGCGTCGAGTGCGACTTGTTGAAGCCGTAGCCGGCGAATTTTTCGATCAGCGCGAACAGATCGGTGGCGACTTCCTGGGTGATGCCGTTGGTCTGCGCCCCTTCGATGAACGCCGCCTTCTCCTTGGCGATCTTCTCCTTGTCCTTCTTCGAGATGGCCTTGATGATGTCATACGCGCGGCGCAGCGGGATGTTGCCCACGCGGTTGAAGATGCGCATCACCTGTTCCTGGTAGACCATCACGCCGTAGGTCTCGGTGAGGACTTCGTCCACCAGCGGATGCACGCTGGGCACGGCCTGGCGGCCGTGCTTGCGGGCGCAGTAATCGGGGATCAGGTCCATCGGGCCGGGGCGGTACAGCGCGTTGGCGGCGATCAAATCCTCCAGCCGGTCGGGCTTCATTTTCATCAGCAAATCCTTCATCCCGCCGGATTCAAACTGGAAGACCCCCTTGGTCGCCCCGTGCTGGAAAATGGTGCGGAACACCAGCGGGTCCGCCAGGTCGATCCGCTCGATGTCGATGCGGAAACCGCGGCCGCGGCCCTGCGCGAAGGGCGCCTGGCAGCCCTTGGGCACTTTGACCGCGCCGGCGGCCAAATCCTTGTCGATCAGATCCAGCGCCCGTTCGAGGATGGTCAGGGTGCGCAGCCCCAGGAAGTCCATTTTCAGCAGGCCGACTTTTTCGCAGGTCGGGCCGTCCCACTGGGTCATGATGTCATCGCCGTTTTTGTAGAGGGGGACGATTTCGTCCAGCGGCTGGTCGCAGACTATGACGCCCGCCGCGTGCATGCCGGCGTTGCGGCACAGCCCTTCGAGGCGTCGGGCCACCGCGAACAGCTTCTCCACCTGCCCCGATTCCCCGATCAGCTTTTTGATGTCCGGAATCTCGACCACATCCTTGAGGAACACGTTGGGCCCGCCGGGGATGAGCTTGGTGATTTTGTCCGTTTCCTGCAGCGGCATGCCCATGACGCGCCCGACGTCCTTGATCGCCGCCTTCGCCCCCAGCGTGTTGAAGGTAATGATCTGGCAGACATTGCCATATTTGTTGCGGACGTAGTCGATGACCTTGCCGCGGCCTTCCTGGCAGATGTCAATGTCGATGTCGGGCATGGCCGAACGGCTGGGGTCCATGAAGCGCTCGAAGAGCAGGTCGTAGCGGAGGGGATCGACGTTGCACAGCGACAGCACGTAGCCGACGACCGTGCCCACGGCCGAGCCTCTGGCGCCCACGGGGATGCCGTTGTTCTTGGCATAGTTGCAGAAATCCCAGACGATCAGAAAGTACGAGGCGAAGCCCTTGGAGCAGATGACCTGGAGCTCAAACTCCAGCCGCTCCATCAGGGCCTTGTTCGCTTCGGCATCCGGTCCATACTTCTCACGCAGCCCCGTCAGGCACAGGCCGCGCAGGTACTCATCGGGCGTGGGCGTCTTGCCCGCCACGGTGGGCGGCGTATACACCGGGGCATGGCGGGTGTTGAAGTCGAGCTTGAGTTCGCACTGCTCGGCGATCCGCAGCGTATTGTCACAGGCCTCCGGCACCTCCCGGAAAATCGCCCGCATCTCCGCCGGTCCCTTCAAATACAACTCCGGCGAATATTTCAGCCGGTTCGTCTCCACCACCGTCTTGCCCATCGAAATGCAGCACAGCGCATCATGGGCCTCGTGGTCCTCCTTGAGCAGAAAGTGATGGTCGTTGGTCGCCACCACCCCGCAACCCGCCCGCCGCGCGACTTCGATGAGCTTGGGTATCAGCGCCACCTGCGCGGGATCGTAATGGTTCTGCAGCTCCACATAAAAATCCTCCCCAAAAATGTCCTTGTACTGCCCCGCCACTGCCACCGCCGCCTCCATGTCCCCCTTCTCCAGCATCGCCGAAATTTCGGTGCCAAAGTGCCCGTTGATGACCACCAGCCCCTCGTGGTATTTGGCCAGAGTCTCCTTATCCACCCGCGGCCGGTAGTAAAACCCCTCCGTGTACGCCAGCGACGCGAGCTTGAGCATATTCCGCCAGCCCTGCTCATTTTTCACCACCACCGGCAAGTGGTACGCGGCCTCCGAAATGCCATGGGAATCCTTGTCAAACCGCGACGCCGGCGCCACATAAAATTCGCACCCGATGATCCCCTTCACCTCCAGCTTCTTGGCCGTCGCATACCACTCCACCGCTCCGAAAATATTTCCGTGATCGGTGAGCGCAATCGCGGGCATGCCGAGTTCTTTGGTCTTTTTGAGGAGCCCCTCGATGGTCGCCCCGCCATCGAGGAGGGAGTAGTGGGAGTGTCCGTGGAGATGGACGAATGAATCAGCGGGGTAGGTGGACATGAAAACGGATCCTCCGTGAATGTCCGAGTATACACCGCGCCCGTTCGTAGTACAGCCTTCAGGCTGTCCGCATTCGCCGCGTGCTAATTGTGAATCTGTTTGACGCGCGCCGCGAACGGCGCAAACCCATGCACACAGCGTTGTGCGAGCACATCAAGCCGCGCCTGTTGCCCCACCTGGGCATACGCCTCGCCCATACGCAACTTGGCCCCACTCCCGCGCAGGAGTTCGTAGAACACCTCTTTCGGGTTGGCCATCTCCTCCGGCGACGGCTGACAGGGGATTGCCGCCGTACACACCTTGCTCATTGCCGACTCGTCACAAATCATCCACGCGTCAAAGGTCCGGATCGCGATGCCCACCGCCCGCTGAATATCAAACATCGTGGAATTCTGGGCGCTGTCGATATGCCCCCGCCGCTCCCGGTCGCCGTCCTCATCAATCACCAGCACCAGCGCCTCGCACCCGCGCCGCCGCGCTTCCTCCATCCACCGCAAGATCCGCTTGAGCAGCCGCGGCCCCTTGCCGTGGGAACTCACAATGGCGGCATTGGCCATTTTTTCGGTTTCAAATTGAAGGTCGCCAACGGCAGGATTCATCAGCCGGCGAACCAGATTCTCCAGCGCCCCGCTCAACTCATGCGGGCCTTCCGAGACCAGCAGAATCCGCATGGCTATTTGCTCCCGTCCGTCGCGGCGGCCTTTGCAAGCGCCTCATCACCTTCGCCCGTCCAGATTTCTCCGAGGGCGAAGACATTCTTTTGTTTGAGCACGGCAGGGCTTTCAGAAAGGCGCGTTACGCGAACCGAACCGTCATCCTGTTTGCCACAAAGAGTCACCTCCTCGGGCTGGAAAAGGTCCAGCAGATACGGAGAGTGCGTGGTCATGATGACCTGGGTGCGCCCCTGTTCCGCGACGAGTTGACGCACGATGGCGATAATTTCCTTCAGCCGCGCCGGATGTATCCCGTTCTCCGGTTCTTCAATGAGCAGAAAATGGGGTGGGGCGGGAAGGTAAAGGATTGTCAGATAGGCCAGGACCAAAAGCATCCCATCCGACATTTCCCGTGCCGGCACAGGATGTGAATGTCCAAGATCAAAAAAAAGACCCTTGCCTGGCGCAGTTTCAAGAGCGGGAAAATAACGGGTTGAATGCGGACTTACGCGAAACGCCGGCGATTGCAGCAAGCGCAACGATTTGACCTGTGGAAAGATCGTACGAAAACGCGATTCAAGCCGGCCAAAGCGTTCACGATCAAAACCAAGAATGTCGTCCAGACACAGAGCCAGACCGAATCCGTGCGTCTCCATTTGAAAGGTGCGCTCGGGTTCCGCCGCGCATGGCAGGCTCAGAAGCTCGGGAATCCACCGATAGGAATGAATCCGCGCAAGCTGTGTATGCACATGGAAAAGCGGATGCACACCCGTATCTATGTTGCGCCCCTTGCCATATACCGCCGTTTCCGTTCCTGTCTCTGGGATAGCTTTTCCTAGATACTCTTCATATGCGACATGGGCCGATCGGCCTGATTCCGCAAAACCAACCGCCAGCTTGTACCATCCGTTATTCAGGTCGAAACAAATCTTGGAGTCTGTCCCCATCCAAACGAGTTCTCGGCCCTCCCACGGTCCCGGAAAGGCGTCGGTCAAGGGCATATCTACAGAGCGCGAAAGCGCGGCAATTGCTTCCAATATGCTCGTCTTGCCTGAATCGTTGGCGCCAATGAGCACATGCATCGGCGTCAAATCAAGAGCAACACCCTTGAGCGCCTTGAAATTCTGAATGATAAGCCGTTCGATCATGGGCAATTACCTCACACAAATGCGATCATACCCGAAAGATGGCGCCATTCCACGGTTTGATCCCGGCATTCGCACCCCCAGTTGAGCTTCCCCCGCCCCTGCCGTATTCTGCCCCCATCACTACTCACCCGGGAGCATCCCATGCCCGATCCCCTGACCGACGCCGAACGCTTCGCCGCACTCCTCACCGCCGAGTACCCCTGCATCTGCATCAACACCACCGAGGAGGACGAAGCCCGCAAGCTCGTCGCCGCCGTCTTCCTCGACCGGCCCAAGCCCCTGGCCCTCTGGGCCGCCTCCGACGGCATCCGCGACGGCCTTCTCGAAGGCTCCCGCCCCCACCCCCGACACCGAGCACCCCGCCGCCGCCTGCGCCTACCTGCGCCTGAAAAACTGGATACCCGGCGAAGGCGCCATCCTCCTGGACATCGCCTCCCAGCTTGCCGACCCGCGCACCCTCCGCGAACTCCGCGACCTCATCGATGCCGTCAGCAAGGCCCGCGGGCATATCATCTTCATCGATCACCAGGACCTCCCCGGCGTCATCCGCTCCGTCTCCACACCCTTCGACCTCTCGCTCCCGCTGGAGCCGGAGATCGAACGCATCGTCAAGGACCTCCTCCGCGCCCGCAAGGACGACCTGGACCTGCAGATCGATCTGAGCCGCCGCGATTTTGAAATCATGATCCGCAACCTCCGCGGCCTCTCCCGCCGCCAGGTCCGCCAGGTCGTGCTCGATGCCGTCACCGACGACCGCCGCCTCGACGCTTCCGACCTCAACCACATGCTGGCGGCCAAGCGCCAGTTCCTCACCGGCGACGGCATGCTCGAATACGTCGAAACCCCCGCCCACATCGGCGAAATCGGCGGCATGAACAACCTCAAGGCCTGGCTCGCCCGCCGCTCCGACGCCCTCTCCGAGGCCGCCACCAGCTTCGGCCTCACGCCCCCCCGCGGCATCTTCATGCTCGGCGTGCAAGGCTCCGGCAAGTCGCTGGCCGCCAAGGCGGTCGCCACGGCGTGGTCGCGCCCGCTCCTCCGCATGGACCCCAGCCTCCTGTTCGACCGCTTCATCGGCGAGTCCGAACGCCGCCTCCACTCCGCCCTCGCCCAGGCCGAGGCCATGGCCCCCATCGTCCTGTGGATCGACGAAATCGAAAAAGGCTTCGCCTCCGCCGCCTCCCAGTCCGTCGATGGCGGACTCTCCAAACGCATGTTCGGCACCCTCCTCACCTGGATGCAGGAACGCACCGCCCCCGTCTTCCTCATCGCCACCGCCAATGACATCGAATCCCTCCCGCCCGAACTCCTCCGCAAGGGCCGCTTCGACGAAATCTTCTTCGTCGATCTCCCCAAGCTCGAAGCCCGCGCCGCCATCTTCCATATCCACCTCACCAAGCGCAAACGCAATCCCGACACGTTCGATCTGGCCGCCCTGGCCGCCGCCTCCGACGGCTACTCCGGCGCGGAGATCGAGCAAGCCGTCATCTCCGGCCTCTTCGAGGCCTTCTCCGCCAAGACCGACCTGACCACCGAAATCCTCATCACCACCCTGCGCAACTCGCCGCCCCTCTCCGTCACCATGGCCGAACGCATCAACGACCTCCGCGCCTGGTCCCAGGGCCGCTGCGTCCCCGCCGACGACCTGCCGGATACCCCGGCCCCGAATCCCAAGCCGGCACGTCAATAAGAAATAGGCCCGGAATTACTTCCTTTTTTGCCACACCGTCGTGGTTTGATCGCCCTATTCATTATATAAATACGCGAAAGCGGCGATACAATTACGCCCTGACTGAAGATGACGTTCTTACCCAATTTATCATTCACTGGTCGCAAATTGTAATAAATGTTGAAATGGGTAATCTTGTTAGGGCAGACCGCCAACCCCGCCAACCCCTCCCCCTCAAACAGGCAGTATTTGGCGGTCTCCCCCTGACGCCATGATTGACCAAAATGGGTCTACTTTTGCACGCCCGGTGCCGTCCCTGCCGCCGGCTTCTTCAACCACGTCACATTAATCATCGGGCCGGAGTGCCCACTGCCCTTGACCGGCAGGAACCCGCCCGCCACCGCCTGTTCCGCAATCTTATCCTCCACCTGCTGCGGCGTCAGCCCTCCCACGCGCACAATGCCGACATTCTGAATCTTGATGTCGCCGGCTTCGCTGACCACTTCCTTCGTGGAATAAAGCTGCCGCGGCGCTACCAGTTCGAAGACCTCCACTTGCAGCGTATCCCCGGCACCGATGGTCGCGGGCCGTTCCCCCGGCGCCGCCTTCTTCAGCAACATCACCACCACCTGCGGGCCGGGATTGCCGGCGTCCTTGGGCATAAGGAGCCCCGTCTTCACGGCCTGCTGGGCGATCTTCTCCTCAATCTCCGTGGTCGTCAGTCCCGCGACGGCAACCCTCCCCAGGTTTCGCACTTTGATGTCCCCCTCTCCATCCACCTGCAATTCCGCGACATACTCCTGGCCCGGCATCACCAGTTCATACACTTTGACCAGCAACGTATCCGCCACCCCGATCTTCGGCAGCGCCCCGGCCACTCCCGCTCCGCCGCCGACCCCCGCCTCAGCCTTCTTGACGAGTCTCACAAAAACCTGCGGGCCCGGATTGTTGGCGCTCTTGGCCGGAAGAAACCCGCCGGTGACGGCCAATTGCCCGATTTTGTCCTCCACCTGCGCAGGCGTCAGGCCGCCCACGTGTACGCTGCCGACGTTCCTGATTTTGATGTCGCCCAGTTCGTTCACCTGCGCGTCGGTCATATATTCCTGCCCCGGCGTCACCAGATCATTCGCCTTCACCTGCAACAGGTCGCCCGCGCCGATGCTCGCCGCACTCGTGGCCGGTGCCGTGCCGCTGGCGGCACGGGCGCTCTGCACGGGGGCGAGGATCAATCCCCCGGCCCAAAAACCCAGAACGATGATCCCAACGAACAAACGGTGCAGCATGATATTCTCCCGATAAGGGGCGGCACGTTTCCAATTTGCCCGCAGGCATTATCCGCCGCCCGGCGCACACTTCAAGCCTATCCGCCAGCGCCACAAAATGCGGGCCGGGGCGGCAGGGCAATAAAACACCTTCCTATTCGTTAGGTTATCTGTATCCGTTGGAACCTTTGAAATGGAGCCTGCGATGAATGCTTCCCTGTCCGTCGGCCCGCGCGGCCGCATGGCGTCGGCCCTGGTTGGTTTGGTCCTGTCCCTCGCCCTGGCGCCGTCGCTGGCGCAGGCGCAAAGCCTGCCGCCCGTCGCCAAGCCGAACGTCAACGCCCCCGTCACCGTCACCGACAACGGCGACACCTGGACGATGGACAACGGCATCGTCAAGGCCACCATCATCAAGGCCAACGGCAACATGCAGACGATCGACTATCACGGCGTGTCCATCGTGGGCCGCAGCGAATATTGGGAACGCGTGCCTTCCGGCACCGTCACCCCGTCCCTGACCATCGACCCCAAGGCCAACGGCGGCCAGCGCGGCGAGGTTGCCGTCAAGGGCCTCAACGCGCCGATGGACATTGAAGTCCGCTACGTCCTGGAACGCGGGGTCAGCGGCTTCTACACCTATGCCGAGTATACGCATAAACCCAATTATCCCACCGGTGGCTTTGGCGAAAACCGCTTCATCCTCCAGATGAACCCCACCTTCAACTGGCTCTCGGTCGACAAGGACCGCAACCAACTGATGATCGACAACGCGGATCAGCGCTCCGGCACCATGATCCACGCCAAGGAGCAGAGCATCATCGCCGCCGGCAACTACAAGAACTCCGTCGAACACAAATACACTTACTGTGCCATCATGTACAAGCTGCCCGCCTACGGCTGGTCGAGCACCAAGGACCACATCGGCGTGTATTTCATCAACCCCACCACCGAATACATCGGCGGCGGCGCCGAAAAGATGGACCTGGTCTGCCACATGGGCGCGACCCTGCTGGACTACTGGACCTCCGGCCACTATGCCGGCGGCGCGGGCAACAGCATCCCCCCCGGCGAAAACTGGAAGAAGGTCGTCGGGCCGATCTTTGTCTACTTCAACGCCCTGGAGAACCCCAAGGATCCCACCCCGGCCGAGCTGGCAACGCTGGCCGCCACCCAGGGCAATCCCACCATCCCGGCCACATGGCGCGACAATTCCACCGCCTTGTGGCAGGATGCCATTGCCAAATCCAAGGACGTCAAGGCCGCCTGGCCCTATGACTGGGTCAGCGGCGTGGACTACCCGCACAAAGCTGAGCGCGGCAACGTCACCGGCCAGTTCATCCTCAACGACCCCCAGGCCGCCACCACCAAGCTGCCCGGCCTGACCGTGGGCCTGGCCCATCCGGATTACAAGGGCACGGGCGGGGCGTTTGCGGCGCGGTCGGGCAACGGCGATCTGGTGACCTGGCCTCATGACGGCAATTACTACCAGTTCTGGAACGATGGCGCTGACGACGGCAAGTTCACCATCACCAATGTCCGCCCGGGCAAGTACACCCTCCATGCCTTTGCCGACGGCGTGCTGGGCGAATTCGCCAAGACCGACATCACGGTGGACGCCGGCAAGAACCTGGACCTCGGCAAGCTCGATTGGCAGCCCGTCCGCAAGGGCAAGCAAATCTGGGAAATCGGCTACCCGAACCGCAACGGCGGCGAGTTCTTCAAGGGCGACGAATACTGGCGCTGGGGCTGGAACATCCGCTACAGCGGCCTGTTCCCCAACGACATCACCTACACCGTCGGCAAGAGCGACTGGAAGAAGGACTGGTTCTTTGAGCAGGTGCCGCACGAGCTCGACAATACGTGGAAAAATCCCGCCGCCAAGGATCCGCTGAACCAGCCGTTTGGCTGGGTGGCTCTCCCCCCGACCGCCGGCCAGAATATGTGGGGCACGTGGGGCCGGGGCCGCGCCACCACCTGGACCGTCAAGTTCAACATGGACAAGGCCGTGTCAGGACAGGCGACCCTGCGCGTCGCGCTGGGCGGCGCTAACAGCACCACCCTGGCCGTCGGCGTCAACGGCCAGAACGTGGGTTCAATTCGGCCGGTCTCGACGGATGCCCTGCGTTACAACACGGATCGGGGCGTGTGGCATGAGTATTCGCAGCCCTTCGACGCCGCCCTGCTGAAGGCCGGCGAGAACGCCCTGACGCTGACCGTCCCCGCCGGGGACGTCTCATCCGGCGTGTGTTACGACTATCTGCGGCTGGAGCTGGCCGAGAAATAACCCAGTCTCCGGCAAATCCGAATATCGCGTTTCACCCCCCGTCGGGACGTTGATATAATGGACAATAGTCCATGGAGGCGTTGTTCAATGCCCGGCATACCATCCATTCCGTTGCCTGATTTCCTTGAAGCCGCCGACGGGGAGCTTCGCGTCACGGGACATCGTCTCAGCCTTTTTGATGTGCTTTGGGAGTACAACCAGGGCCTCGCTGCCGAAGAGCTGGCCCTGCGGTTTCCCACGCTGAAGCGCTCCACGATTCATAAAGTGTTGGCGTTCTACCTGGATAACCAACCAGCGGTTGACGGCTACCTGAACGTATGCGCGGCGGCCCTGGATGAAAAGCGTCGTCGCGGACGACCGACGGTGTCCGTGGCCGAATTGCAGCAACGTCTCGAACACATCCGCCGGATCACACACAATGTCGCTGAAGTTTCTCATTGATGAGCATCTGCGGGGGAAGTTTGCCCGCGCGCTGGCTGAACGAGCCGCGTCGGAGGGCGTCTTATTGGACTTGGTAGAAACCGGTGCCGCCGCTGGCCCGCCGCTGGGGATGAAAGATGATGCGCTGCTTGAGTGGGCCGAATCCCATGATCGTGTCATCATCTCATTGGACAAAAATACCCTGCCCGAGTTCCTCGCACGCCACCTGGCTTCTGGACGCGGTTCGCCGGGTATCCTGCTCGTTCGGCACACGCACTCTTGGGAGGAGATCCTTTATCACCTCGTATTATTGGCCGCAGTCGCATCTCCTGACGAATGCCGAGATTGTTGCCTTTACATACCTTCCTGATTCCCCTGTTATCGGCCCGCCCCCCTTTCGCCAATCTCACACCATCAACTTGCCCACCTTGCCGTTGAATCGTAAGTCATAATACACGCCCTCTCACTACTGAGATGAAGCATGGTTATGACCCGACCCAGCCGCGCCCCGATTGCCCGCCGCCCAGCGCCCCGTGCGCGCGGGCGGGCCTTCACGCTCATCGAGACCACCCTCACCACCATTATTGTCGGCCTGGCTATTACCGCCCTCGTCAAGCTCGTCCTCACCAGCACGCAGCAGAACCGTTACACGCAGCGGCTGTCCATCGCCTGCCTGCTGGCCGAGAACTGCCGGGAGATGATGGCCAATCTCCCCTTCTGCGATCCGGCGGAGGCCACGCTCAACTTCGGCCCCGAACCCGGCGAAACGCTGGCGACCTATAACGATGTGGACGACTTCGGCAGCTCCGTCGATGGCGCCGTCGGCTTTGATTCCACCGTCCGCCCCGATCTGCCCGCCGGCAGCCCCGTCGGCGTCGTGGACGCCGCGCGCCGCGTCATCACCGCCACCATCAACGGCACCCAGCAGGTGCCCCCCGAATGGGCCAACTGGCGCCAGCAGATTGCCGTGGACCCCGTCGATCCCAACAACCTCAACACCGTATACCCCAAACCCAACACCGCGCGCACGTGTGTCCGCGTCACCGTCACCATCAGTTATTTGCCCCCCGGCGACAACACCTGGCAGACCGTGACGCAGTTGCGCTGGATCAAAACACGGTAGCCCTGAAGAGGCCCTTGGAGCATCCTATGTTGTCACTCACGACAGTCTCGGCGACGCCCGGCAGCGCGGTGAAAAAACGCCGCACCCCGCGCCGTCCGGCGCAGCGCCGCGGCTCCTCCCTGCTCATGGCCCTCATGTACGTCACCCTCTTCGGGGCCTTGGCCGCCTCCATGACCCTCTTCGCCGGCGCCACCCTCGAGGATTCCGCCGCCAACGACCGCTCCACCCGCGCCTATGCCGCCGCCGAGAGCGGCATCTCCTACCTCATGCTCCAGTTCAAAATGCTCGCCCAGAAAACCCCCGGCACCGGCGGCGGACTGCCCATCACCGCCTCAGGCGCCATCACGCCGGCCATCGCCCGCACCCTGTTCTACGGCACCGGCGGGCTGGCCCCCAACCTGGCGGCCCAGCTCAACGGCACCACCAACCTCCAGGGGCGCAGCGTCATCTACAATGCCACCACCATCAACATCCCGCCCATCAAGATGTTCAGTTCCATCGATGACTCGGCCTTCTGCCTGTCCATCGTTCAGGACGCCGCCAATCCGCTGGTCCTGCACGCCACGAGCATCGGCAAATGCTCCGGCGTCATGCGCGCCGTGCAACTGGACATCGCCATGTCCAAGCAGCTCAAATATGCCGTCTACTCCAACGTCGCCATCCAGTTCGGCAAGAACATCCGCGTGCAGGGGGACGTCGCCAGCACCTATGCAGGCACCAACAAAGGCCCGCCCATCCAGAGCTTCTCCGACTTCCATTACATAAAAAATCTGTCGTCCGTGGACACCGACCTGGGAACCCTTCGCACCCTGCTGGCCAGCTACGACAACAACTACGCCAACCGCCTGGATGTGCGCAACCCCGCCAGCCCCGCCGCCATCGCCGCCGCCAATGCCCACCTCACCGACCGCAACGGCGACGGCTTCATCGACGAATACGATGTTTTTCTCAAGGGGGTCGATACCAACGGCAATGGCATCGTCACCGCTGGCGAGTTCACCGACCCCCACACCGGCAAGCCCTACGATGCCGACCTGTGGACCCTCCTCGACGCCCCCTTCGGCCCCACCACGCCCGCCCCGTGGCTGGGCTACAACGACGGCCAGCTCACCAATTATGACGGCTACGCCAAGATCAACGGCACGCTCAAAATGGCCATCACCCCCTCCCAATGGCAGGCCAATTCCTCCTCCTGGCCCCTCTGGGGCGATGGCGGGGGCACGCGCCAGCAGGATTTCATCGAAGGCCCCGTCATCCCCTCCGACCCCATGGCCGTCCCCGTCCAGTTCGGCTATGACTTCTCCAGCGACCTCACCATGACCCCCGATGATTTCGACACCAGCGGGATCGACGCCAATATCCCCAGCGCCACCGCCACCGTCTCCGGCTCCACCATCACCGGCGGCACCCTCACCACCGCCATGGCCAACGGCGGCACCGTCACCGAGCATTTCCCCTGCGATGTCTCCTCCGGCTGGCAGGCGACTTATAAACGCCCCGTCTTCCAGAACATGACCTTCAACAATGTCCGCATTCCCAAGGGCCTCAACGCCAAATTCATCAACTGCACCTTCAATGGCTACACGGCCGTCAAAATGAACCCCAGTGTCGTCACCGGCGGATCGGTGGGAACGTTGTCCGATGGCACGAAAGGCATTGTCGGCGGAACAACCACCAGCGACCCCGGCTCGGGCATGACCTACGCCCAACGCATGATCTCCGGCTCCTTCAGTGCCGACACCGCGCTGACCAAAACCACCTCCGTCGCTTTCACCCAGGGCAACAATCTCCATTTTTCCGGCTGCACTTTCAACGGCGTGCTCGGCGCCGATGTGCCCACCGCCTACACCCATTTCGCCAACTCCTGGGAGTTCGACGGCGTCTCCAACTTCAACAACCAGGTCGACCAGACCCAGACCATCGTCGCCCCCAATACCAACATCGAAATGGGCAGCTTCACCAACCCCGGCGGCAACCCTTCCACCCTCTACGGCGTCGTCGTCGCCGGCAATATCGACATCCGCGGCACCGCCAACATCGACGGCTCCCTCATCGTCGCCGGCAACGGGGCCTGCAACACCACCCTGGGCTACTTCGGCACCACCGACTCCGGCCAGGCCGTGCCCACCCTCAGCCAGCTCCCCGCCGAGGCCGGCGGTGCCTACGGCCACCTCTACTTCCGCTACAACCCCAGCCGCGGCATGCCCAACGGGATCAATATCCCCATCACCCTGTCCTCCTCCAGTTCCACCTACAAACAGGTCAACGCCTACGTCTGGCCTTGGTAAGGAGACCACATTATCAAAAATCGAGCAGTAAAAATAAAAAATCCCCACCCCCGCGCCCTGGCCCTCATCGAAGTCCTCATCTGCGCTTCCGTCTGCGCCGTGCTGCTCACCGCCACCGCTGTCGCCTTCCGCTCCTCCATCATGGCCTATCGTGACAACACCGACCGCAACCTCCTCCTCTCCCAGGGCCGCATCGCCATGCGCCAGCTCATCACCGAGATTCGCCAGGCCGACGCCCACGGTCCCGTCAACGACGCCGCCGTCCCCAACGCCACCACCCTCTTCGCCCAGGGTCTGGCCACCGAAAACACCGGCATCCAATTCCTCAAGAACCAGCCCGACGCGGACGACCCCGCCATCACCCCGGGCAACGCCTCGACCTACGTGCTCATCACCTGGTCGTTCGATCCCGTCCATTACCAGCTCACGCGTACCCGCAGCGTGGGCGCGGGAACCCCGGTCACCGCCGTCATGGCCAACTTCGTGCAGGATTTCAAGGTCCGCATGGAACCCGGCCGCTCCGCCGCCAACGTCGCCGGCGGCAACCCCAACTACGACATCCTCACCCGCGCCGTCGTCAACATGGCCCTGCAAAACGTCGATGCCACCGGCAAGACGCAGTTCAACCAGGGCAGCGGCCTGGTCACCGAACGCCTCATCGACGCCGCCGTCCCCCGGAAGAATTATTCGGGGTCATGAAGCTTGTTCGTTGTAGTTGTTCGTAGTACAGCCTTTAGGCTGTTGCCAACCAAATTGTCCCGCAAATTGTCCCGCTCGTTGTCCACTCGAATGTCCGGCCTGTTGTCCATCCTAACTTCAATTCCCATCAACAGTTAAGCAAAATATGTCCCGGCAAATGTCCAGCCCGTTGTCCAACCAAATGTCCAGCTTGTTGTCCAAGCCCTACAGCAGTTTCTCCAGCTCCCCCACCAGCTCCCCAAACCGCGCCAACGCCGTCTCCACCGGGGCCGGCTGCTCCATGTCCACGCCCGCGTCGCGCAACAAATCCAGCGGCCACTTGCTCGAGCCGCCTTTCAGGAACTCCAGATAGTCCCGCAGTTCCCCCGCGCCGCCCCCCAGCACCCGCCGGCTCAACGCAATCGCCGCGCTCAGCCCCGTGGCATATTTGTACACGTAAAACGCCTGGTAGAAATGCGGAATCCGCAGGCACTCCAGGTCCAGTTCCTTGTCGATCACAAAATGCGACGCCTTCCCCGGCTTCTCCCCCGTCCCCGCCTTCACGCCAAAATACAACTCCAGCAGCTTGCGATACTCCTGCCGCAGCAGGTCCACTGTCAGCGGTTCGCCCTTTTCGACCAGTTCATGGGCGATCTTCTCGAACTCCGCGAACATCGTCTGCCGGATGATCGTCCCGCGTATCTCATCAATCGCATGATTGATCAAATACGCCTTCTCCTTCTTGTCCTTGGCCCGCTCCAACATATATTTCAGCAGCAGTTGCTCGTTGAACGTACTGGCCACCTCCGCCACGAAAATCTTGTACCCGTAATACTGAAACGGCTGAAACCGGGCCGAATGCCACGTGTGCATCGAGTGCCCCGCCTCATGCGCCAGCGTGAACACATGGTCCAGCACCTCCGGCTGATAGTTCATCAGAATGTACGGCGGCCCGTCGAACCCGCCCGCCGAGAACGCCCCCGACCGTTTGCCGGCATTCGGATACCGGTCCGACCAGCGCCCGCGCGACAGCCCGTCGAGCAGCGTCGTGCAATAATCCGCCCCCAGCGGAGAAAGTGCCGCGCACACCGTCTGTATCGCCTGCTCATACGTGTAATGCGACTTGATCCCCGAGACCATCGGCACATAGGTGTCATACATATGCACATCATTGATCTTCAGCGCCCGCTTCCGCAGGGCCAGATACCGGTGATGCACCGGCAGATGCTGGTGTACCGCCGCCAGCAGCGCGTCATACACCGCCGCCGGCACGTTGTCGTCAAACAGCGACGCCCCCCGTGCCGAGGCATGCTTCCGCGCCTTGGCATAAAACACGTCCCGCTGCACCGACGCGTTGTAGCTCGCCGCCAGCGTGTGCTTGTGCTTCTCATATTCGCCGTAATACACATGAAACGCCTCCTTCCGCACCGCGCGTTTCGGCGATTGCAAAAACTTGGAAAACGACGAATGCCCCAGCTCCACCCCCACGCCCTTTTCATCCTTGATGATCGGCCACTTGAGGTCCGTGTCGGTGAGCTGCCGGAAGACCTGGCCCGCGCCCTCGGCCATGTTCCCCGACATCGCCAGCAACTGCTCCTCGTTATTCGAGAGTGTGTGCGGCCGGTAGCGCACGATGCGTTCGAGCTTGAGCTTCCACTCGGCGAGTTCCGGGGCATTCAGCAGCACCGCAAGCGTCTCCTCCGGCAGCGCCAGCAGTTCCGGACTGATGAATGATGCCGCCTCCATCGCCTTCACATACACATGTTCGAACCGCCCCTTCATCCGCTGATACGTCGAATCCCCCTGATCACCCGACGAGTTCAAAAACGCATAGCTCCCCAGCTTCTCCCCCAGCCGCTCAAAGTCCGCATCAAAGCCGAACAATGCCGCCAGCGCCGCCGGCTCGCCCAGTTTCCCCTTGAACGTGGCGTACGTGTCGATCTGCTTCTGCAAACGGTCAAATTCCGCCTCCCAGGCGGCGTCGGTGTCGAACAGCTTGGTCAAATCCCACCGATCCGCCACGGGTACGTCGGCACGCTTGGGGAGGGTTTGGGTTTTAGGTTTGCGAGCGGCTTTGGACATGAATATTTCCTTTCGGTTTCAAAGAGCGGGAATTGTATCGCCTAGGCATTGTTTGGGGAAAATGGGTATCCTTTTACAACGATCATTCATACACCCGCAGCCGCCTGCCGTGCAATTCTCCTTTGTGACAGATAGGAGCCGACCATGCGTATGATCATTCCCGCATCATTATTTGCCACCCTCCTCGGCACCATATGCCTCGCCCAAACCGCCCCCAAACCCGCCTCCGCCCCCGCCCCCACCGAACAGGACAAACTCCTCGCCAAGCTCACCGTCTTCCCCAAGGACGACCTCTGGAACAAGGACATCTCCAAGGACCCCGTCGATCCCCAATCCGCCGCCCTCATCGCCTCAATCGGTGCCGCCAAATCACTCCACCCCGACTGGGGCACCAAGTACGGCATCCCCTTCCAATTCATCGACGCCAAAACCCCAAAAATCACCCCCAAGTTCGACTATCCCGACGAATCCGACAAAGGGCCCTACCCCATCCCCGCCAATGTCCTCATCGAAGGCGTCGCCCTCAACGGCCCCGACTACGAAGGCGACCGCCACATCCTCTGCCTCGACGCCTCCGCCCAAAAACTCTACGAGCTCTACCACTGCTTCAACAAATCCGGCGTTGGGGGGGGCTGGACCTGCGGCAGCGGCGCCATCTTCGACCTCTCCAAAACCTCCTACGGCCAGCGCCCCAAAGGCTGGACCTCCGCCGATGCCGCCGGCCTGCCCATCTTCCCCGGCCTCGTCCGCTACGACGAAGTCTGCATCAAAAAGGAAATCACCCACGCCGTCCGCTTCACCGTCGTCAAATCCCGCCGCGCCTACGTCGCCCCCGCCACCCACTTCGCCGCCAAACCCAACGACCCCTCCCTCCCCCCCCTGGGCCTGCGCGTCCGCCTCAAAGCCTCCTTCGACATCTCCACCTTCCCCCCCGACGCCCAGGTCGTCCTCAAAGCCCTCAAAACCTACGGCATGATCCTCGCCGACAACGGCAGCGACTGGTTCATCACCGGCGCCCCCGACCCCCGCTGGAATGATGACAACATCAACACGCTCAAAAAAGTGAAGGGGAGCGATCTGGAAGTGGTGAAGATGGGGGCGGTGACGAGCGGTTGATGCGCGGTGCCGCGACTGTGTGAGCGCATGAGTGATTCAATGTCATGCCGCTATTCCTTCTTCAAATACTTCCCCGCCTCGTACTTGTCGGTCAGCAGCACCATCTTGCGCCCCGGCACAAGCCGGCCGAGCCGGCGCGCGTCGGCATCGATCAGATACAACATGGGTGCCGCATCTTCTTCCATGACGCAGAGGCTTGAGCCGGGGATCACGCCGACATCCGCGAATTGCCAACGAGCGGAGGGGGCCAGGATGCCTGATCTTACGCCGAGTTCAAGCTGGGCGAGGCCTTCATGATTCACGCCACGCCACAGGAGCAGACTCTGCCCAAAGAAGTTGTGCAGAGCCGCACGAAGCTGAGGAGTTTCATCGGCGGCCACTTCGAATTCGTGATGCGACCAAGGGCGATTATACGTGCCAAACGTGCCGAACATTTGTTCCGCGAGCATATCCTCCGCCCACGTCTTCTCGTCGGCAGCGCCATGAGTCGGCGTTAGTGTCAACTGCTTGATTTCCTTTTCCCAATACGGACTTGCCACTATGACGGCCTCCTGCTGCGTCCACACCAATGCCGGCGCGTCGGACTTGTCCTCCAGCGAACTCTTCACCGGATGATCTTGAGCGGTCGCGGTATCGAAGATCATCAGTCGCCGCCCCGCCTCGTATTCAAACCCCGCGTCATTTTTCCTCTTGATGGGCACCGTGTAGGCCACCTGCCGTCCCGAGGGACTCATCGCCACTTGGGAGATCATCGGAACACCTCGCCTGTCGATGGATTCCAGCGTCGCGACTTCGGTCACCTTCTCGCCTTCAAACCGCCAGAGTTTCTCTCCGTCGAGGAACAATCCCGAGTGCAGGTCCGGACGTATTTGATAGTCCGTCATGTGCCGCGCGAGCACCGTTTCGGTGTGCCCCCGTCGTGGATCGGTCTTCATGAGGTATCCGGTCGCGGGATCCAGGTACAAGATCGTGGTCGTGCTATCCGCACACCATGCCGAGTCGGATCGCAGGTCTGTCAGATCCTGTCGCGGTCTCGTCGCCCAGAAGAGCAGCGGACAGATCAGGGCATAGGTAATCAAATTGCCCACCAGCACACCTCGCCCTAACCGTTTCACCCCCTCCTGCGACAGGAACATCCACCGCACCACGACGTACTCCACTCCCACCGACAACAGGAAATAACCCGCATACCGCACGAGGGCGAAAATCCGATTTGCCGTGTAATACCGGTCAAGTTCCTGGGGTATCCAGCGCCACCCCGCCAGGAACAGCATCATCAACACGATGCCCGCCAGTGCCGAGGCCAAGTTCGCCACGAAGGAGGCCGCGAAGGCTCTTCTCGGGCTCCCGCACACAAATCTCAATACGAGCCACTCAATGACAACCACCAGCAGCGCGGGCACAAGGAACGCACAGCCCAGGATCAGGAATCCCTCAGGTTCAATGCCATCGGCAAGCATGTGTCCAATTTCCACGATCAGTCTCCCGTGCATCATTGAACCAACGGATTATACCACGAATCCCCCCACCCATTGCATCCCCCCGCCGCCCGCCGATAATGGTTCCCACACTCCATTTCATCCGGAGGTCTCCATGTCCCGCCATCGCCCGGTCATTCTCGCACTTCTTGCCGCTATTGTGCTTTGTCCCGCCTTGACGTACGCCCAGACCGCCTCCGCTCCCGCCGAAACCCCAACCGACACGCAGGCGGAAAATGCGGTCCGCCTCAGACACGCCGCCGAAATGGACCTCCGCAACGTCAGCTCCGATCCCCAATACCTTCAGTACATCGAAAGACCCGCCTGGCTCTCCCGCTATCCCATCCCCAACGACGACGTCCCCGTCATCGCCCCCGCGCAATCCCAACCCGCCGCCTCCCCCCTCGCCCAATCCCTCCTCCAGGACCCCCTCTACCGCAAAGCCAAAGCCGCCGCCCTCGCCTTCCAACGCAAAAGCTGGGAACAAGGCGCCGTCGGCACCGCCTTCCTCGAAGCCGGCGACGACGAAACCGTCATCGCCCTCGCCCGCGCCAGTATCATCTACCCCACCCGCGATGGCCTGGCCGCCGGCGTCGGCGGTGCCCCCGTCGATCCCCTCATGTTCGGCGAAGCCCTCTGGCATGCCGCCGACGTCACCAAGGACCCCGCCCTCCGCAAAGCCGCCGATACCATGCTCGACTGGACCCTCACCAAAGCCCCCCACGCCGCCGATGGCACCATCTACCACACCGCCACCACCGTCTGGTCCGACTCCTTCCACACCTCGCCCCCCTTCCTCGCCTATGCCGGCAAGTACGACCAGGCCGTCGCCCAGGTCGAAGGCCACTGGAAGCGCCTCTGGATTCCCGAAACCAAACTCCTCGCCCACAAATGGAACGAAGCCGCCAGCCGCTTCGACCGCAAGGCCGCCTGGGGCTCCGGCAACGGCTGGGCCGCCGCGGGCATCACCCGCGTCATCCGCTACCTGCCCGCCAATCACCCCGGCCGCCCCGGGCTGATCGCCCACCTCAAGGACCTCCTCGACGGCTGCCTCGCCCACCAGGATGCCACCGGCATGTTCCACGACATCATCGACGACCCCAAAACCTTCCTCGAATCCAACACCGCCCAAATGCTCGCCTACTCCATCTACGAATCCGTCCGCGGCGGCTGGCTCGATAAATCCTACCTCCCCGCCGCCGATAAAATGCGCACCGCCGCCCGCGCCAAAATCGACCCCGCCGGCTTCGTCCAGGACACCTCCACCGCCCCCACCTTCGACAAGCCCGGCATCTCCCCCGAAGCCCAGGCGTTCTTCCTCATGATGGAAGCGGCCCACGCGAAGCTGCTCCCCGTACCCGGGCCAATGGGTGGCGACGGGCGCCAGTAAGGGCGGGCAAACAGCGCTGTTTTACAAGTGCTACAACCCCGATGACGTGAATGCGACCGTGGCGTACGTGGCGCCCATCAACATCGGGCAGGAAGACCCGCGGATCAACTACTTCATCGAAACGGCGGGGGACGAACTGCCGCGGAATAAGATCAGAGAGTTGCAGATCGCGTTGTTCAAGCGCGAGGATGAAATCCCGCCGTTGGTGCAGGCGAGGGTAACTCTGGAGGACTTGCTACGGCGCGAATCTTGTTGGTACGCGGGGCGTCCCCATTCATTGGGCAATAGATATCCACATGATGAACCACCCCGTCGTTTACCAACCCAATCCACTGATTGGGGCAGTCCACGCCATCGGCCACCGTCCGCGCCACGCCCTCGGCGGCCTGGGTGATGGAGATATGATATAAAGTCTCACGATACCGATACCGCAACTTAAAGCCGTCCCAGGAGCCCGGCAAGCGCGGGTTCAGACGCAGACGTTCGGGCTCGCGCGTCAGGCCCAGGAGTGTCTCGACAATCAGTTGATACATCCATCCCGCCGAGCCCGTATACCATGTCCATCCACCCCGGCCTGTGTGCGGCGGCACCGCATACACATCGGCGGCAACGATGTAAGGCTCCACCTTATAGGTGGCGATGCCCTGTTCATTTCCGCCGCGATTCACCGGATTGATCATCGCCAGGAGTTCCCAGGCCCGGACATGATCCCCCAGCAGGGCGAACGCCATCGTCGTCCAGATGGCCGCATGCGTGTACTGGCCGCCATTCTCGCGCACCCCCGGTACATAGCCCTTGATATATCCCGGGTTGAGCGACGATTTGTCAAACGGCGGCGTGAAAAGCTGGATGATTCCCGCATCGCGCCGCACCAGGCGGGCATCGACGGCCGCCATCGCCTGGACGCGGCGTTGCGGGTCTCCCGCCCCCGCAATGACGGACCAGCTCTGTGGCAAGGAATCAATCTGGCATTCCGGATTGCCCGCCGAGCCCAGCGGCTCCCCATTGTCAAAAAACGCCCGGCGATACCACTGGCCATCCCAGCCGTGAAGCTCGATATTCTCCTGCAGGCGCGCCGCCTGCGTCGTGCAGCGCTCGGCGAAGGCCGCATCGCCGCGCCGCCGCGCCAGTTCGGCAAACTGCCCCAAAATGTAAAATTGGAAAAACGCCAGCCACACGCTCTCCCCCTGGCCCTGCGCGCCGACGAGATTCATGCCGTCGTTCCAATCGCCACACCCCATCAGCGGCAGCCCGTGGGCGCCGAATTTCAGGCCATTCTCGATAGCCGCCACACAATGCTCGTACAGCGTGGCCGTCGCCTGCGAGCGCGCGGGAAGATCGTAGTACGCATCCTCCTCGGCCTTGACCGGGCGGCCTTCGAGATAGGGTACGCGTTCGTCCAGCACGCCCGTGTCGCCGATGGCCGCCACATAGCGGCACGTGGCCAGCGGCAGCCAGAGAAAATCATCGGAAAAATGCGTCCGCACGCCGCGGTTGCCGGGCGGATGCCACCAATGCTGCACATCCCCTTCGCGGAACTGATGTGCCGCGCAACGTAATAAGTGCTCGCGCAGCAACCCCGGCTCGGCATGGACCAGCGCCATCGCATCCTGCAACTGATCGCGAAAGCCGTAGGCTCCGCCCGACTGGTAAAAGCCGCTCCGCGCCCACATTCGGCACGCCAGCGTCTGATACAACAACCAGCCATTGGCCAGGATGTTGACGGAGGGATCGGGCGTTTCCACCTGCACCGCGCCGAGCGTCTGGGCCCAGTAATTCGTGACCGCATCCCGGGCCTTGCGCGCCGCCTGGGAACTGCGAAAGCGCTGAATGAGGCGCCGCGCCTCCTCAAGATTCTGTCCGGCGCCGAAAATAAACACCACTTCCCGCTGCTGGCCATCGGCCAGTTCCAGGGGCAGCAGGAGGGCGGCGCACGGATCCAGCCCCGCCCCGATTCTTCCGGACAACTTGCTCCGCCCCAGGGCCGCGGGATTGGCCGGCGTGCCGTTGCGCCCCAGAAATTCCGCGCGATCACCGGTGAAGGACCGTCCCGGATCGTTCACGTCGACAAACGCCACCATCTCCCCACATTCCGCGTTGTATGGATTCCGCGCCAGTACGGCGCCGGTGCGGGCATCGACTTCCGTCACCACATGCATCAGCGATTGAGAGCGCAATTCGCCCAGCACCCACTCCCAATAGCCGGCCACCGCAAGCTGCCGCGCCCGGTCGGATTGATTGGTGATTTTGAGCACCGCAAACTTGACCGGCGCGTCGACCGCGACATACACCGCAAGCTCGGAGCGAATCCCCTGTTCCGTGTGTTCAAAGACGCTGTAGCCCAGGCCGTGCCGCGTGACATACGGCGTGTTCCCCCGCGCCGGCAGGGGCGCGGGCGACCAGAAGGCGCCGGTTTCCTCATCCCGGATGTAAAACGCCTCGCCGCACCCGTCACTGACGGGATCGTTGGACCAAGGTGTCAGGCGGCATTCGTGCGCATTCTGCAGCCACGTGTAGGCGCTCCCGCTCTCCGACACCACCGTGCCAAACTTGGCGTTCGCCAGCACATTGACCCACGGCGCGGGGGTGACCCGTTTGCGGTCTGTGGTGATGATGTATTCCTTGCCATCGGGGGCAAAGCCGCCCAGGCCGTTGAAAAACACCAAATCTTTCACCGGCAACGCGGCCGCAGAAGGCTCCGCATTCCGCCGGCGACCCGGCGCCAGCCGCGGCATATTGGGACTGGGCCGGGAGCGTGTTTCGACCTGCTCGGCAAAAGTCCCTGCGGAATCCGTGATGATCACGCGCGCCACCGCCTGCATCAAAATGCGGTCCTCTTCCGAAATCTGATCGGCGCGGCGCACGAAGATGCCCCCGGGCCGGTCGATCGAATGCGCTTCGGGCCCCGCGCTGATCAGGCCGATGATCTGATCCTGCAGCGCCTGGCGATAACCCGAGTGATCCTCGTTCCAGATGATCAGGTCCACGGCCAGGCCCTTGATCCGCCAATATGCATGCGCCTGGGCCATCTGGCGGACCAATTCAATGTTCGCCTGGTCGCCAATGCGCAGCAGCACGATGGGCAAATCCCCCGAGATGCTGTAACCCCACAGCCCGGATTGGCCGCGCCGGTTCTTGGCCAGCAGCGCCGGCTCGGCGCGAAACTGCCGATGGGGATGAACCACGGCGCCGGCCAGGCGTGCAAAAAGCTGGGCATCCGCCTCGGTCGCGTTGAGCTGGCGCAAGGTGACCTGGCTATGCGTCCAGGCCATCTCAAAAACGCGCTCGGCCAGGCGCGGATCCCGGTACTTCTCAATCAACGCCCGCGCCGTTTCCTGCGTGTCGGCAATGCCGGTGACCATGACCACCTTGGCGCTCTCGCCGGGTTCCAGCACAAGAGATTGGCGGATCGCCACGATCGGGTCGAGCACCGCGCCCTGGGAATCCGAGAGCTGCGCCTGCTCCATGGCCGCCGGAGCCTCGACCGTCCGCCCCCGCCCAATGAACTGGCCCCGATCCGTCTCATAGGACGTATTGCCCGTCACCGTGCCCTGAACGGCCATCAGGTGGAGCATCCAGGGCGGGCGCTCGGGCGCGGAGCGCGGCCGGCGGGTACACAAGATCGCCCGGTGGTGGGGGACGATTTCCGTCTGCACAAAGAGATTGCTGAACGCCGGGTGCGCCGAATCGGCCGTGGACGTGGCGATGACCACTTCGGCATAACTGGTGACGTCCACCGTGCGCCGCCGGCGCGCGCGGTTGGTCAGCGTGACGCGCCGCAGTTCGATATCATCCTCCGGCGAAACGGCAATCTCCGTATGCGTATCGATGTCGCCGTCCTGCCGGCGGAACTCGGCCCGCGCCTGCTGGAACACCGCCTCATACGACGCCGGCGTTTTCAAGGTGGGCTGATGCGTCGCCGACCAGAAGACACGCCGCTCCCCATCGCGGATATAGCAGTAGCTCCCCCAGCAATCCCGCGTGGGATCCTCGCGCCAGCGCGTGACGGCCAAATCCTTCCAGCGGCTGTACCCGCCCCCCGCATTGCTGATCATGACATGGTAGCGCCCGTTGGACAGCAAATGTATTTCCGGCGTCACCGTGTCCGGGGTATTCACCACCCGAATCAGCGTCTCGGCCCCGAGGTTGCGGCTCGCGGAGGCCTGGGCTTCCGCGACGTGCGGATGCACCGGCGCGGCCCTGGGCACCCGCTCCTGCAGCAACAGCTCCGTGGCCTTGAAACAGGGATCCGCCAGAAACCGGCGCTGCATCGGGCGGCCCAGCATGTGGTAGGCCAGGGCCAGAAAACTCATCCCCGCATGGTGCGACATGAACGAACGCACCACCACGCGGCTCTGACCCTTGGGCACGCGGATCGGCGTGTAGTCCACCGCCTCATAGAAGCCATACCGCCCCAGCATGCCCTCGGCGGCCAGGCGCTCGAGGTTCCGGCATGCGGCTTCCGGATCGACCAGCAGCGCCATCACCGTCGCATACGGCGCCACCACCAGGTCATCCGTCAGCCCGCGCTTGTACCCCAGGCCCGGAATGCCAAAAGCGCGGTATTGATAGTTCAGGTGCGCGTCGGTCATGTTGTAGCCGGATTCGGAAATTCCCCACGGCACGCCGCGCTCATGGCCATAGTGGATCTGCCGCGCCACCACCGCCCGGTACGTATGGTCCAGCAGCGTCTGGTCGTAGGTGGGCATCACCAGCAGGGGCATGAGATACTCAAACATCGACCCGCTCCAGGAGAGCAGGGCCGTCCGCCCGCCCGTGGACGTCAGGTTCCGCCCCAGCGCAAACCAGGTTTCCTGCGGCAACTGGCCCTGGGCAATGGCCACAAAACTGGCCAGCCGCGACTCGGAGGCCAGCAGATCGTAAAAGCTGGCGTCCCGCCGGCGTTCCGTCACATTGCACCCGATCGCCAGTTGTTCGCGGGACTTGTCATACAGAAACTGGAAATCCATCTGCGCCAGCGCCTCGCTGCGCGCCGCCAGTGTTTCACAGGCGGTGCAGCGCTGCCGCGCCCGATCCGCGGCGTCCGCCAGCGCCCCGCGCAGTTGCCTCAGCCATTCCAGCGCCGGGCCCGCCGTCGCCTCGGACGGGGCCATCTCCTCCAGCAGTTCGTCCAACAGGGGCAACAGCGTGACCTGCAAACCCGCCACGGCATGCACGGTCGGCAGCCGGTCCAGTTGGCGGAATTTTTCCCTGAAGTCTTGCAGGCGCAGCAGCCGCTCCGGTGCCCCGTTCCCAGTTGTCCAGACCTTCTCCGGCGGCGCCGGCAATTGCACCCAGGGCGCCAGGAAGAGGACCTCGTCACGCAACGCACGGCATTGCTGGGCCAGCGCGCCGCACGCCCAGCGGAGCTCCTCATCGGGCGCCGCCGCAAGCAGTTGCACGATTTTTGTCGCCCGCGACAGGAGCCGCTCCAACAGCAGCGCCGTCGCGGAGAGGGAATGCGGGGCCAGCTCGATTTCCTCCAGCAGCCACGCGCTATCGCCCGCCAGGCCGCTGAGCATCTGCTTTTCACCGCCCTCTTCCGCTTCCTTCTGCCGCCGCCGGATCTGTTCGGCCAACACCAGCACCATGTCGCCCACAGCCTCCAGGGACCGCACGCCCACCATCGGTTGCGCCGGCACTTCCAGGATGCCCTGCCGGAACGTCAGCAGCAGGCCCGCCAGGTTCCCGCTATCGACGGTCGAAACATATAACGGCGGCAGCGGCGCCAGCGTGCGCGTGTCATACCAGTTGTAAAAGTGGCCCCGATGGCGCGTCATGGATTCCATCGTCCGCAGCGTGTTGCCCGTCCGGTCGATCAACTCGCCGGCGGGAATGTAGCCAAAGTCATACGCCGCCAGGGTGGATAGTATCCCCAGGCCGATGTTCGTCGGTGAGGTCCGGTGCGCCGTCACGGCGAGCGGATGCTCCTGATAGTTGTCCGGCGGCAGATGGTGGTCCTCGGCCCCGATGAACGTATCAAAGAAACTCCAGGTCCGGCGCGCCACCACCCGCAGCAATTGGCGCTGTTCTTCATTCAAATGCGCCGCCTTGCGCGTCAGCGGCTGGCTGATCAACCACGCGGCGGCCGGCGACAATGTCCACAACGCCAAAAACGGTGCCGATACATCCACCTCCGGCCGAAACCGCGTCATGAGCGCCATGACGCCCAGCGCCAGCAGCGGCACCGTGGCCATGCCGTTGAAGTACCCGCCGATGTGGTTGCGCGTCCGGCGTTGGACATCGCCGGCGGTTTCCCATTCCAGCAGGTTCCGGTGCGTGACATACACGCGGGCCAGCGTGCGGAGGATCGCATCCAGGTCGTACAGCGCTTCATACGGCAGGAATACCAGCCCCAGCGCCATCTGGCCCAGGTGGCGCAACACCGCCAGCCCCGCCGCATGCAGGTGTACGCCCAGGGTGCATTCCCGGGGCGGGCACGCCAGTTGCCCCAGGGACGCCAGCAGCACCGGCGTGAGATACACCGCCAGCACCACCATCGTCCAGAACGCCGGCGCGGCCAGCGTCCACCCCAGCAATAACAATAGCAGCAGTGCCGGCGCCACCAGGCTGCGCCGCAGATTGTCGAAAATCTTCCAGCGGGACAACCGGGACAGCGGATTCCACACCCGTTGTCCATCAGGCCCGGGCACCCGCGGCAAGATCCAGGAGGCGATCTGCCAATCCCCGCGTATCCAGCGATGCCGGCGCCGCACGTCCGCCCGGAAATCCCACGGATGATCCTCGTACAGTTGAATGTCGCTCACCAGCCCCGCCCGCGCGTAACACCCCTCCAACAGGTCATGACTGAGAATGCGGTTCTCGGGCAACCGGCGGCCCAGGATTTTCTCGAACGCCTCCACATCATAGATGCCTTTGCCGATGAACGAGCCTTCCTGAAACAGGTCCTGATAGAGATCCGACACGACGCGCGTATACGGATCTATGCCGGAGTCGCCGGAAAGCAGCTTGACGAACCAGGAGCGGCCGGAGTTGGGCAGGCTGACCGCCACGCGCGGTTGCAGAATGGCGTACCCCGCCCGGATCAATCCCGTCCGGGTGTCGAATTGGGCCTGCATCAACGGATGGGCCATGGTGGCGACCAATTTGCGGGCCGCATCCCGCGGCAGTTCGGTATCCGTATCCAGTGTGATCACGAATCGTATCGCGGGCAGGGTTTTCCGGTCCCCCTCAATCACCAGAAACCGGTCGCCCGGGCCGCCGCGCAGCACCGCATTGAATTCCGTCAGTTTTCCGCGCTTGCGCTCGTAGCCCAGCCATTTTCCCTCCGCGGGGCACCAGCGCCGCGGACGATGAAACAGGAAAAACGGCTGGCGCGCCGCCGAACCATACCGCTGGTTGAGCCGCTGGATGCCTTCACGCGCCGCCTGCAATGCCGCCGCATCTTCCGGCATCGTTTCCCGCGGGGCATCCTTGAAATCCGTCAACAACGCAAAATACAAGCGGTCGTCACGATTGGACAGATAATGCACCTCCAGCCGTTCGAGCAAACTTTCGGCGCCTGCCGGATCGGCCAGCATCGTGGGAATCACCACCATCGCCGGATATTCCCGCGGAATACCCTGTGCAAAATCCATCCGCGGCATCATCCGCGGCGGCATGATCAGCGACTCCAACCAGTTCACCAGTGTCACCGCCAACTGGCTCATCGCCAAAAAGATCAGTGGAGCCAGACCCGCCAGTCCCAACCTTGTCACGCCCCCTGCTGCGGCACACCAGAGCAGTCCGGCGGAAAACACCGCCGTGAGCACGCCCATCAACCCCAGATATAACGTCAACGGGTAATGACAGATGAAGCGCCGGATCGTGCGACTGACCGGCAACCGGGCCTGGGCCAGCTTCTCCAGCGCCGGCAGGCCCTTGTCCGCCAGGTAAAAGCCGACATGCGCCGTGCGCTGGGCGGAACCGAGTTCCGCCGCGCCCCGGATGGCCAGCGCCAGCACGTGCCGCGCCACATCCTCCTCGGAATACGCGCTGTGCTTGGCGACATTTTCCACCGCGTGCCGGTAGCGGTCGCGCGTGGCGAAATCCATCGCGGCATAGACGCCCGCCGGATCGCGCCGCAGCGTCTGTTCCACGACGCTCAGGCCCTCGACAAACTCGCGCCAATCAATCGCCCCCAGCACCCGCAGGCTCGCAATGCTGTTGCCGATCGAGACCTGATTGGCCGCTTGTTGCTGCGCCTCCAGATGTACCCGCTCCTCCACGCTTTGCCCCTGTTCCGCCAGCCGGTGTTCGATCCATTGCAGGGCGATGCTCAGGGACGGGCTCTTGCCCTGCATGTGCCGCGAAAATTCCGCCACAAAGGCCGTGCTCAGCGGGGGATTCGAGCGCGCCATGTCCGCCAGGATCAATATCAAATTCGCCGGCTCCCGTTCCGCCGTCTCAATAAGCCGCAGCGCCCACCCCTCCGCCAGCACCCGATCCTTGAGCCCCAGGGCGATCCGCGCCGCGATGCGCCGCGTATTTTCAATCAGCGCCAGCCGCAGCATGATCGGCACCGCCCACAACTCGCCGATCCGCAGCGCGTGGATGTCCTGATACGCGGCGATGAACTTGGTCACGCTTTCCACGTCGATCCGGCCGTCCAGATGCGCGATCAGATCCAGCGCAATGTGATACACCCGCGGAAATCCCGCCGCCGGGCCGTTGCGCAACTGCGGCAACTGTCGGCTGTACGTCCGGGGCAAATGCCGCCGCGCCGTCCGGATTTGCTCTTCAATCAGGTAAAAATTGTCGATCAGCCACTCGCCGCCGGGCGAGACCGCCTGCCCCTTGGTCACGATGGCGCTCACCTGTTCGTAGGCGTCCAGCAGCACCTCCTCGTTGTCGGCCAGCCGGCTCAGCAGCTTGTCATGCCGCGGAATCGGCGCCAGCTTGTGCCACCCGGCAATGACCTTGGCATGCACCTCCAGTTGCTCGATGCCGAAAATCTCCGCCCGCAACGGCGACTCCTCCCGCGCCGCCGCCGGGTCCGCCTCCCCGCTCGCGGCGGCCCGCGCCTTGCGGGCTAAATCCAAAATGCCCTCAGAAATCATGAATCACCAGAGCAGGCGGCCATCAGACGAA